>NZ_VXCX01000014.1:0-106017 GCF_052850745.1 Pseudomonas sp. 1121_17
TAGCCCGGAGTTTTTTGCTAGTCGACAGAAGTTGCTCAGGCAACTGGATGGACAGTTGAAAGCGGCGTTTTTGAACAAGCGTCTGAATCTCGGCCCGTACGAGCGTCTTCGCCGTGATCTGAAAATATCTACCAAAAGCCTGGTTCATCATTGGTCAAAAGCCGGTGGGGCGGGGCAGATCCCGGGGTATGCCACGCATTTGGATGAGGTCGCGAAAGTGGCGAAGTATTTACAGCATGGTGGGGCTGTCGGTACTGCTATAGGGGGTGGGGCTTCTTACCTAAATGTTCAAGAAGTATGTCGTTTTGGTGAAACAGCGGAGTGCAAAAAAATCAGATTGACGGAGGTGGGGAATTTTACGGGAGGAATTGCTGGAGGTGCAGTAGGCGCGAATTTGGGTACGTCCGTTGCCTTAGCGGTCTGCGGTGTGTTCTCTGTTGTATCTGCGGGTGTCGGGGTGCCGGTGTGTGGGCTCGTCCTCGTAGGGGCTGGTTCGTTGGCAGGTGGAATGGTAGGTGGAATTGCGGGAGAAAAAGTAGGTGAGATGATGTATGGCCAGTATTATGATTGAGTTCGATAGTTGGCCATTTATGCTGCGTATCAGTGTGGTGTTGACCCCGGTAGTGATAGGTATGTCAGGTGTGGCGTTAAGCTTTTACATAGCCTGCACGCGTGAGTTCTTTGTGGTCGTAGCCGCCCTCAGTAGCACTGCCTGGATTGAAGGTCAGAAGCGGTACATGAAGAGCTTGAGCTTGAAATCACGTTGGATCATTGTGTGCGGTGTATGCGGATTGCTTATCGTGCCAGGGCCACAGATTAGAAGAGGGATGTTAAGTGTTGAGGGGTTAAAGGCGTTCCCGAACGGACTGAAGAAAAGGATGGTGGCGTCCGTATGGCTTACGTTTGTTGGTTTTATAGGGATGATTGTTGTCGCTGCATTCATCAAAATGGGTAAGTTGTAAGTGCTCGCTTGGTCGTTTTTTTGTTAACGAGAGCAGCTTCGCGTATCCAGCTGAAAGTACTTCCGCTCCCTGTAGGCGTATGCGTCCTGTTCGACTATGGTGGGGGTATTATCTGTCAGACACTGCTAGCACTCCTGGCCCAACAAAGCGCTGGAAGTTTGCAAGGATGCGTATCTAGCTTTGGTGCCTGTGGGCGTATCGCGTACGGTGTCGCTTTAGTCGTGGGTGGCTCATTGGCAGGGGGGGCGCTTGGAAGTGGCGCAGGGGAAGGAGCAGGTACAGTTATTTATGAGTTGACTGCGCCATGATCCCGAGTCCTCGGTCATGGCCGGTAGTTTGGCAGATGTTGATGATCTTCGGTCCGCTGACGGTTATGATCTTGGGCATGTTAATAAACGCCTGGACTGCCTGGGGGCGTGACCTTGATCGCATGATGTCAGCTCTTCAGAGCAGTGTTTGGCTCGAGATGCAAAGACGGATATGGGGTGAAAAAACACTTTTCTCCCGATGGATACTGCTCGGCACTATTAGCGGAGTTTTGGCTATGTCACGTATTCATATAAAGCGTGGTGAGCTTGATGCGAGCGAGTATGTTAATTTCCCAAGATCCTTAAGGTTACGAGTTGTCCTAGCGGATGCCATGATGTTAGGCGCGATCTTGGTGTTGTTGAGTATTCTTGGGCTTTATAAGCTGCATGAGTGATGTTCTGGTCCAGGTGCTGAGTGAGACTGATGATCATTCCTCTTTGGGTTAGTTGCATTCGCATCTACTTCCATTGGTGCGAATGAAGGGCGATAAGGTTGCTACTTCGCTATTTTAATTATCGGAGTGCTCCAGGTGAGCTATGTTCGGATGTCACGTAGTTTCTGAGCGAGCGGTACTAGGGGCGGATTATGCTCAATTATCTTGAGGGATTGCTGGGCGGGCTCGGTGTATTCATCTACGCAATGCCATTTGTTTTCATAGGTGTTGGTATGGTCATGTGGGTCTATATCATGATGAGTGGTGATATTGACGTCATGCGAGAAATAGTATCTGCCAATCCGCGCTTGAGGATTTTAATTGCTGGGGCTGTTCGCACGTTGCGAGATAAGTGGTGGTTTGTGACTAACTTTTCCTCATTGACGGATTGCCATCATCTCTATATTCGACGCGGCAAGATAGTGCCTGAGGACTTGCATGCTATACCTCCCAGCTTACGTCTTCGGCTTCGAGTTGGAGGTGGGTGCTACTGCTTGGGTATTGCATGGGCTGCACTCCTGTACGTTGCTAAGGCCATTTATGAGTGGTGAGGTCGCCAGCGTTGGCCGAGTGAATGGCCCTGAGTCAAGAAAGCCGGGACCAGAGGGCGGTGGAGCAGGCGAGGGCATTGGTGAATGCTTCTGTGAGCTTATACATTAATGATCGCTCTGGTCAGTGCTTGGCCGACCGAAGTGAAGCTGCTGCTCTACCTCGTGCCTATGATCTTAATGTGTGTGGGGCTAGCACTCCGATTCTTGATGATGTTAGGGCGCGATTTGGAGGATATGGAACGAATCGTCTCCGGCAATAGGCGATTGGCATCTGTAGCCAGGAAAGATAACTCAACTTTGAAAGATAATGGTTTTTTATTGCAGGGTTTTCTGCGTTGTTAACGTATAAGCGCCTCCTGATTTGGGGGGCGGATTGTCGCGGAGGATCTAAATTGTATTCCGCGAAACTTACGCATGCGCCTACGTATTTCAACAGTGTGTCTGTATGTTGGGTTTTTTTGGATGATGCTACTTTACTTTGTTAAGAAAATGTCATCTGGGTGAGTAAAAGTGCGTGGGAATTGCATTCATGAAATTGCAAGCAAGCCTGAGAGTGTCAGAGAGTTACTGAGATTGGAGAATGTGAGGGGTATTTGGGTGGTTGAATTCAGTAGTTGGTCGCCAGCGTTCCGCATCGTTATATTGGCGTGCCCCATACTGATTGTTCTGTCAGGCTTGGTGTTAAGCTTTTATATTGCCTGCAGTCGAGACTTCTTTGTCGCGTTGTCTGCCATCAAAAGCAGTCCGTGGCTTGAGCGACAAAAGAACTGCACGGATTTTTCAAGTGCGCATTCTCGATGGATGCTTGTTTCCAACATATGCGGTCTATTGCTTCTACCAGGTCCGCACCGTCGAAGGGGTTTACTGAGCATTGAAGAGTTGCAGGCGTTTCCGGTCAGGTTGAAGAAGATGATGCTGGCGTCTACGTGGCTGACGATTATTGGGTGTGTCTGGATAGCGATAGTTGCTGCAATAATAAAGTTGGAGAATATATAAGTACATAGGCCGGAAGGGCTCGCGAAAGCCAGCCCCTTCCAGCCCATCTCCCTTAATCCGCCTTACGCCACACCAACTCACTCACGTCATACCCTTGCTCACGCGCCGTAGTCAGCAATTTCTCACGCGTTTCACTGCTGATAGTCGGCGTGCGCGACAGCAGCCACAGGTACTCGCGGTTCGGGTGGCCGACCAGTGCAACCTGGTAATCCTGATCGTGGTACAGCACCCAGTACTCGCCCTTGGTCAAGCCGGGCAGGAGCTTGCTGAACCAGTTGTCGAACTTGACCCAGAGCTTGTCTGTCTTGCCAGGCACCTGTGGTTCGGCGGTGCCGTGGACTTCGTTCCATTTGCCGTCTTCTTCACGGCAGCGATTGGTGACGTCGATCAGGCCGTCGGCGCGCAGGCCATATCGCGCTTCTGACTGCACGCAGTTGCGCTGGAAGAACATCGGCAGGCGGGCGACTTCATACCAGGTGCCTTGGTAACGCTGCAGGTCGACCTGCATGGTTGCCGGCGGTTTCTGGTTGTCGCTGGAGCTTGCGCAGCCGGCCAGCGCCAAAGCCAGGCATGACAGCAGCAAAGTGTTGCGTAGGATCATCAGGCACCTCCTGGAAACAGTCGAATGGTTTGTCTGCAATCTTCGATCCCAACGCGCTGGGAAAGTGCCGATGTGCGGCCCAGCAGGTTGCAACATCACCGTCGAGTCAGCCATTGAGTTGTGCAAAGCTTTGAGTATAGGGTAGCCGCCCACCATCGCCCGAGGTCTCCATGGAACTGCGCCAATTACGCTACTACCTCGGTGTACTTGAACACGGCAGCCTCGGCCGCGCCGCCCTTGAGCTGGGGGTTGGCGCTTCGGCGTTGAGCCAGCAGCTGTCCAAGCTCGAAGGTGAGCTGTGCACGCGGCTGTTGACCCGCACCAGCACCGGCGTGGCGCCTACCGCGGCCGGGTTGGCGTTCCAGCACCATGCCCGGCTGACACTGCGTCAGGCCGAGCACGCTGTGCTGGCCGCGCAGAGCGGGCGCATGAGCGGCTATGCCAGCGTTGGCCTGGCGCCCACAACAGCATCGATCCTTGGCCTGCCGCTGATTGCGCGCATGCGCGAGCGTTATCCAGACGTGCGCCTGCATCTGGTTGAGATGCTTTCGGGTTATCTGGTCAACCAGCTCAACGCGCGCCATCTGGACCTGGCGGTACTGTTCCAGGCCGATGTGGGGCCGCGTTTGAGCCTGCGACCGCTGCTGCAAGAGCGCTTGTTTGCGTTGGTGCCAACGGCGCTGGTGCGGGCGGAGTGGGGCGATAGCCTTAGCCTGGCACAGCTCAAGGACCTGCCGCTGGTGTTGCCCAGCGCCCAGCACGGTTTGCGCACGACGCTGCGTTCAGCCTTCGAGCGGGTGGGGCATGAGCCTGACATCGTCATGGAGATCGACGGCCTGTCGTTGTTGATGGATGCGGTGTGTGCCGGCCACGCCGCATCCATTCAGCCAGGCGCCACGGTAGCGCGATCGCTGCAGGCGGGGCTGAAGGTGTTCGAGATCAGCGATGGCGACGCCGAGCGGCGCAATGTGATGGTGAGCCTGGCCGAAGACGAACTGTCACCGGCGGCACTGGCCACGCGCATCGTGCTGTTCGACGTGGCGCGTGAGCTGGTCGAGCAAGGCCGTTGGCCCGGTGCACGGATGCTCTCGACCTGACCCTTTAACAAAACTGTAGGCCCCTGTGCCGACAGCCCGTTTCGCCGTCCTGGGCAGCGCTCTAAAGTCGCCGCCATCGCGAGGAGCAACCGAACGCCCGTCTCCTCGCTGAACAGGAGGCGATATGATTGATGTGCTCGTCATAGGGGGCGGCAACGCAGCCCTGTGCGCTGCGCTGATGGCGCGCGAGGCCGGTGCCAGCGTGCTGTTGCTGGAAGCCGCGCCGCGTGAATGGCGCGGTGGCAACTCGCAGCACACGCGCAACCTCAGGTGCATGCACGATGCGCCGCAGGATGTGCTGGTCGAGAGCTACCCGGAAGAAGAATTCTGGCAGGACCTGCTCAAGGTCACCGGCGGCATGACCGATGAAAAGCTGGCGCGCTTGGTTATCAGAGCTTCGGCGACTTGCCGCGACTGGATGCGCAGCCATGGCGTGCACTTTCAGCCGTCGTTGTCCGGTGCCCTGCATACCGCGCGCACCAACGCCTTTTTCATGGGGGGCGGCAAGGCGCTGGTCAATGCCTATTTCCGCAGCGCCGAGCAGCTCGGCGTAGGCGTTCGCTATAACGCACCGGTCAGCCACATCGAGCTTGACGGTGATCGTTTTGTGGCCGCCCATATCGGCCCACGGCACGTCGATGGTCGCGACCTGCCCGCCGAACGTATCGAGGCGCGGGCCTGTGTGCTCGCCGCCGGCGGCTTTGAGTCCAATCGTGAATGGCTGCGCGAGGCCTGGGGCCAGAACGAACGTGGCGAGTGGACTGCAGACAATTTTCTGATCCGTGGCACACGCTTCAACACCGGCGTGCTGCTGCGTGGCTTGATGGAGCAGGGCGCCGACACCATCGGCGATCCGACCCAGGCGCACATGGTTGCCATCGACGCGCGTGCTCCGCTGTATGACGGCGGCATCTGCACCCGTATCGACTGCGTATCGCTCGGCGTGGTGGTCAACCGTAGCGGCCAGCGCTTCTACGACGAGGGCGAAGATTTCTGGCCCAAGCGCTATGCCATCTGGGGCCGTCTGGTCGCCCAGCAGCCAGGGCAGGTAGGCTTTTCGATCATTGACCAAAAGGCGCTCGGGCGTTTCATGCCGCCGGTGTTTGCCGGCACCAAGGCCAATACCCTCGGCGAACTGGCACAGCAGCTCGGCCTGCCCGAAGGCGAATTCGTCGCCACCGTGCAGGCCTACAACGCGGCCTGCCAGGTCGGCACGTTTGACCACACTCGGCTTGATGACTGCCATACCCAAGGCGTGCAACCGGTCAAGAGCCATTGGGCGCGCCCGCTGGATACCCCACCTTTCTACGGCTACCCGTTGCGCCCCGGCGTGACCTTTACCTACCTGGGCCTGCGCACCGATCACACCGCCGCCGTGCACTTTGCCGGCAAGCCCAGCCCGAACCTGTTCGTTGCCGGTGAAATGATGGCCGGCAACGTGTTGGGCAAGGGCTACACCGCCGGCGTCGGCATGTCCATCGGCACCGCTTTCGGCCGGATTGCCGGCACCCAGGCGGCGGCAGCGCTCGGCTATCACCATCCTTCCAGCGAGTTTACCCATGACTGCGCAACTGCTTGAACCGCGGCTGGTCGAGCCCAGCAAGGGCCACGGCGAACTGATCGCCGTGCTGAATGTGGACGAAAGCGAAGTCGACCGGCAGATGCGCATCTGTAATGCCTGCCGTTATTGCGAGGGCTTTTGCGCGGTGTTCCCGGCAATGACCCGGCGGCTGGACTTCAACAAGGCCGACATCCACTACCTGGCCAACCTGTGTCACAACTGTGGTGCCTGCCTGCATGCCTGCCAGTACGCCGCGCCGCATGAGTTTGCCGTAAATGTGCCGAAGGCGCTGGCCACCGTGCGCGGCCAGACTTACTCGGACTACGCCTGGCCAAGCGCCTTGGGCCGGCTCTACCGGCATAACGGCACGCTGCTCGCCAGTGCACTGGCAGCCGGGTTATCGCTGTTCCTGCTGCTGGCGCTGCTGGTCAATGGCACGCTGCTACCAGGGCGGCTGGCGGGGGATTTCTATGCGGTGTTCCCGCATAACACCCTGGCGTTGATGTTTGGCGTGGTCTTTGCCGCAGCCATGCTGGCTTTGAGCATCGCCGTCAGACGCTTCTGGTGCGAGGTCGCACCGGCAGACAGCCCGCCCGCAAGCAAGCACGCTGCGGTGGTGGAAGCCTCGACTGCGGCGCTGACGCTGAAGTACCTGGACGGTGGCCATGGCCAGGGCTGCACCAACGAGAGCGACCGTTACACCTTGTGGCGCCGGCGTTTTCATCACCTGACCTTTTACGGTTTCATGCTCTGCTTCGCGGCGACGGTGGTCGCCACCGGTTACCACTACCTGTTGGGTGAAATGGCGCCTTATCCGCTGCTCAGCTGGCCGGTAGTGCTGGGTACTGTCGGCGGTGTGGGCCTGGTCATCGGCCCTGTCGGCCTGCTGGTGCTCAACCTGCGCCGCGACCCAGCGCATGGCGATGTCAGCCAGCGGCCGATGGACCGCGCGTTCATCCTGCTGTTGTTGCTGGTCAGCCTGACTGGCCTGGCCTTGCTCGGCTGGCGCGACACCGGAGCGATGGCAATCTTGCTCGCGGTGCACCTGGGCTGCGTGATGGCGCTGTTCCTCACCTTGCCCTACGGCAAGTTCGCCCACGGCATTTTCCGCAGCGCGGCGTTGCTCAAGTTTGCCATCGAAAAACGCCAGCCCGATCCGCACGGACTGGGGGGCGAATGACGTCCGCTCAGTACCAGCGCAAGCCAGTCGCCGTGCACGGCTCAGCTGTTCGGCCATTTCTCCAGCAGAATGGCCACGAACTTCTCGGCAGCCGGCGACAGCGAGGCGCCGCGCCGATAGACCAGGCCGAGGGTGCGGGTCACCTCTGGCTCGCTCAGCGGCACGCTGACCAGGGTAGGGTGGTCGGCTGCCGGCATGGCCAGGCTGGGCATGGCGGAGACGCCAAGGCCAGCCTCGACCATGCCCAGCGACGTCGACAAGTGCTGCACCTCATAGAACCACTTGGGACGCCAGCTCAGGCCGGACAAGGCATGGTCGAGCAGCATCCGATTGCCGCTCAAGCGGCCTACGCCGATCAGGCGGTAGTCGGCCAGCTGCGTCCAGGTCACCGACGCGCGGCTGGCCAGCTCATGGTCACGGCGGCAGGCGAGGACGAACTTCTCCTCGACCAGCGGCACGAACTCAATGTCCGGGTGCTGGCCACTCATCATGTTGATGCCGAAGTCGGCTTCACCGCGCAGTACGGCCTCAAGCCCGTCGTTGGCGCTGAGATCGAGCAGGCGAATACGGATCTTCGGGTATTGCTCGTTGTACAGGCGAATCACCGACGGCAAAAAGTAGAACGCTGCCGTCGGGATGCAGGCCAGGGTCACCTGGCCGGTCTGGCGTTCGGCCAGTTCGCGGATGCTCAGGATCGAGTCCTCGAAGTCATCCAGCAGGCGTCTGGCCTTGGGCAGGAAGTCGCGGCCGACACTGGTCAGGCTGACCCGGCGCGTAGTCCGTTCGAGCAACGGCGTACCCAAGCCTTCTTCTAGCTTCTTGATCCGCCGGCTCAGTGCTGGTTGAGACAGATGAAGCACATCAGCAGCTTCGTGAAAGCTGCCCAGTTCGGCGATTTTCACGAAAGATCTTATATCCTGGAGCTCATATTCCATGACGATTCTCTTCAGCAGTTCACGGCTTGATTCATTTGCTGTGCGCAATAATAGCTACGATCTTTGCATTGGATTGATTTATCGGTCCCTGTCACTCTTGTTTCCAACACATCAATACCCCCTATTGATCAACAAGAGTCAGTAGTCATGCAACGAATTCCTTGTGTTCTGATGCGCGGCGGTACCTCCAAGGGTCCGTTTTTCCATGCCTGGGACTTGCCGACCAATGTGGTCGAGCGTGACGAAATGCTGATCAACCTGATGGGCTCTGGCCATGAGCTGGAAATCGACGGCATCGGCGGCGGCAGCCCGCAGACCAGCAAAGTGGCGATCCTCAGCCCCTCGCTGCATGCCGATGCCGATGTCGACTACCTGTTCGTTCAGGTCATGGTCGCTCAGCGCCGCGTCGATACTGCACCTAATTGCGGCAACATGCTCTGCGCAGTCGGCCCATTCGCCATCGAAGAGGGCCTGGTCAAGGCCACCGAAGGCAAGACCCTGGTGCGCATCCGCAACTTGAACACCGGTACCTTCGTCAACTCGCTGGTGGAAACCCCCGGCGGCATCGTCCGCTACGAGGGCCGCACTGCGATCGATGGCGTGCCGGGTACCGCAGCGCCGGTGCAGTTGACCTTCCTCGATGCCGTTGGCAGCAAGACCGGCAAGCTGTTCCCCACCGGTCAGGCCAGCGATGTGATCGATGATGTCGAGCTGACCTGCATCGACATGGCCATGCCGATGATGATCATCGAAGCCAGCAAGCTTGGCGTTACCGGCGGCGAAAGCCCTGCCGAGCTCGAGGGCAACAGCGCGCTGATGCAAAAGATCGAAGCGCTGCGGATCAAGGCCGGCGCGGCGATGGGCCTGGGCGATGTCAGCGGTATGGTCATCCCCAAACCCGTGCTGATCTCGCCAGCCAAATTCGACGGCACCCTGCAGGTGCGTTACTTCATGCCGCACGACTGCCATCGGGCCTTGGCCATCACTGGCGCCATCGGCCTGGCGACGGCCTGCGTCAGCCCAGGCACGGTGGTCATGCAGATGCTCGGCGAGCGCGCCAATGGCCTTACTCAGGTGCGCCTGGAACACCCGAGCGGCAGCATCGATATTGCCCTGGAACGCACCGCAGGCAAGCCGATTCAAGCCTCGGTGGTACGCACTGCCCGGCGGCTCTTCTCCGGCTACGTCTACGCGCCGTCCGTGCGCAGGCTCGCCGGCTGATCGCTTTAAACGCTTCGTTTGACGATTGACATACAATCGCTCGCTGCCTTGCCGGGCATCGAGCGGGTCAGGCGCCGTCTGCCCGGCAGACGTGCACATTTACAATAAAAACAAGAGATACAGACATGCTCGCACTCCTCGGTTTGGTCATGGTAGTGACGTTCACCTACCTGATCATGAGCAAACGCTTATCCCCAATCGTAGCCTTGACGGTCGTGCCTATCGTATTTGCGGTGATCGGCGGCTTCGCCCCGGAAACCGGCAAGATGATGCTCGACGGCCTGAAAGTGGTTGCGCCATCGGCAGCCTTGTTGCTGTTTGCCATTCTCTTCTTTGGCCTGATGATCGATGCGGGATTGTTCGATCCGCTGATCCGCAAGATCCTCAAAAGGGTCAATGGCGACCCGCTGAAAATTGCCATCGGCACCGCGCTGCTGTCGCTGCTGGTCGCACTGGATGGTGACGGCACCACCACCTACATGATCACCTGCGCCGCGATGCTGCCGCTGTACAAGCGCATCGGCATGAACCCGATGATACTGGCGACCATCTCGATGCTGTCGCTGAGCATCATGAGCGGCATGAGCCCATGGGGCGGGCCGGCTACTCGCGCCATCGCTGCCTTGGGCCTGGACGCCACCCACTACTTCATCCCGATGCTGCCAACCATGATCGGCGGCGCCGCCTGGGTTGTGTTCACCGCGTTCCTGCTGGGCCGTAGCGAGCGCAAGCGCATTGGTAACATCAAGCTCGAGTCCGGTGGTGGCGACTGCTACATCAAGGCGATCCTGGAAGATACCCCGCACAAGCGTCCGCGCCTGGCATACGTCAACCTGGTGCTGGTGATCGCGGTGATGACTGCGCTGGTGCTGGGTGTGATGCACGCGGCGATCCTGTTCATGATCGGTTTCGTTGCTGCGCTGATGATCAACTACCCGCAGCTGGACATCCAGAAAGAGCGCATCCTCGCCCACTCGGGCAATGCCATGACCGTGGTCCTGCTGGTGTTTGCCGCCGGTATCTTCGCGGGCATCTTCTCGGGTACGAAGATGGTCGACGCGCTGGCGCAGACCCTGGTTGACTGGATCCCGGATGCCTGGGGCCACTGGTTCCCGCTGGTGGTGGCGATCACCAGCATGCCGCTGACCTTCGTCCTGTCCAACGATGCCTACTACTTCGGCGTGGTGCCGATCCTGGCCAACGCCGCTGCTGCATACGGCATCGACCCGGTGGAAATCGCTCGCGCCTCGGTACTTGGCCAGCCGGTACACCTGATGAGCCCGCTGGTGGCTTCGACCCTGCTGCTGGTGGGGATGGTTGACCGCGATATCGGCGACTTCCAGAAAGCCACGGTTAAATGGGCGGTGTATACCTCCCTGGTAATCACCGCCCTGGCAGTCCTGACCGGCGCCATTTCGTTCTTCGCCTGACCTTGTTGGACGGGCACCGCTCGGTGCCCGCGCAGCCCTTCAAAAAACAATAAAAGAGTCCTCTGACATGCAATCACTCCTTCTGCGTGGGGCCGCCTGCGGCCTGTTTTGCGGCTGCCTGCCTGCGGCCGTCGCCGGCGGTTTCATCGAAGACAGCAAACTCAAGCTGCAACTGCGCAATGTCTACTTCAACGAAAACTTCCGTGACGAGCAGGGCATGACTGCTCGCGCTGCTGCCACTGCCAAGAGCGAGCGCACCGAATGGGCGCAGGGCTTTTTGCTGGATTACCAGTCAGGCTTCACCCAGGGCACCATCGGCGTTGGCCTCGATGCCATGGCGCTGGTCGGGGTCAAGCTCGACTCCGGTCGCGGCCGCAGTGGCACCGGCCTGTTGCCCGTGCATGACGATGGCCGCGCGGCCGACGAGTTCGCCAGCGCTGGTGTAACCGCCAAAGCCAAGCTGGCCAATACCGTGGTCAAGCACGGCACCTTGCTGCCCAAGACCCCGGTGCTGGTGCACAACGATGCACGCTTGTTGCCGCAGACCTACCAGGGCACGCAGTTGGTCAGCACCGATATCGATGGCCTGACCCTGACTGCCGGCCAGCTGGACCGCTTCAAGCAGCGCGATTCGTCCGACAGCACCGGGCTCTATGTCGACGGCTATCGCGGCGACGAGACCGGCGATTTCCGCTACGCCGGTGCTGACTATGCCGCCAGCAAAACACTGCGCCTGAGCTACTTCCATGGCGAACTGGAAAACTTCTACCGCCAGGACTTCGCCGGTATCCAGCACGACCTCAAGCTCGGTGGCGGCGTGTTGACCAGCGACCTGCGCTACTTCAGCAGCCATGACAGCGGTTCGGCCTACGCCGGCCGGATCGACAACGACATGCTCAGCGGCCAGTTGGCCTACGCCCACAGCGGCCATACCGTAGGTGCCGGTTACCAGGTGCTCAACGGCGACGCCGGGCTGCCGTACATCAGCGGTGCGACCGTGTACTCGTTCAGCAACGTCGGCATCGGCAAGTTCATCGAGGAAGAAGAAAAGACCTGGATGGCCAGCTACGCCTACAACTTTGCTGCAGCCGGTGTGCCAGGCCTGACCTTCATGACCCGCTACCTGAGCGGTGACAATGGCCGTTCCGGCGATGCTGGCCTGAGCGAGTGGGAACGTGACATCGAGCTGGCCTACGTGGTCCAATCGGGCACCTTCAAGGGGCTTGGCATCAAGGCACGTAACTACGTCTATCGCGCTGACTTCGCCCGCGGTCGTGACAGCAATCGGCTGTACCTGACCTACGACGTTGCGCTCTGGTAAACGCGTGGCAGGGGTAGGCGGGTTTCAGGCCTTGGCCAGGCGGATGATCTGCCTGGCGCAAAAGGCACCGGTGATGATCACGGCAATCAGGCGCAAGGTCTGCATTGCCAGCACCAGCCCGACATCTGAGTGGGTTTCCACCGCAATGATGGCCATGGCATCCAGCCCGCCTGGGCTGGTTGCCAGGTACATCGAAAGAAAATCATGCCCAGTGACCCACGCCAGCAACCAGGCGCAGCCGGCGCACAGCGCGATCAAACCGGTCGCTCCGGCGATCATGGTCGGCAAGCGGCTCCCCACATAACGCACCGTGACCCGATCGAAACGCAGGCCTACGTAGCATCCGATGGCGCCATAGGCAAAGGCCAGCAACCAGCCGGGCAGGGCAATCTGCATCAGGCCACTCAATTGCAGCGCACTACCGATCAACAACGGTGCCAGCAGCGCGCCCGCAGGCAGTTTGGTGGCCAGGGTTATCCCGATCACAATCACGGCCAGGCATGGCAGCAGTTGGTTCAGTTGTACCGCAGGGGTGCTGGCGGCTGGTACCAACGCCTTGCTGGCGATATCGCCGGCGCCAAGCAAGTGGCTGACCAGCGCGCCGATCATCACTACGCAGACGACCCGCACGTATTGCATGGTTGCCACTACCCGCGGATCGGCACCGTGTGCTTCCGCCATCGAGACCATCGCCGAAGCTGCGCCAGGGGCTGTGCCCCAGGCTGCAGTCGCGGCCGAGATACCGCCGTAACGCACAGTGGCCAGGCCTACCATGGCGCTCAACAGCACAGTGAGCAGCGTGGTTATCAGCATCACCGGCCACGACTGCGTCAAGGCCGCCAGTACCGTCCAGCTCATCGAGTGGGCAACCATCAGGCCGACGCAGCCCTGGCCAAAGCGAAACACCTGTTTGTGCAGGCGCAGCCCGGCGCCACTGACGCCAAAGGCGATCGCGGTAAGCATCGGCCCGAGAAACAATCCTGCAGGCACTGCCAACGCATGCAGTAGTTGGCCGCTGGCGGCAGCACAACCGATCAGGGCCAGCCAACGCAGGGTCAGCAGGGGATTTGATAGCAACAACTGCACGGGGTGATTCTCCTCGACCCGGTAACGGCGCTTGCGGGAGAAAATTATCGACGGCGCAATCGATCAAGTCTATTTTCTACTTTCGATGAACCTATAACTGAAATTCATGAATCATGGACCTTCGTGACCTGACTTACTTCGCCACCATCGCTGAGCTTGGCCATCTTGGCCGGGCTGCCGAACGGCTCAACCGCAGCCAGCCCGCCTTGAGCAAAAGTATCCAACGGCTGGAAGAATCCCTCGGCACGCGGCTGTTCAAGCGTGATGGTCGGCGTATCAAGCTGACCGACGTAGGCGAGTTACTGCTTGAGCGAGGTCGGCAATTGCAGCTGAACATCGCCGAAACCGAGCGCGAGGTCCGGGATTTTGCCGGTGGTTTGATTGGCAACATCCGCCTCGGTTGCGCGGCGAGCATGGCTGAGTACTTGTTGCCGCGGCTGACCGAGTCGCTGTTGCAGCGCGCGCCCGAGCTGACCTTGCAGCTGTCCATCGGCCAGGACGATCTGCTCAAGGAGTCGCTGCGCTCGGGGCGGTTGGATGCCATCATCTGCCCGCTGATCGTCGATGATCCGCACGTCAGCAGTTACCCGATCTTGCAGGATGAGGCCGTAGTGGTAGCCAGTGCCGACCATCCATTGTTTGCCGCGCCGATCACCTTGCACAGCCTTTGCCAATACCGCTGGGTGCTGCCGGCGATCACGGTCAGTTCCAGGCGCTGGATCGACAACGTGTTTGCCACTCACCATTTGCCGATGCCACAGGTGCAGATCGAAGCCAACAGCATCTCGATGCTGCCCCGCCTGATCGAGCGCACCCGGCTGCTGAGCTTTGTAGCGAGGGAAACCCTTGAGCACGGCCACGGTATGTCGCGCTTGCGTGCGGTGACCCTGGATGAAACCACCATGCATCGCACTGTGGCGGTGTCGATTCGCGCCGAGGGCTATCTGCCACCGGCCGTGGCCGCGATGGTCGAATTGCTCAAGGAACGCGGGCGCAGTTTTTTCGGTGACAATTGAACGGGCCGATCAAGCACTGCTTGTTGCAGTCCACACCGCCAGTTCGTAGCCGTCCGGGTCGATGAAGTGGAAGCGGCTGCCGCCGGGGAACGAGAAGGTCTGCCGGCTGATCTGCGCGCCAGCAGCCAGCAGCCGCTGCTGAGTCGCATCCAGATCGTCGGCGTACAGAATCACCAGCGGGCCGCCGGGGCGGACCGGCTCGCCGGTAGTGAACCCGCCGCTCAGGCGACCGTCACTGAATTCGGTGTAGGTTGGGCCGTAATCGACAAAGGTCCAGTCGAATGCCTTGGCGTAAAACGCTTTGCTGCGGGCAATGTCGCTGACATTGAATTCGATGTTGTCGATCTGCCGGTCGTTACCGCGAACAGTCATGATGGCTTCCTTGCTCGGTCGTGAACTTGAAGCTGTGAGCATGAGGGCTTTTGGACAGCTTTGTCCACATAGCTCAAACGGTGCTCAATCTCGAAGCCACAGGTTCCATGCTGACAATCAAATGACTTTCACCGCCCGGCCAATAAACTGAATCGGCCCAGTCGGCTTGCCAGTCTTCGATCCGCCGGCATTCTCCAGTGTCAGTTCGAACAACTGGTTCGCTTCAAGCGGCGGCAGTTTGTCCAGCGGCACCGAAATCTTCTCCCCTGGCTGGACCAGACCCAGCGACACCGGCCCTTGCCAGTCATCACCTTTGGTCCAGAACTGCAGGGTTTTGTCGGCCGGCACAGTGACTTGGCCGAGTGGAATCAGCTCGACCTCACGCGGACTGCTGGCCTGAATCACCCAGCCCGGGGCGCGGTCTTGCGGGGCGACCAGCACGACCAGATAGGAGGTCTGCGGCGGCGTGACAGTCTGGCTCGACAGCGCCACGGCCATCACCAGACTCGCCGCCAGGCCAGCACCTGCCAGGCCACGCCACAGCGGCAGCAGGTTCCACCAGGAGGTGTTCACGCTGCGTTCGGGGGCTGCTTCACGTGGAGCGAGGCTGTCCAGGCTGCGGCCAACGCGCTGCCACAGTTGCATCGAGGGTTGTTGCGCCGGGGCGAGGGTAGTCAACTCCAGAAGGCGTTGCTCCCAGGCATCGACAGCGGCGCGCAAGGCACCGTCATAGGCCAGGCGTTGTTGCACTGCGGCACGTTGCTCGGCATCGAGCGTGCCCAGCACGTATTCACCGGCCAGTTGCTCCAGCTCATCGGCGTTGCTCTGGTCGTTGTTCATCCCATGCACTCCCGCAATGCTGCCAGGCTGCGCTTGATCCAGGCCTTGACCGTGCCCAGCGGCGTGCTCATGCGCTGGGCGATTTCTGCATGGGTGCAGCCGTCGACGTAGGCGTGCAGGATGCAGTCGCGCCGCGCCGGCTCCAGCTGCTCCAGGCAGTGGTAAATCCGCGCCGAATGCGCCTGCGCGGTAAAGTCCACTGGCTGCCACTGCGCAGAGGCTTGCAGCGCCTCGTCGTGTTGCTCATCCAGAGGCACCTGGCGCGCGCCATCACGCACGAAGTTCAATGCCAGATGCCGGGTGACGCTGTAGATCCAGCCACGTGCCGAACCTCTATCTGGATCGAAGCTTGCGGCATGCGTCCAGATCCGTACGAAGGCGTCATGGACGATGTCTTCAGCCACCGCCGGTTCGCGTGCGATGCGCAGGGCGACCCCGAGCAAACGCGCGCTTTCCTGCTGATACAGCTCGCGCAGGGCTCTACGATCGCCTGCAGCGCAGGCCAGCAGGCAACGTTGATAATCAAACGCGGGTTCAGGCAAGGACAAATTCTGTTCAGCCATTGGCAAGGGGTGCGGACCCCAGCCGGCTGGCCGGGGTTTGTCGCAGAGCTTAGACGACTTTTGTAGTCAGCACTTGCCGCGCACGTCGATCACTTGGCAGACCAGAAGATGTAGTCGGCCTGATATTTGACAACCTGTTTCTCACCCTTGTTGGCGGCAGTGCATGCGCTGGCGGGAGCTACGCCGCCTTTGGTCGCGGTGCGCTGAATGTAGCTCACGCCCTGCATCGCGCCTGTGCCGTCGGCGGGGTTGGCCTTGACCAGTTGGTAGGGGATGTCGCCTTTGCTGGCTGGGGAGACGGCGACCTGGGTGCCGGTGACTTTCGAACCATCCTTGGCCTGCCAGGTTGCAGGTGGGCCAAAGTAGTCGCCGACTGCCTTGCCCTTGCGGTCATTGAGCACGGCTTTGGGGCCGACGAAGAACCACTCGGTCTGGCCGGCGGCATCTACCTTGTCGCGGCACTCGTAGGTGATCTCGCCTACGCCGACGGTTTCCATCATCACTTTGTTGCCGTCCGGCACCTTGACTGCATCCGGCAGGCCCATTTGCGCCTGGGCGGTCTGCATGAACAGGGACAGGCCGCCTATGGCCAGGGAAGCGCTGATCAGGCTGAGAGTACGTTTGCCATTCATGGTGTATCTCCTGGTGAGTAACCGAGTGGCAGCGATGGGCTGCTGACAGTACTACCCACCAGTAACGGGTTTGGATGCAGCCTGATGAAAATAATTTTTGCCATGGTGCTCGATCATCCGCAAGGCAAGAAAAATCGAACTCGCCCCCCGGCTTGCTTGCCCACTTCCTAGCTAATGAAAATTTCCCGCAAGGAGACAGCAATGCCCAGTTCAGATGGCAAAATCCGCTACGCAGTAGTCGGCGGTGGTTCGATCTCGCAGGGTGCATTCATGCCTGGGGTCAGTCAGACCGGCAATTCGACCCTCGCCGCATTGGTTACCGGCGACTCTGAAAAGGCTCGCCAGTTGGCCAGCCGCTACCAGCTCAAGGCCTGGGCCTACACCGACTACGCAGCACTGCTTGCCTCCGGTGAGATTGATGCGGTGTACGTTGCCACGCCCAACTTCCGTCATCGCGAATTCGTCATCCCGGCGCTGGAAGCCGGTATCCACGTGCTGCTGGAAAAACCCATGGCGGCCAGCGATGACGACTGCGTGGCCATGCGCGATGCGGCGCAACGCACCGGTACCAAATTGATGATCGCCTACCGCTTGCACTGCGAGCCGGGCACGTTGGAGATGATCGAGCGGGTGCATAGCGGCGAGTTCGGCCAGCCGCGTCTGTTCACATCGATTTTCACCCAGACCGTCAAACCGAGTAATCACCGCGCCCACAGCGGCTTTGCTGCCGGCCCGGTAGCGGACATGGGCCCGTATCCGCTGAACATGGTGCGCCAGCTGTTCAATGCCGAGCCGATTGAGGTGAGTGCGATAGGCAGCCATTCGCCAGGCAGCCAGATCGACACCTGGGACACCGTCAGCGTGTCGCTGCGTTTTCCTGAAGAGCGCCTGGCGCAGTTCACCGTCAGCTACTGCCTGCCTGATTCCGAGCGCTTCCAGCTGCTCGGCACTGAGGGCGAAATCGAAGCATCGCCTTGTTATGGCTATGGGGAAGATGTCGCGATCAGCTACCGCGCCACCCTCGATGACACCACCCGCGTGCATGTGCATCCGGTGGTGGATCAATTTGCCGGCGAGACCGCGTACTTCTCCGACTGCATCCTCAACGACCAGGCGCCGGAGCCGGATGGCGATGAGGGCTGGCGTGATGTGCGCGTAATCATGGCCATCGAACGCGCGTTGGTCACCGGCCAGGCGCAGACGCTCGAGCCGCTGCCGGCCAGGCGTTTGCCGCAGCGTGATCAGCGCCGTGCGTTTGCCCTCGCCGAAGTGCCGCCATATGTGAATACCGAGTCGCCTACTGAGTAAACTGGCTCAGCGTGCCCGAATCCGGGCACGCCAACCGCCACTCAGCGCTCTGGTCGAAAGCCACCAATCGCCCGCGCTGCACGCATCAGGGCCAAGTGGGTCAGGCCCTGCGGCAGGTTGCCTAGATAATGCCCGTGGTCGGGATCGACCATCTCGGCGTAGATGCCGACACCGCGGTGCAGTCCGCTCACTGCGCGTTCAAAAGCGTGCTGCGCGCGTTCGGGTTGGTCGAGCAAGGCCCAGGCTTCGATCAGCCAGAAGGTGCAGGCAAGAAAGCAGCCTTCCTCGTGATCAGCACCACTGTAGCGATAGTGAAAGCCATTGCGGCCGAGCGTGTGCTCGACCGCTTCCAGCGTGCTGCGCAAGCGCTCGACGCTGGGATAGCCAAACCGCACGGCCAACGCCAGCGAAGCATCGAGTCCGTCTGCTCCGGGGTAAAACAGATAGGCCTGCTGCGCCTCGCTCCAGCAATGCTCCTCGATCCAGGCCTGGATACGTTGCCGCTCACGGTCCCAGCGGTCGCGGCATGTAGTCGGCAGATGACCACCGTCGGCCAGTTCCACCGCACGGCTCAAAGCCTGCCAGCAACTGATCTTGGAACTGGTGTAGTGCTGCTTGTCAGGCAGCTCCCAGATCCCGCAATCAGGCTGGCGCCAACGGTCGGCGCACTCATCGGCCAAGCCCGCGAGGATCATCGCACTGGGCGAATCGAGAATGTTGCCGCTGTCGATAAAGCACCGTGCGGTTTCGAAGATATCGCCGTAGACGCCATGCTGCGGTTGATCGGTGGCGTCGTTACCAACCTGCGGTGGCGAATTTTTGTAACCGGGCAGGGCGATCGGCCGGGTGGGCTCGACGCGTGCGCCTTCGAGGGTGTAGCAGACCCGCGCGCCGTGCTCGCCAAGCCGCTTGAGCAGCCAGGTGAAAGCCGCCTTGGCCTCCGGCTGCGCGCCGATACCCAGAAATGCTTCGATGGTATAGCCGGCATCGCGCACCCAGGCGTAGCGGTAGTCATAGTTCTTCAGGCCGCCGATGCGCTCGGGCAGGGATGAGGTGGCAGCGGCCATGATCGAGCCGGCAGGGGACGACAGCAGCAGTTTCAAGGCCAGCGCGCTGCGCACCACCAGCGGTTTGTACGGGCCGTCGTAGGTCAGCCCTTGCGACCACTGCCTCCACTCGCGGTCCGAGCCGTCGATGCGTGCATCGATCAGCTCCAGAGGCGGGCGCACCAACGGCTCGTCGCGGCCGGCGATGATCGCCAGCACGGTTTTCTGCCCGGCGGCGATGCGCAACGTGGCACTGACGCCAAGGTCATCCTGGCGCTCGATCTGCAACTGCTCGCTGTGCAGAAACATCCCCAGAATCCGCCCGGCATGGAACACACAGCCATTGCCGGTCGGTGCCAGATAAGGGCAGACGGTATCGGCCTGGGTGCCAAAGTTCAGCGTTACGGCAAAATCGACTTGCCCAGTGATGCCCTCGACCCGCCGCGCCAGTTCTGCCCACGGCAGGCGCCCAGCCGGGCCGCTGTTGAGCGACTCGATCATGCGCGCGCTGCCGCTGGCGGTGATGAACAGGGTTTCCAGCACATTGCTGTTCGGCAGATAACGCCGTTCGACGCTGAAGGCCTGCTGCGGGGTGATTGCGAAGCAGCCCCCGTTAGCAGAAGCCAGCAGGCGATCGCACAGCGGCGGCGAGTCCATGTGCGGCACGCACCACCAATCAATAGAGCCGTCCCAGCCGACCAGCGCCACCGAGCGTCCGTCACCCAGCGCGGCATAGCCCTCGAGCGGCAGCCAGCCGCCAGCGTCACGCTGCGGTAGGCCGCACTGCAGGCCTTGCATCATATTGTCATTCACAGGCCAGCTCCGAGTCGGGTGTGTGCATACCGACCGGAGCGCGGCGAGGCGAGTTCGTTTGGCTTTACTTCACGAGCAGCCGCCCTGTGGGTTGCGCGCGGCCTGGTTGATCCGCACAGCGAGCTGCTGCAGGTTGTGTTGATGGGCAGTGACCAGGGCATCGATAGCGCTGCCGGCCTGGGTCTGGATGATGCTGCGACATTCAAGGCTGTTGCCAGCGGTACCGCGCAGGCGCCATTTGGCATCCAGCAAGGCGTACTGGCTGGGCACCGAATCAAAGCGCTGGACGATGATCCGTACCGAGCTCTTCTGGCCCGGCACGCCGCTGCTCAGTTGTTCGGCGAGGGCGCTACGCATTTCGTCGGCCAGGCTGGCGCCCCACCATTGCGTTTCCAGAATGGCCAGGCCGCTGGCGCCCTGGCGAATCACGATCTGGGCGCGGTCGACCTGCGCGGGCACACTGACGCTTTCGATGGCGACCTCGCTGCCGGCCGGGGAGCGGCTGACCTGGGTTGGCATCAGCGTGTGAAACTGGATCGGCTCGCTGCGACACGCTGCCAGCAGCGCAAGCGAGACGAGCAGCATGAGCTTGCAGGGTGAAGTCATGGCTATCGCTCCGGGTCAGTTGCGCGGTGGGCCTTGCAGGTCGATAGGTGGCGCATTGCTTGGTCGACCACGGATCAACGCCTCTGGGTTACGCCCAAGGTAATCGGACAGATCGCGCAACGAGCGAGACATGCGCCCGAGTTCGTCGAGGGTCTCACTGAGCTTCTCACGCTGCGGCGAGTCTTCGGCGAGCGTGGCGCTGGCCGACTGCAAGGTCTTGCTGACATCCGCCAGGGTGCTCTGCACCCCCGGCAGGGTGCGGCTGTTGAACTGCAACAGGCCTTTGCGCAGCTCGACCAAGTTGCCGTCGAGGTTGCCGGCGATGCGCTCGACGGGCAGCTTGTTGATTTTTTCCAGCATCGCCTGGAGTTGCTCCTGGAGGATTTCCAGGCTGCCGGGCAGGGTCGGGATCGCAATTGGCCTGGCGTTCAGGTCGAAGGCGACCTTGGGCGCCTTGGGGAAGAAGTCCAGGGCGATGTATAGCTGACCGGTCAGCAGGTTGCCATTGCGTGCCTGCGCGCGCAGGCCGTTGGCGACGAACGAGCTGAACACCTGGGCGGTGGCGGTCATGTCATCCGGATCATGCTTGAGCGCTTTGAGCATTTTCTTGTGCGCCTGGCCCAATCGTTGCGCATACACCACGATGCCGACGTTGATCGGGAAGCTGCGTTGCACTTCATCAAAGTCTAGATTGACCGAGACCACTCGGCCGATCTCGATACCGAGAAACTCCACCGGCGCGCCCACTTTGAGGCCGCGCATGGCCTGGTCGAAACGCAATGTCAGGTACTGGGCTTTGCCGCTCGGCGGGGCCAGCGCGGTTTGCTGATCGTCAAACAGCTCATAGGTGCGGGCTTCGGCGGCGGCGCTATCGTTGGGGCTGTACTCAGGTGCGCGGAAGGCGATGCCGCCAACCAGCAGGGTCGACAGCGATTCAGTCTTGATCGCCACACCGTTGGCGCCGATGTTGACGTCGATGCCGCTGGCGTTCCAGAAGCGCGTGTTGTCGGTGACATAGGCGTCATTGGGGGCGTGGATGAACACTTCGATATTGACGCCTTTGCCGTCGGCATCCAGCGCGTAGGCGACTACCTGGCCCACAGGGATCTTGCGGTAGTACACCGGCGAGCCTATATCCAGCGAGCCGAGGTCCTGGGTGTGCAGGGTGAAGCGCTTGCCGGGTTCGCCGTAGGTGATCGGCGGCGGGTTTTCCAGGCCCTTGAAGCGCTTGGCGCGGCCCTCGGCCTGGCCGATGTCGGCACCGATATAGTCACCCGAGAGCAGCGTGTCGATGCCCGACACGCCACCGGCGCCAATACGCGGGCGCACCACCCAGAACTGCGAGTCTTCGCGGGTGAAGCCCTCGGCTTGCTTGTCCAGCTGGACGGTAGCGTTGACGCTGCGTTGATCATCGCTCAAGGCCACCGCCGAAACGTGACCGATGACCACGCTGCGGTATTTGACCTCGGTCTTGTTCGCCACCAGGCCACTGCCGGTCTTGAAGTTGAGAGTGATGGTCGGGCCTTCCTGCAGTTTGCTGTGAATCACCAACGACAGGCCGACCAGTACCGCCACCAGCGGGACCAGCCACACCAGTGACACGCTGAAACGGCGCGTCTTGATTGGCGGTGGTCCCGGTTCTGCCGGTGCTTCAGTGGCGGGCGACTTCATCCATGGCCTCCTCAGGTCCTGCTTGCCAGATCAGACGCGGGTCAAAGCTCATCGCCGCGAGCATGGTGAACACCACCACCAGGCCAAAGAACAGAATCCCCACGCGCGGCTCGATATCGCCCAGCGCCTGGAACTTGACCAGCGCTGCAACCAGCGCCACTACCAGCACGTCGAGCATCGACCAGTAGCCGATCAACTCGACAAACCGGTACAACTGCGAACGCTCGCGGCACGCCCACTGGCTGCGCCGCTGGACGGTGATCAGCAGCAGCGACAGCGCGACGAACTTGACCCCCGGCACCGCGATGCTGGCGATGAAGATGATCAGCGCGATGTCCCACGCGCCGTGCGCCCAGAACTCCAGCACGCCACTCATGATGGTGCTGTCGGCACCGTCGCCGAGCATGGTCGTGTTCATCACCGGCAGCAGGTTGGCCGGGATGTAGAACACCAGCGCGGCCAGCATGAACGCCCAGGTGCGGGCCAGCGAGTTAACCTTGCGCCGGTGCAGTGGTGCGTCGCAGCGCGGGCAACTGTGTGGCTCGTCGCGCATGTCGCAGGCCAGGCCGCAGCTGTGACACAGGCACAGGTTGAGCTCGGCGGCCGTCGGTGGGTGGTCTCTGGCAGTGCGGTTCATGGCAGCGCCCACAGTTCGCGGATATCGCGACCAGCGATGCGGATCAGCAGCAGGCTCAGCGCGGCGAGGGCGAACAGGCCGATACCGGGCAGCACCGCCAGCATCCCGGCCAGCTTGAACACCGCAACCATGGCGCCGAGCAGGCAGACTTCGAGCATGCTCCACGGGCGCAGGGTTTCCAGCCAGCGCATGCACAGTTTGAACGCCGGCGCGCGGCGCTGGCTGAGGGCAAAGGCCAGCACCCAGATCAGCAGCATCAACTGAAACGCCGGCGCGATGATGATGGCGATGGCTGCGACCATGGCAATGAAGGTGATTGGTCCCTGGCTCAGCGCCAGTACCGAATCCCACAAGGTGGCGCTGTTTTTCAGGCCTTGCAGGCTGATGGTCATGATCGGATAGAAGTTGGCGAACAGCCACAGTATGGCTGCGGTGATGGTCAGCGCCAGGCGCTGTTCCACCGTCAGGCCGTTGTAGCGCTCCAGCACGCCGGCGCAGCGCACACACAAGGACTTTTGATGTTTGCCGAGCACAACCTGCTGGTAAACGCAGTCGCAGTGCTCGCAAATGATCAGCTGGGCGGTGCTGGCCATGGTCGCCATCGCATGAGGCAGGGTTAAGTGAATATAGAAGTGCTGGCTTATTCGGCAACTTTTTCCTGAAGGTAATCCGCTGACAACGGGTGATGCTAGCTGAACCTTGACCCCGTTCTGCAACTCCACTGGCTGACGGGCAAGTCAAGCAGGGAGGTACTGATGATTTATCTGGGCTGTGCCGGCTGGAGCATCTCACGTACTTACGCTGCACAGCTGGCAGGCGAGGGCAGCCATCTGCAGCGCTACGCCCGCCAACTCACTGCGGTAGAGATCAACAGTTCGTTCTATCGACCGCATCGCCCAGCCAGTTATACGCGCTGGGCTGGCGCGGTGCCGCCGGGGTTTCGCTTTTCGGTCAAGCTGCCGCGTGCCATCAGCCATGAACGGCGTCTGGTCGATTGCGCGCAAGCCTTGGCTGAGTTCTTTGCGCAGTGCACGGCGCTCGGGTCAGCGCTGGGTTGCGTGCTGGTGCAACTGCCTCCCTCATTGGCGTTCGAGCCGCTGCTGGTGGAGCGTTTCATGGCTGATGTGCGCAAGATGTATCCAGGGCCTGTGGCATTGGAAGCGCGCCACCCCAGCTGGGCCGAGGCCGGACCGCTGATGGAGCAGTTGCAGGTGGCACTGGTGGGCGCAGACCCGGCGCGCTTTGCCCTGGATGCGCAGCCGCGTGGCTGGTCAGGCCTTGCGTACTGGCGCCTGCATGGCTCACCGCGTACCTATTTCAGCGATTACCCCAGCACTTGGCTGCAGGCGCTGGCGCCGCAGTTGCTGGCCCGCGCCGAGGCAGGCGCGGCGACCTGGTGCATTTTTGACAACACGGCAGGCGATGCAGCCTTGGGCGATGCCCTTGAACTGCAGACGCTACTGGGTAATTGAGCGCAGCACACTTTGCAGAAATGGCGCCGTCCGGCTGTGCTTGCAGCGGGCGACCTCGGCGGGCACGCCGCTGGCGACGACCTGGCCACCCGCAGTGCCGGCGCCGGGGCCGATGTCGATGACCCAGTCGCTTTGCGCCACCACACGCATGTCATGCTCGACCACCACCACCGTGTGCCCGCCGTCGACCAGCCGGTTCAGTTGCAGCAGCAGGCGGTCGACGTCCTGCGGGTGCAGCCCGTTGGTGGGCTCATCCAGCACATACAGGGTGGCGCCGCGCGCGCTGCGTTGCAGCTCGGTGGCCAGCTTGATCCGTTGCGCTTCGCCACCGGACAGCTCGGTGGCCGGTTGGCCAAGACGCAGATAACCCAGGCCAATATCGGCCAGCACCTGCAAGCTGCGCCGCACGGGCGGCTGTTCGGCAAACACCTGCAGCGCTTGTTCGACGGTCATGCCGAGCACATCGGCAATGCTCATGTCCTGCCAGGTCACTGCCAGCGTTGCCGGGTTGTAGCGGGCGCCGTGGCAGGTCGGGCAGGGCGCGTAGACGCTGGGCATGAACAGCAACTCGACGCTGACAAAACCTTCGCCTTCGCAGGTTTCACAACGGCCCTTGGCAACGTTGAACGAGAAACGTCCGGCGTCGAAGCCCTGCGCCTTAGCCTGTTCGGTAGCGGCAAACAGCTTGCGGACGTGATCGAACAGCCCGGTGTAGGTGGCCAGGTTGGAGCGTGGGGTACGTCCGATCGGCTTCTGGTCGACCTTGACCAGCCGCTTGATCGCCTCCAGGCCAGCGGCGATGCGGCCACTGCTGGCTTGTTCCGGCTCGTCTTCCAGGCTTTGTTCGTCAGGCTCTGCGGCTTGCTCCGGCTGGCCGAGGTGGGCGCTTACCAGCTCGAGCAGGGCCTGGCTGACCAGGCTGGACTTGCCCGAGCCGGAGATCCCGGTAACCGCCGTGAAGCAGCCCAGCGGGAATTGCGCATTGAGGTCTTGCAGGTTGTTGCGGGTCACCCCCTCAAGCGCCAGCCAACCCTGTGCGGCTCTGGATTGCTGGTGTTGCGGCCTGGCCTCGGCGAACAGATACGCGCGGGTGCATGACTGCTCGATCTCGGCCAGGCCCGCTGGCGGGCCGCTGTAGAGAATCCGCCCGCCGTGCTCGCCGGCGGCAGGGCCCACATCGATCAGCCAGTCGGCGCGGCGCATGGTGTCCAGGTCGTGCTCGACCACAAACACTGAATTGCCGCTGCTTTTCAGCCGTTGCAGGGCCGCGTACAGCGCCTCGCTATCGGCTGGGTGCAAGCCGGCCGAGGGCTCGTCGAGCACATAGATCACGCCGAACAGTTGCGAGTTGAGCTGAGTGGCCAGGCGCAGCCGCTGCAGCTCGCCGGACGACAGCGTGGGCGTGCTGCGCTCGAGTGCCAGATACCCCAGGCCAAGGTCGATCAGGGTGTTGATCCGTTCCAGCAGTTCGGCGGCAATGCGTTGCGCGGCCAGGCGTTTCTCCAGCGACAGATTGGGCGTGTGGCGCACATCCGGGCCGCCGCTGTGCGCCGGCTCGCCCTTGGCCGCCCGTTGCTGGCGTGCCTCGCGGGTTTGCTGATGAGAGAGGGTAGCGCCGCTTTGCTCTGCGTTGGTCAGATAGTCGGGATTGGCCACCGTGCGCAATACCACGGCCAGGTCCTGCAACGGCAGCTGCGACAGCTCGGCAATGTCCAGGCCGGCGAAGGTGACGGTCAGGGCTTCGCGCTTGAGGCGTTTGCCGGCGCACAGCGGGCATGCACTTGGGCGCATGTACTGGCTGACGCGCTTGCGCATCTGCGCGCTTTGCGAGTGCATGAAGGTGTGCAGCACATAGCGCTTGGCGCCACTGAATGTGCCTTGATAACTCGGCTCCAGTTTGCGTTTGAGCGCTGTGCGGGTCTGCTCGGGAGTCAGCCCGGCGTACACCGGCACAGTCGGGGTTTCCTCGGTGAACAGGATCCAGTCACGCTGTTCTTGCGGTAGATCGCGCCATGGCTTGTCGATGTCGTAGCCCAGGGTGACGAGGATATCGCGCTGATTCTGCCCGCCCCAGGCCAACGGCCAGGCCGCCACCGCACGCTCGCGGATAGTTAGAGAAGGGTCGGGCACCATGCTCGCCTCGGTGACTTCATAGACGCGGCCCAGGCCATGACACTCCGGGCAAGCGCCCTGCGGCGTATTCGGCGAGAAGTCCTCGGCGTACAGCATTGGTTGCCCGTCGGGGTAACTGCCGGCGCGCGAGTAGAGCATGCGGATCGAACTCGACAAGGTGGTCACGCTGCCCACCGAGGAGCGCGCACTGGGGCTGCCGCGTTGCTGCTGCAGGGCTACCGCTGGCGGCAAGCCTTCAATAGCGTCGACATCGGGTACCCCGACCTGATCGATCAGGCGCCGTGCGTAAGGCGCCACCGATTCGAAATAACGCCGCTGCGCTTCGGCATATACGGTGGAAAACGCCAGCGAGGATTTGCCTGAGCCGGACACACCGGTAAACACCACCAGCGCGTCGCGAGGGATGTCGACATCGACGTTCTGCAAGTTGTGCTCGCGGGCGCCGCGCACGCTGACGAAGCCGGTGAAGGCGTGCTCTGGGGATGTGCTGCGTGGTGGCATGGAAGACGGCCCTGATCTGCTGGAAATAACACCTTAATGAGTAGGACCGCATCGGCCAATGGCCGTGCGGGAGAGTTTCGAATCAGGTTCTACTCAGAAGTTTTTCTACTGGCTCTCGTGATTATTCATGACTGCTGACGAGCCTGCTCTCGGGTGTAGCCTTTAAGCGTCATCAATGTGTACTCAGGAGCAATCATGTCAGCAGACAAAGTAGCCATTATCACCGCCGGCGGCAGCGGCATGGGCGCCGCCGCCGCCCGCCGACTAGCCGCCGACGGCTTTCACGTCGCGATCCTGTCCTCTTCCGGCAAAGGCGAGGCCCTTGCCGCTGAACTAGGCGGTATCGGCCTGACCGGCAGCAATCAATCCCCTGCCGATCTGCAAGCACTGGTCGATGCGGTCATGACCAAATGGGGCCGCGTCGACGTGCTGGTCAACAGCGCAGGCCACGGCCCACGGGCGCCAATTCTGGAGCTGACCGATCAGGACTGGCAGCTTGGCATGGACACGTACCTGCTCAATGTAATCCGTCCCAGTCGCCTGGTTACGCCGATCATGCAGCGCCAGCAAGGTGGCGTGATCATCAATATTTCTACCGCCTGGGCTTTTGAACCTAGCTCCCTGTTCCCGACTTCAGCGGTATTCCGCGCAGGGCTGGCCGCGTTCACCAAGATTTTTGCCGACGAATTTGCCGGCGATAACGTGCGCATCAACAACGTCTTGCCCGGCTGGATCGACAGCTTGCCCAGCACCGAGCAACGCCGCGACAGCGTACCGCTCAAGCGCTATGGCACCAGCGAAGAAATCGCTGCCACCGTGGCATTTCTGGCCAGTGAAGGCGCCGCCTACATCACCGGGCAGAACATCCGCGTCGATGGCGGCATTACCCGCAGCCTCTAACCGCTGAGCGGGCCATGGGCAAGTTCGCAGGAACCCCTCAGCGCTGCGCTGACTCAACCGGGAAACCAGCGCCGGGTAACTGCCAATGAATGTCTTCGATGCCTCCTTGCAGCCACAGGATCAACAGCGGATCTCGGCACTGTCGGGGTGGTATCAACTGCTGGAGGACCGCCAGCAGCGCATGGACTGCCCCAACACCTACCACGAGCGGCTGCTCTATCAGGCTGACGAAATGGACCGCCTGGGCTTGGTGACGTGGCAAGAGTGGCGTGACCTGAGGCTTGAGGCAGACAAGGCCTACCTCTGGGCCGTGCACGGTGGCGACTACCGCAACTGACTGTGCAACGGGGCCTCAACGACCCCGCAGACATGGCTTAAACGGCGGGGTTAGGCTGCCCTGTCGGCACCTCTTCATGCAGTGAAATCCGCGAAGTCTCCGGCAGCGCCAGGCCACCGATCAACGCCAGCAAGGCGATCACCACCAGATAGAACGCAGGTGCCAGGCTGCTGCCGGTCTGGCCAATCAGCCAGGTCGCAACCAGCGGCGCGGTGCCGCCGAACAGCGTGTAGGCAACGTTGTAGGTGATCGCCGAGGCGGTGTAGCGGGTGCGGGTAGGGAAGCTCTCCGAGAGCAGCGCGGCAGTGACTACACCACTCATCAGCGCACCGACCGCCAGCAGGATCACGCCGAGCAACGCGCCGGACATCGACCCCGAGCTCGCCAGCCAGTAGGCCGGGAACACCGCAATCATCACCCACAGGCAGGTAAAACCAATGGTCTTGCGTCGGCCAATGCGGTCCGAAAGCAACCCGGCCAGTGGGCAGCCGGCAGCGGCGAACAGCAGTGCCACAGTGGTCACCAGCAACGACTGCGCGCGGGTCAGGTTGCCGACCAGTTGCAGGTAAGTGGCAAAGTAGGTGGTGAACATATAGAACGACAGTGCCGTCAGCGAAATGAATGCGCCGAGGTTGCGGATCGCCCGGCCGTGATTGCGCAGGGTCTGCTTGAGCGGCGAATGGCTGTGCACCTTGCCTTCGGCGATGGCCGCACGGAACGCTGGGGTTTCCTCCATGCGCCAGCGCAGGTACAGACCGACCAGGCCCAATGGCGCCGCGATCAGAAACGGCACACGCCAGCCCCAGCTGTTCATCGCGTCACTGCTCAGGTTTGCCTCGAGGGCGTAGGCGATCACTGCTGCGCAGGCAAACGCCGAAAAGGTCGACACCGGCACGAAGCTGCCATAGAACGCGCGTCTGGTTTGCGGTGCGTGTTCCATCAGATAAGCGCATGCACCTGCGTACTCGCCACCAGCGGAAAAGCCTTGCAGGCAGCGCGCCAGGGTCAGTAACAGCGGCGCGGCGATACCGATGCTGGCGTAGGTGGGCAGCAGGCCGATGAGTGTGGTCGAGCCCGCCATCAGCAGAATGGTCATCGACAACACGCGTTTGCGCCCGAGCCGATCTCCCAAAGCACCAAACACGATGCCGCCCAATGGCCGCAAGGCAAAGGCTACGGCGAACACGGCAAAGGTTTTGAGCAGGCCGGCGCCGGGGTCGGAGCTGGCGAAGAACTGGCTGGCGATCAGTGTGGCAAGGAAGCCGTAGACGGCGAAGTCGAACCACTCGACGAAATTGCCAACGGCCGAGGCCGCGATGACCCGGCGCAAGGTGGCCGGTGATACCTCATGGGAAGTGGACATGCGGATACGCTCCGATTTGCCATGGCAGCCTGATTGAAAGTGCCGCAGTCGGGCCGCAGCATCGTTGTTATGGCTATCAGTAGATCGGCAGGTTGCGCCGCGCGCATATTCGGGGGCGACACTGAGCTATCTGTTTCAACCAGCAGGCAAGCGGTTGCGCCGGCCTAGACCGGGAACACCACGCCGGTACGCGAAGCTGCGTTGCGGATATGCTCCTGCATGGCCCGCTGCGCGCCCAGTTGCGAGCGTCGGGCCAGGGCGCGGAGGATCTTGCTGTGCTCCTGCCAGGTTTCCATGGCCCGCTCCGGACGTATGAACGGCAGCTTCTGGCTTTCCAGAAAGATGTCCTGGCTGGCGGTGATCACATGCAGCATGGCGCGGTTGCCGGACGCCTGCAGCAGCGCCTGGTGGAAGGCAAAGTCCAGCCGCGCTGCCGCTTCGAAGTTACCCGCACGCAACTCCTGGCGCATGGCCTCGACATTGGCGGCAAGCCGGTCAAGATCGTCGGCCGTCAGGTTCAGCGCCGCCTGCCCGGCGGCAAAGCCTTCCAGTGCATAGCGCAGTTGGAAGGTGTCGGCGGCAGACACCTGCTCGGCGTACGGCCAACTGAAGCCCACCGGGGTTGCCGGCACTGGGGCCAGCACGAACACGCCCTTACCGGGCTGCACGCTGACCAGGCCCAACGCGCTGAGGGTCGATAATGCTTCGCGCAACGAGGCCCGGCTGACCCCCAGTTGCTCGGCCAGGTCGCGCTGCGAGGGAAGGGCATCACCGGGCAGATAACCACCGTCATCGATCAGTTTGCGGATTGCCTGCAAGGCGATTTCCGGGACGGCGCGGGGGAGGGTATCGAGCATGCAGTTCAGACCGGTCAGAGGGCAGGGTTCGACCCTTTTACGGGCAATGCGCGGCGCTGGCAAGCCTTGCTCCGTGCTGGCGCAGGGTGAACGGAGCTTGCACAAATGCAGGGCGCAGCGCGGCGCGCTTGCCTTACTCAGCAGCAACTGTTCAGACCAGTAAGACCGTGGCGCAGACGGTCTGGCCTGCTTTTGCGGGGTTTAGGGAGCTTTCTGGCATGGCCCGTGCACTTGTGCTGTGTAACTGCCTGTCCAGTTGCCCACTCTGACCCTGCGAGGCTCGTGCATGACCAAGTTCCGTACCCTGTTTCTGGCTACCGTGTTCTGCGGCGGTGCCCTTGGCGCAGTTCAGGCCCAAGCCGATGCGCTGGCCGACATCACCGCCCGTGGTGTATTGAAAGTCGCTGTGCCGCAAGACTTCCCGCCATTCGGTTCGGTCGGCCCTGACCTCAAACCGCGCGGCCTGGACATCGACACCGCGCAGTTGCTGGCCGACAAGCTTGGGGTCAAGCTGGCGCTGACGCCGGTCAACAGCACCAACCGTATCCCGTTCCTCACCACCGGCAAGGTTGACCTGGTGATTTCCAGCCTGGGCAAAAATCCGGAGCGGGCGGCGGTGATCGACTTCTCGAAACCCTACGCACCGTTCTACCTGGCTGTGTTCGGCCCGGCCGAGACCAAGATCGACAGCATCGATGCCATTGCTGGCAAGACCATCAGCGTCACCCGCGGCTCGATCGAAGACATGGAGCTGTCGGCAGTGGCCCCCAAGGGCGCAACCATCAAGCGCTTTGAAGACAACAACTCGACCATCGCCGCCTACCTGGCTGGGCAGGTCGAGCTGATCGCCAGTGGCAGCGTGGTCATGGCCGTGATCGCCGAGAAGAACCCGGCCAAGGTGCCGGTACTCAAGGTCAAGCTCAAGGACTCGCCGGTGTATGTCGGCCTGGCCAAGCAGGAGCCGGCACTGCTGGACAAGGTCAACGCCACGCTGGATGCAGCCAAGGCTGACGGCAGCCTCAATCGCAATGCGGAAAAATGGCTGAAGCAGCCGCTTCCGGCTGACCTTTAAGCCGCGCCTGGAGTTGCTGTTCGATGGCCTATCAATTTGATTTCGCCCCGGTGCTGGCCCAGGCTGACCTGCTCCTCAAGGGCGCGCTGTTCACCCTGCAACTGACGGTGGTCGGTACCGTGCTGGGGCTGGCCATCGGCGTGCTCGGCGCGGTGGTCCGGGCCTGGCGCCTGCAGCCGTTTTCAGCGGTGTTCGGGGCGTATGTGGAGCTGATCCGCAACACGCCGTTTCTGGTCCAGCTGTTTTTCATCTTCTTTGGCTTGCCGGCGCTTGGCGTGCGCCTGAGTGAATGGGAAGCGGCAGTGCTGGCGATGGTGATCAACCTCGGCGCGTACTCCACCGAGATCATCCGCGCCGGCATCATGGCCATCCCCAAGGGCCAGCTGGAAGCGGCTGCAGCGTTGGCCATGAGCCGCTTCGAGGCGTTTCGACATGTGATTCTGCGGCCGGCACTGGCCAAGGTCTGGCCGGCGCTGAGCAGCCAGATCGTGATCGTCATGCTCGGTTCGGCGGTGTGTTCGCAGATCGCCACCGAGGAGTTGTCGTTCGCGGCCAACTTCATTCAATCGCGTAATTTCCGCGCGTTCGAGACTTATCTGCTGACCACCGTGCTGTATCTGCTCATGGCCATCGGCGTGCGGCAGTTGCTGGCCTGGCTCGGGCAGCGCTGGCTGATGGGGAGACGCTGATGGACTTCACCTTGTGGGATATCGTCCGCAACCTGCTGGCCGGCTTGCAATGGACCTTGTTGCTGTCGCTGGTGGCGTTTGTCTGCGGCGGCGTTGCCGGCTTGCTGTTGCTGCTCGCGCGGATCTCGGAAAACCCTTATCTGCGCGGCCTTGCCCGGGGCTATATCGAATTGTTCCAGGGCACGCCATTGCTGATGCAGCTGTTCATGGTGTTCTTCGGCATCGCGCTGTTCGGCATCGACGTTTCGGCGTGGATGGCAGCAGCAATTGCCCTGACGCTGTTTACCAGCGCGTTCCTTGCCGAGATCTGGCGCGGTTGTGTCGAGTCGATCGGCCGTGGCCAGTGGGAAGCCTCCGGCAGCCTGGCGCTGAGCCGACTCGAGCAACTGCGCTATGTGATCCTGCCGCAGGCCATGCGCATCGCCATCGCGCCGACGGTGGGCTTCTCGGTGCAGGTGGTCAAGGGTACGGCGGTCACGTCGATCATCGGCTTCACCGAACTGACCAAGACCGGCGGCATGCTCGCCAACGCCACCTTCGAGCCGTTCCTGACCTACGGCCTGGTCGCCGTGGGCTACTTCATCCTCTGCTACCCGCTCTCGTTGAGCGCCCGTTATCTGGAAAGGAGGCTGCATGCCCCTGCTTAGAGTGTCTGCGCTGCACAAATATTACGGCGACAACCACGTGCTCAAGGGCGTTGACCTGAGCATCGAAGAGGGCGAAGTGGTCGCGATCATTGGCCGCAGCGGTTCGGGCAAGAGCACCTTGTTGCGCACCCTCAACGGCCTGGAGTCGATCAGTGACGGCGTCATCGAAGTCGACGGTGAGTACCTCGACGCTGCCCGCGCCGACCTGCGCAGCCTGCGCCAGAAGGTGGGCATGGTGTTTCAGCAGTTCAACCTGTTCCCGCACCTGAGCGTCGGCGAGAACGTGATGCTGGCGCCGCAGGTGGTGAAGAAGACCAGCAAGGGCGAAGCGCGGCAACTGGCTGAGCAGATGCTGGCGCGGGTCGGCCTGGGCGAGAAATTCAACGCCTACCCGGATCAACTCTCCGGTGGCCAGCAACAGCGGGTGGCCATCGCCCGTGCGCTGGCGATGTCGCCGAAAGTGCTGCTGTGTGACGAGATCACTTCGGCATTGGACCCGGAACTGGTGACCGAGGTGCTGGGGGTGGTACGCCAGCTGGCCAAGGAGGGCATGACCCTGATCATGGTCACTCACGAGATGCGCTTTGCCCGGGAAGTGGGCGACAAGCTGGTGTTCATGCACCAGGGTAAGGTGCATGAAGTGGGCAATCCGCGGGAGGTGTTCGCCGCGCCGCAAACCGCCGAGCTGGCCAACTTCATTGGTGCGGTGGCGCAAGCGTCCTGAGCTGCTCGACCAACTGAGCAGCTAGGACCTGTCGCAGAACATGCTCGCGCGTGCCCGGCACGATACCCATGATCCGGCGATCGAGTACCGCATCGCTGATCTGGAGAGCCTCACGCTGCCAGCAGCAGGGTTCGATCTGGCCTACAGTGCGCTCACCTTCCACTACATCGAAGACTTGCCACGGCTGATCGCAACGCTGTACCAGGCACTGGTACCGGGCGGCCAGTTGGTGTTCAGTTGTGAACACCCGATCTACATGGCCGCTGCCGGCGCGCACTGGCAGCCATCAGAAACGTACGTCCATGGCCAACTCGAGCGCACGCGGCGCGCCCATGTAGTACTGCAGGCCGTATGCCTGCTTGGCGTAGACCTCGTCGGTCAGGTTGCGCACCCGTGCTGTCAGTGCGGTGTTCCGGTCGACCTGATAGCGCGCGAATGCACCGAACAGGGTATAGGCCGGCGCCTTCAGCGTGTTGGCGTTGTCGGCGTAGACCGAGCCGACATAACGCCCGTCAACGCCCATCGACCAAGCCGTATCGAAGCTGTAGGTCAGCCACAGGTTGCCGACATTGGCCGGCACGTTGACCGGCGCGTTGCCTTTACGCGATACCGAGATGCCATTGGCGGCCTCGTTGAACTCATCATACTGCGCATCGACATAGGCATAGTTGGCTTCGGCCAGCAGCGTTGGCGTGACTTGAAAACGCCCAGCCAGTTCGATCCCGCGTGAGGTCTGCTGACCGGCTTGCACCGTCAGGTTGGGGTTGCTCGAATCGCGCACGGTAAAGTCCTTTCGCACGATCTGATACAGCGCAATGGTTGCCGCGCCGCGGCCTTCGAGAAAGTCGAACTTGCTGCCGGCTTCCCACTGCTCGCCCTTGGACAGATCGAACAGGCCGACGTTGGAATAGGTGGCAGCGGCCAACGACCCGGCCGGTAAGTCGGCAGCGGTGCTGTACTGCAGGTACACGCTGGCGCTTGGCGTCAGCTCGTAGCTCAAGCCGACCCGCCCGCTGAGCGATTCCCAACGGCGTTCAAAGTAGGCTGGGCTGGTGGGCGAAACCGTGTCGTAGTTGTCCACCTGCATTTCCAGGTAGTCGTAGCGCAGGCCTGTGAGCAAGGCCAGGCGATCGGTCAACTGCAGGCGGTTTTCAGCGAACACTGCGCCATTGTCGATCTGGTGATGGCGCTGGCGGGTCAGGCCGGTATTGACCCCCGGGATATCACCGAAGCTTCCAGGGTCGAAATGGTCTGGGTCGACCACGTCGCTCCAGCTGCCCGCAGTGGGGTAGAGATCCTGGCGCATGCGCGAGTAATCCACGCCCATCGCCCATTGGCTCGACAGGCCAAGCAGGGTGTTGGCGTGGCGCAGTTCGATACGGTCGCCCAGTACCGTTTGCTCATGGCGCTGCAGGTATGGGCTGCCGCGCTGCACATTGCTCGCGGCGTTGTAGCTGTACCGCTCAAGGTTGCGGTAGTCGCGTTGGGCGTCGTAGTGGTACAGCGTGTTGTGCACGCTGGTGGCGTCGCTGATCTGGTAGTCGAGCATCGAGCGCAACCAGCGCACGCGCTGTTCATAGCGGCCGTCGGCGACGTTGTAGTTCTCGAAGCGGCGGCCGTTGTCGATCTTCATGGTGCTGCGCCCCGGCAGGATCGGCGCGCCCCAGTAGGGGCTGACTTCTTTGTCCTGCTGGTACTCGATGGCCAGCGTGTGGGTGAGGTCGGGGGTCAGCTCACTGAGCAAGGACAACGCCAGGCTGTCGGTGTCGCGCTCATTGCGGTCGATGTATCCGTTACTGTGGCCGCGGCTGAAATCCAGACGCACGAAGTGATGAGCCTCGGCCGGGTTGCTGGCCAGCGCCTGATTGATACCGAAGGCGATTTCCGAATCGTCGAAGCTGCCATAGCGCAGGCGGCCATCGATGGTCTGCTGATCGCGGCTGGCCAGCTTGCTGATGTAGTTGATCGAGCCGCCGACTGCACCGGCGCCATGCAGGAACGACGACGGCCCACCGATCAGTTCGACACGATCAATGACCCAGGCGTCCACCGGGCGAGTGGCGCTGCTATAGCCGAGGTTGATGCCGTTGAAGAGCTGGGTGACCTGGTTCTGGGTGAAGCCGCGGTAGCTGACAAAGCCGCCGTAGCCGGGGTTGGCCGAGGCGTTTACACCGGTCATGGCGTTGATCACGTCCTGGGTGTCTTTGGCCCCGCGTTGTTCGATCACGCTGCGGTCGGAAACACTCACCGAGGCGGGCGTTTGCCGCGCGGTCAGGCCGAGCTTGGAGCCGGTACGGATCGGCTCGTCCAGTTGCACGCCCGAGGGCGCTGCACGGCTGGCGTCGATGCTGGTGGCGGAGAGTTCGATGGCCGAGTGGTCGGCCCAGGCGATACTGCAGGTGCTCGCCAGGAGCACCAGGGAAGTCTGGCGGATCATGTTGTTGTGGTTTCCACGCAAAAGTCATGGCTGAGCACACACCTGCGGGCAAGTGGCCCGGGCGGCTCAGACGAAGGTTGCTGGCGTTGCGTGGATGGCAGGGGAGGCGCGTGGGTTGAGGGCAGGGCGCACATAGCGTGGCGGCGGTTGGGCCCAGCTGCGCTCGACCATCGGCGACGGCGCGCTGCCGCGCAGGCGCTCGAACCACCAGCCCGTGCTGCTTGGTGCCACCGCTTGAACAAACGATGAGCACACTGGGCAGTCCAGCTGCGCCATGTGCTGATCACCGCTGGACTCGCCAAGGTCGACCGCCGGCCCGTGCTCGCTGGACAGCGAGCAGAAGCCACCGTTGAGCCCGGACAGTTGTAGGCCGCTCATCTGGCCGTGGTGCAAGCCGCAGATCAATAGGCTGAAGAGGACGCTGGCATACAGCGCCCAGGCAGTCAGCGCACGGCTCTGGCGGGGGATTTTCATGGCAGTGAATCTACCATCAGCTCAGCATCGCCTGAGTGCTGACTGGCTGTGGTGGATTGTCGCACCTGGGTGTCAGGCGGCGCGTTCCAATACATCGAGCAGGTCGACGAACTCGCGGGCCAATTTGTGCGTGGGCGCCAGATGGACCAGCGGCACGGCGGCCTGGTGCGACTCGCGCATCTTGATCGAGGCACTCAGGTACACCGGCAGAATCGGCAGGCCTTCACTGCGCAGTTGCTCGACCAGGGTCTGATGCAGTGCGGTGCGCCCGGCGTACTGATTGACCACCACGCCCTCGACGGTAAGTTCGGCATTGTGGTCGTGGCGCAGCTCTTCAACTTCGGCCATGACGTTGAGCAGCGCCTGGCGCGAGAAGCTGTCGCAGTCGAACGGGATCAGCAGGCGCTCGGCGGCGAGCAGGGCGCTGAAGGTATAGAAGTTCAGCGCAGGCGGGGTGTCGATATAGATCCGCTCGTAATCTTCCGACAGCGCGACCAGCAGCTTGCGCAGCTTGTTGATCTTGAATTTGCTTTCCAGACGGGTCTGCAAATCGGCCAGCTCAGGGCTGGCAGTGACCAGGTGCAGGTTGGCGTAGCGTGTCTCGCTGATGGCCACACGGTTCTTCTTGCCTTCAGGGCTGGTACTGAGGGTCTGCCTGAAGAAGTCGGCAATGCCGGGTGGGATCTGGTCGTTGCTCAAACCGGTGAGGTAGTAGGTGGCATTGGCCTGGGGATCGAGATCGACCAGCAGTGTCCGGTAACCCTCTGCAGCGCTGGCAGCGGCAAGATTGCAGGCAATGCTCGATTTGCCCACTCCACCTTTCTGATTGAATACGACTCGACGCATGCTGCGGTTCATCCCTGAAATAAGCCGTGGGGCCATAGATGGCAGTTCAGAGACAATCCTATGAAGTAAACATGACATTATTAAGACAAGGGTTGTTACATTTTGCCCGGTGCTTGAAACCCGCATCCTGAACGAAGCCGGCAGGCTCGAATCGCAATTCGAACCTGCCGGCGTTTAACGTGCGATGGCCCGTGAATTAGCCGCCGCCACCGCCGCCACCTGCGCCGCTACCGCCTGCACCGCCGGAGCCGCCGCTACCGGAACTGCCTGAGCCAGTGCCGCTGCCCGAGCCGCCCATGCCGCCGCTGCCGGTGCCACTGCCGCCGGTGCCGCCCTGGTTGTCATCGCTGTCAGTGGTGCTGCCGCCCATGCCGCTGCCACCGGTACCGCTGCCGTTCATGGTGCCAGTGCCAGTGCCGTCACGCTGCATGGTGCCGGTGCCCGTGCCGTCGCTGTTCATGGTGCCCGGGCCAACGCCGGTGGCGCCGCCGGTCTGGGTGCTTGGCGCGTCGTTGTCATTCATGTTGGTCGCGGCCATTGCCAGTGGCGCGGTGGCGCCAAGGCAGACTGCGAGACAAAGTGCATGCATCCGCTTCATGGTGTATCTCCCGTTCATGTGAGTACATGCGTTGGGCCTTGCCTCGTCGGCGAGGGTGCCCCGGAACTGACGGACGGTGCCCAATCAACCGCCGGCGGCAGCGCCATCAACGTAGCGCTGATAGAACTCGAGGGTGGCGAGGTTCTTGTGCTTGGCCTCGAACATGATGTCGAAGCCGCCCATGAAGCCCAGCGCGTAACGGTTGGTCCAGTCGTTCCACATGCGCTCGCTGTGCTGGTACAGATCACGCTTGTTGACCTGCTCCAGCAAGGCTGGAATCTTCAGCTTCTGCTGGGCGGCAAAGCCCAGTTCTTGCAGGCGCTCGGGCGGCTGCGAGTAGTGCATCACCGGGCGCACGCCGCGCCAGCTGGCGATGATCGGCGCCAGCCGTGGGTCGTCATGGGCGATGTAGTCGTTCTCGTGAATCCAGCAGTGATGGATATCCAGCACCACCGGCGCAAGGTCGGCCAGGCCCAGGCAATCGTCGACGCCGTAGGTCTTTTCATCGTTCTCGAAGGTGATGACATTGCGCGCCTCCTGCGACAGCCGCGGCCATACGGCACGAACGCCAGCGGCGCCCAAGCGCCCGGCAATGTGCACGTTGCACTTGAAGTCCTGAAAGCGCTGGCCGTAGCCCATCATGCGGATCATGTCGGCGTGGTACTCGAACTCGGCCAGGCTGTTCTCGACCACGTCGGCGCGGTCCGAGCCGAGTACGCAGTACTGGCCGGGATGAAACGACAGGCGAATATCCGCGCTGCGGGCAAACGCGCCAATCGCGCCGAGGCGTGTCTGCAGGTCAGCCTGAACGGTCGGGTTACGGTAGAACTCGGCCACTTGCGGGTGGCTGTAGAGCGGCAGCAGGTCGCTGCTCAAGCGCACCATGCGCAGGGTTGGCGGTAGCTCGGCAACATACGCCAGCAGGCGCAACTGGGCATCGAGATTGTGTTCGACCAGCTCCAGCAGCTTTGCCGCAGCGGCTTCGACGCTGGCGCTGTTGAGCCAGCGCAAGGTCGTGGTGCGCGGGTTGAAAGCCTTTTCGATGGCCTCCAGTTCCTTGATCGACAGGCTGCGATGCGGGTGGCGGTACATACAGGCAAAGCCCAGACGGGGCATGGTCATCTCCGGATCGATAGGGGCTGCAGCTTGGACATCAGCGCCGCGGCAAACGCTCAGCTCAGCTGTGCGCCGCCTCGCCACTGCTCGCGACCTGGACCTGATTGCGCCCGTTCTGCTTGGCCACATACAACGCAGCGTCGGCCTCGCTGAGCACCTCGGCCGGCAGGCTGCCAGAGTTGGACTGCCAATGGGCCACGCCCAGCGACACGGTGATCGCACCGACCGCAGCGAGCGGTGTGTCCTGCACGCAAATGCGCAATCGCTGAGCAACCACGGTGGCGATCTCCACGCTGGCGCCAGGCAGGATCATGATGAACTCCTCGCCACCGGTGCGGCAGAGCACGTCGACTTCACGGCAACAGCGGCGCATCAGCTCGGCCAACTGGCGCAGGGCCTGATCACCTACTGCATGGCCGTAAGTGTCGTTGATCCGTTTGAAGTGATCGATGTCGAGCACGACAGCGGCGAAGTTACGCTCCTCGGCCTTGAGCAGCGACAGGTTGTATTCAAGGCTGCGGCGGTTACCGAGCCCGGTCAAGGGGTCGGTTTGCGCGTCCCGGTTAAGCCGGCCGATGCGCTCCTGCAGCAGATTGAGGCCAAACAGCAAAGCGCGCTTCAACTCGGCCGCTTCGAAGTACCAGGCGCGCACCTTGTGCAGATGTTCGGACGTGCCAGGGCGGTCCAGCGCCAGCGCGCCCGCCGCCAGTTGCCACAGCGGTCGGGTGATGGCCAGGGCAAACCACCACAGGGCGAGAAAACCAAGCAATGCCAACGGCGCCGACAGCAGCACCACATTCAGAATCAGCTGACGCATTGGCGCTACTGTCTGGCTCAGCGGTTGTTGCGCGATCACGCCCCAACCGGTGCTGGGCACGGTGGCAAAACCGGCGAGCATCTCCACGCCGGCACTGTTATGGATCTGCCGTGTGCCCTCAGACAGGGCGGGGAGCTGATCGATCAGGGAATTGCCCTCGACCACTGTACCGACCCGCTCCGGATCCGGGTGATAGAGCAGGCGCCGGTTGCGGTCGACCACGTACAGGTACGAACCATCCTTGTAGTAGTGCTCGCCGAGCATGCTGTTGAGAAAGTTGCGTTCACGCAGGTACACGCTGCCGCCGACATAGCCCAGGTATTTGCCTTGCCCATCGAAGATTGGTTGTGACAGCACCACCACCAGGTTATTGGCTGCCGACAGAAAAGGTGTTGATACCAGCGGGCGGCGTTCGCGCAGGGCCTCTTGCGAGCCTGGCGTCTGCACATGGGTGCCGATCAGGTGGCGCAGTGGCGCGGGCGAAACGGCGCGCAGAAACCCCTGGGCGTCGACCAGAAAGGTCGAGTTGAAGGCGATGCTCTGCTGCAGCACCCGCTCGGTCTCCGCCAGCAGCGAGGGCGCATCGTTCAGGTTGTGCGCCTGCACCCCGGCACTGAAGCCCAGTTGCTGCAGCGCGTTGCCCAGAAACGTATCGGTGATTGCTGCAAGTTTTGCCGCGTAGACCCGGTTGGCTTCCAGAGAGTGGTCGATCAGCAGTTGGCGTTGTACTCGGTAACTGGCGAAGTAGCTGGTCAGCAGCATGGTCACTGCAGTCAGCGCCGACAGTACGAGGATGAGTGTGCGCAGATCCAGGCGCAGTCCTTTCTTGGCGTGTGGCAATCCTGACCTCACTGACGGGTTACTGCGAAATACCTTATGCGTTTCGCGTGATTGCAGCTACAGCTAAACCGGGCTGTTCAAGGCAGCGCTTGCAGATCGTCCTCGACCTGCTGCATACGTTGCGCGGCGAGGGCCTGCACCGCTTTGTCCTGGGCGCTGGCGCGCATCAGACCGGTGAGCTTCTCGCTGAGGCGTTTGCCCTGCTCGGTGTCGCCGAGTGCCTTGGCTTTCTCGGGATTCTGCGTTGCCTCGACGATAGTCTCGAATTCGGCATCGCTGAAGTTGGCTGTGCTGTACAGCTTGAACAGGTCGTTGCGCTGGTCCTCGACGGTGAGGTGCTTGCGCAGCACCTGTTTGATCTGCTCTTCGGGGACCTGCGGGTGGTCCATGGCCAGCAGTGAGGCCATCCTGCCGATGTTGTGCTCGTAGGCGGCTTGCAAGGGCAGCTTGGCGAGGATCTGTTGTTCGCGGCTGGGCTGCTGGTCGCAGGCAGCGAGGGCGCCGAGCAAGAACACGGGCAGCAGCAGGTTGAGCAAGCGATTCATCGAGCAGCCCTTGGGCACGGTGGGGTGGCAAGTTTACCGTTTTTCCAGGGCCTGCGTGGCAGTTGCGCTGCGTGGGAAACGGCCTGCACAGATGTCAGGAAAGTAAACACATCGTTTTTGACAGCGGCTGCCCAGCTGCATCTGAATACCCCCTCGATTTGTGTGGGCGGGGGAGCGATATGAATATCTGCGTGATTCAGGGCGACATGCTGGCGGAGCGGACTGCCGAGCAGTACCCACGGGTAACCCTTTGCGACGAATGCATCCGCCGCGATCGGTTGGCCGGTGAGGAAGCGCTTATCGTGGCAGTCGAAGGGCCGGCCGAGGTGCAGGCCGAGCAGGTCTGCGAAGGCTGCGGAGCCGAGCAATGAGTGGATTGATTGCCCGCTCTGGTGGCCTTGCGCCGGTGTTGTTCGTCTCGGCGGGTTTGCTCCAGCCAAAAAAGCGCGATCACCCCCTGGCGCGCCGACAGTTGTACCTGAACTACGGCGCACTGGGATTGGCCTCGCTGTGCAGCCTCAACGGCATCGAGACAGCGCTGGTGCATGGTGAGCACGAAAACCCTGAGCAGTTGGTCGCGCGCTTGCACCAGCAAGGGCGGTTGCGCCTGGCGACCCAGGTGATGCTGTCGATGCCAAGTTTCTACGCGTTGGAGTGGGCCCAGCGTTTCTGCGCTGCGGTCAAGGCGCTCGACCCGCGGATCCGCATCGTCCTCGGCGGGCGTTGGGTCACCAACCCGGACAAGGCGTGGCTGAAGGAGCGCATGCCGCACGTCGACCTGATTGTCCAAGGCGCGGGCGAAGATGCAATGGCGCACTTGCTCGGTTTTAGTGGGCAGTGGCAGGCCCCTGCACACTGCGGTCTCGATCACAGTCTGGTCGAGAACTTCCAGCGCTATCAGCCCAGCGTTGAAACCTCGCGCGGTTGTGGCCGCGGTTGCGCATTTTGTGAAGAGCGGGCAATGCCTTTGACCGACTTGAAGACGCCGGCGCGGATCGTCAAAGAACTGCACACGTTGATCGACGTGTATGGCGATCAGTCGGTGCGGCCATACTTCCAGTCGTCCTATCTGGTGCCCAAACGCAAATGGGCCGATGAGCTGGCCAATGCGATACAGGCTGCCGGTATCAACATCGCCTGGCGCTGCGAGAGCCGGGTCGACAGCGTCAAACCCAACGCCGTGCCAGGCCTGGTGGCGGCAGGCATGAAGGTGATTGACCTGGGGCTCGAGTCTGCCTCGCTGCTGCAGCTGGAGCGGATGCAGAAGGCTGACAAGCCACAGCGCTACCTCGATGCCGCATCCAAGTTGCTCGAGACCTGCGCCAGTCATGGCATCTGGGTCAAGGTCAACGTGCTCCTGTATGGCGGCGAAACCGCGCAGACGCTCGATGAAACACAGCGCTGGCTGGATGCCCACGCGCAATACCTCAAGGGCGTGTCGGTTGGCCCGGTCGTGGTCTATGGGCCGCCCAGTCATAGTGAGGAGTTTCTGGGCGAACTAGCTGAGTTTGGCGCACGCCCGGTGGAGGTATCCAGTGCTGAAGAACGTGGCGTCACCCAGGTCCACCTCAGCGCCGAGATCAATCAGGAGCAGGCCGAGATCGAGAGTATTCGCTTGTCCAGGCGCTACATGACGCAGGACGACTACTTCGACCTCAAGCGGTTCTCTTACTACCCACGTGACTACAGCGAAGAACAGTTTCGCCGCGACGTTGCGGACTGTGATCCGCAGCGCTTGCCGTTTCGCCAGTCAGCTTGAGCGCGCCCGTGCAATTGCGCACGGGCTGGCGATCGGGTAGAAGTTGGCTTTCACCTCGCTTCAAGGCTTGAGCTCAATGACAGACTGGATCATCACTTCGGTAGCCGCCGATGCCATCGACGAGGTGGTCGCGTTCGTCAACGACTCGCGCCGGGAGCTGTTTGCGCTGCTGGCTGACGCACCGCTGCCGGCTGACCTTGCCCGGTTCAGCGACACCTACCTGCAAGTTGGCGGCTGTTTCTTGACCGCGCGCGACAACGGCCGGCTGGTCGCAGCCATCGGCTACCTGCCTTACGACCACCGCTTCAGCCAGCTGAATTATCACGATTTCACTGTGGTGGAAGTGGTGCGGCTGTTCGTTTTGCCCGAGTACCGCCGCTGTGGTCTGGCCGCAGCGCTGTTTGCAGAGCTGCGGTTGCGGGCCAAGGCTGCTGGAATCGAATGTTTGTATCTGCATACGCATCCGTTTCTGCCAGGAGCGATTCGCTTCTGGGAGCGGCAAGGGTTTGTCATCACCGATATTGAACAGGACCCTGTATGGCAAACGACGCATATGCAGTTGCTGCTGGTGTAGGGGGTGAGAAGGCATTTGGGGGGGTGAGCTAAGGCGGCGCCGTCGGCAGGTTGCAGTGACCGTTTGGCGAACCGACTGAGGTAGATAAGCGAAGACGCAGTGAGAGCTTCTCGTTCCGATCAGCTTCGCTCTGCCTGCCTCAAAACCCACCCGTAAGCGGATACTCCACCGCTACCCGAATCTGATCCGCATCCAGCTCAGCTTGCGCCGTGTTCCCACGATGCTCGTCATGCCGCAGAGAGAACACCATGCCTTTGGCCTTGCCGCTCTGCACCACATAGCGCGCTTCAAGGTCGCGTTCCCAATGCTTGCCGCCGCGACTGTAACCGAGATAGGCATAACCGCCGCGTGGATCGACACGACTGCCGTCGATGTCGAAACCGCGTACATACAGCGCCGTCAGGTTCAACCCATGCACGCCGTAGGCGCCCATGTCCAGGTCGTAGCGCGCCTGCCAGGACTTCTCGTTGGGGGCGTTGAAGTCGGACAGCTGCACCGCGTTGCTGATGAATATGGCGCCGCGGCTGACGTAGTCGAACGGGGTGTCGCCGTGCACTTGTTGCCAACCGAGACTGAAACCGTGTGGCCCGTGGTTGTAGCGCGAGACCAGGCTCCAGGTGGTGTTGTCGATCTGCCCGGACAAGGCCTTGCCGGTGTCGCGGGTGCGGTACAGGTTGAGGTCGAGGCTGACGCTGCGTTGGTCGCTCAGGACGTGGCTGAGGGTGCTGCCCAGATAGTGCTGGTTCCAGGTGTCTTCATAGCGCGAGGTGTACAAGCTGGCGCTGACGGCATCGCTCGGGTTCCAGACCATGCCGGCGAGGTCGAAGCTGTTGCCCTTGAGGGCATTCGAGTAGTTCACCACCAGGCCTTGGTTGTGGCTGCTGGCATTACGGTCGGCGCTCTCGGTGAAGTGCCGGGCAACCAGTTTCAAGGTGTCAACTTCGTTGCTGGTCAACAACCAGCCGGTTGCAGTCTCTGGCAGCAGGGGCTGTCGGAGGCGTTGAATACCGGCGTTTTTACCCGCTGCTCACCGTAGCTCAGCACCGTATCGGCCATCCGCAGTTTAAGTGCGGCGCCAGCGCGGCTGTACTCGGTTTTCGGGTGGCCTTGATTGTCCACGCTGAGCAAGCGCGCCTTGCCCGCACGGCCGCCGCCGCTGTCGAGTTGCACGCCGAGGTAAGCGTGGGCATCGACGCCAACCCCGATCAGGCCCTGGGTAAAACCTGACTGCAAGGTGCCCATCAGGCCATAGCCCCATTCTTCGGCTTTGCCGCTGCGCTCGCTACGGGGTTTGTAGGCGTTGCGCGCGCCGCTGTTGCTGGCTCCGTGACGATAATCGCGCTGGTCGAATACGCTGCGGTTGAGCAGGCTCCAGCTGCTGTCTTCAATCAGCCCGTTGGCCTTTGCCTGGGCAGACTCGGCGGCTGCCAGAGGGGAGACAGTGATCAGCGGGAGCAGGGCAAAAGCGTGCTTGAAAGACCTCACTGGCCGGTTCCCAGTTTCTCCCACTGTGCTTGCAAACGGGCCTTGGCCCGGGGCGGCAAGGTCGCTGGCAGGGCCGGCAGGTCAGCCGCCGGTTCGCCGACCTGGATCAACATGACCATGCCCATCCCCAGGTGCGGGATGCATTGAATGCCATACAGCCCCGGCACGCTGAACTGCTGCTCGTGGGGCTGATTGAGCTTGCTCTTGAAGGCTTCGGCGCCGGCTGGCAGCAGCTCGGCAAGGGTCGCGGCATTGTGCCCGCTCATGGTCGGCACAAAGCGCACGCTGTCGCCGGGAGCGATGCGCAGGTGGTCCGGCTCATAGACCATGGCACCGTCGCTGCCGCGGTTGAGCATCTTTACTTCATGGACTTCGGCGTGAGCCAGAGGGGCGAGCAGGGTGCTGCACAGCAATAAGGCGAGAAGGCGTGAAAACATAGTGAGAACATCCGTGTTCAGGGGGCGCGAAAGCGCAGGATGCGCGCGCCGTCGTATGGGTCGGTGAGGTAGTGAGCGTGTACGCCGAAGGTGCACAGCAGGCGCTCTGGCGTGAGCACTTCATGGGGCTTGCCAAGGGCTACCAGGCGGCCTTGGTCGAGCACCGCGAGGCGGTCGCAGGTCAGTGCCTGGTTAAGATCGTGCAATGCCACCAAGGTTGTCACCGGCAACGCCTGGACCTGTTGCAGCAGGCTTAGTTGGTGCTGGATATCGAGATGGTTGGTCGGCTCATCGAGCAGCAACACGCCCGGCCGCTGGGCCAGGGCGCGGGCGATGTGCACGCGCTGCCGCTCGCCGCCGGACAGGCTGTGCCAGAGGCGCTGGCGCAAATGCAGGGCGTCAAGATCGGTAAGGGCCTGCTCGACGATGCGCCGATCCTCGGGGGAGTACGGCGCCAGCGCCGACAGCCATGGTGTGCGACCCAGGGCCACGGCGTCATACACGCTGATGGCATCGCTGGTGTAGGCCTGCTGCTCGACCAGAGCCAAGACCTGGGCGATCTGCCGCCGGGGCATGCGCGCCAGTGGCTGGCCGAGCAGTTGCACTTCACCATTGCTCGGTTTGAGAAGGCCGGCAAGCAGTTTGAGCAGGGTCGATTTGCCGGAGCCATTTGGGCCAACCACGCCGAGGGTTTCCCCGGCGATCACCTCAAGCTCGACCGCTTCGAGCAGATCGTTGCCACCCAGACGCAGGCCAAGGCCTCGGCAACTGAGCGGCGCGAGATTCACGGTGTTGAGGTTGGTCATGCGCGCCCCCGGCGGCTTACCAGAATCAAGGCGAACAGAGGCGCGCCAATCAGCGCAGTGACCACGCCGACCGGAATCACCTGCCCAGGAATCAAGGTCCGCGAGAGGATATCGGCGCTGATCAGGAACAGCGCACCTCCCAGGGCACTTGCCGGCAGCAGGCGGCTGTGACCGGTGCCGAGCAGCAGGCGCAGTGCGTGAGGAATGACCAGGCCGACAAAGCCGATGGCGCCGACAATCGATACCATCACTGCCGTAACCAGCGCCGCGCAGCTGATCAGCAGCAGTTGGCTGCGGCGCACCGGAATACCCAGCGAGGCCGCCGAGTCGGCGCCGAAGGTAAAGGCGTCGAGAGTGCGCCGATGCCACAGGCATACCGCCAAACCCAGCAGCGCCACTGGCACCGCCAGCCACACTGACGGCCAACGCACGCCGCTGAGGTTACCCAGCAGCCAGAACAGAATGCCACGCGCCTGTTCGGCAGTCGCCGACTTGGTGATCAAGAATGCCGTAAGCGCGCTGAACAACTGCGAGCCAGCGATCCCAGCCAGAATCACCTGGGCATTACCGCCGCCAGCACCGCTGGCCCGCGACAGCAGCAGGACCAGGCCGAACGCTGCCAGTGCACCAATGAACGCGCCGCCCGACATCGACAGCGCAGCGCCACCAAGCCCAAGCAGGGCTACCGCGACCGCACCCGTCGAAGCACCCGCCGACAACCCAAGCAGATACGGCTCGGCCAGCGGATTGCGCAGCAGCGCCTGCAGGATCACCCCGCAGGTCGCCAGCCCGGCGCCGCATGCGGCAGCCACCAGGGTGCGGGTCAGGCGATAGTTCCAGATGATGCCCGCGTCGATCGGGTCGACTGGGTAACCGGCGTCCCACAGGTTGTTGGCCAGGACCCGCAAGACCACGCTGGGCGCCACTGGCGTTTCACCAATGGCGATACCGGCAAGCATCGCCCCCAGCAAGGCGAGCAGGGCAGCGGCGCAGTAGGGCAGCAGACGCATCATGGTTGCTCGGCTTTCCCCGAAGCAAACGCGTTGGACAGCGTCTCCAGGCCACGGAACAGGCGAATACCGGCCTGCATCGCGTCGGCATCGAGGACGATGATGCGGCCCTTGCGAACGGCGTCCATGTGTTTGGTGACGGGGTCACTACGGAGGAATTCGAGCTTCTTCTGGTAGTCATCGGCAGGGAAGCGGCGGCGGTCCATGCGGGCGATGATCAGCCAGGTCGGGTTGGCCTTGGCCAGGGTTTCCCAGCCAACCGTTGGCCACTCTTCGCTGGACTCGACCACGTTGCGCACGCCCAGGGTCTGCAGCATGAAGTCGGCCACGCCCTGGCGGCCGGCGACATATGGGTCGATGTCGAGGTCGGCACTGGAGAACCAGAACAGGGCGGAGGTCTGCGTCAGGTCGTGGCCGGCCAGTTGTTTGCGGGCAGTGTCCAGGCTCTGCTTGAGCTCGTTGTTGAGCGCTTCGCCACGCGCCTGCACGTCGAAGATCTCGGCCAGTTGGCTGACGCTTTTGTAGATGCTGGCGATCTGGAACGGCTGCAGCCGGGTGCCGTCGGCACCGACCAGGTTGTCCTTGCCTTCGCAATCGGACGGCAGCACATAGGTCGGCACGTTCAGCTCGTTGAACTGCTCACGGGTGCCGACCACACCCTGTGCGCCGATCATCCATTCGAACTGCGCAGCTACCAGTTGCGGGCGCTTGCCGACCACTGCTTCAAAGCTTGGATCGTTGTCAGCGAGGCGCTCGACCTTGTCGTTCTGCGCCTTGAACTCGGGCAGCACGTTGTTGAACCACAGCGAGGTGCCCACCAGCTTGTCGCCCAGGCCTAGTGCATAGAGCATTTCGGTACCGGCCTGGCCGATGGTCACTGCGCGCTGCGGCGCCTGGGCAAAGGTCTGCACCGCGCCGCAGTTGTCGATGGTCAGCGGATAGTGGGTGGCGGCGGCCTGGGCCAGGCCAGACAGGCTCAGGCCTGCCAGCAGGGTCACGAAAAGGGGCAGCATGGGTGGGCGATCTCCTATCGAACAATGCGGGGAATGAACCCACGGACAGGCATCGCCTTGCCCATTGCGCACGGCAACGGGCAGCACCCTGGGAAGGGTGGAGATGGCCAGCCCGGACACCCCGCCGGTTGGTAAATGCTTGCCGGCAGGTCTCCTGACTGGTGCGTCATGGCCTGGCTCCAGCCTTCCCGGGTCAGCAACCCAGTGGCATCGATGGAGCAGGCTCGGCACTTACAGTTGCGGGGGCAGTTCCGTTTCGCCTGCATTGAGGGCAGGCCTGGGATTCCCTGTTAGTTCCGTGATGGAAACCGGCGGGCGGCATGGTAGACCATCACCCCGCCGGGGGAAAACGCTTTTCAGAGATACTTGAGCCAGCTGATGTCGCGGCGGCGTGCCTTGAGTTGGGCAAACTGGCGCACCGGCAGGTACAACGCCGCCGCCAGCAAGACTGCAGTCAGCCAGATGAAGCCGATGCTGTCGAAGCCGAAATAACCACCCTGATTGAGCCCGAACAGCGCGACACAGGCCAGGTACAGCAGCTTGAGCACATACAGGTGCAGCAGGTAGAAAAACATCGGCGCCGCGCCGAACACCGCCAGCACACTGATCCAGCGCGCCTGGCCGGCGCGTTCGAAGCCGCGTAGCAACAGCAGCCCGGCGCCCAGCGTCAGTGCCAGGAACAGTAGTGATGGCGGGTACTTGGTGATGTTGCAAAAGCTCATCACGGTCTGCATCAGGCTTGGGTAGCTGCTCCACGGCGCTTCGCCGTAGCCATTGAGCAGGCGCAGGCCGAGGAAGCCGAGCAGGGCCGCTACACCCGCCAGCAGCAAGCGCCGTTGGCGCACGCCGGCGACGCTGCTGCGGGCGAACCACGGGCCGAGGGCGTAGCCAAAGGCAATTACACCAATCCACGGCAGCACTGGGTAGGAGGTGCGCATGCGCAGGCTGTCGGACACCTCCAGCCAGCCGCGGTCATGCAGGATCGCCCACGGCACATGCATGACCGAGCCGGGCGCAAAGTGCACGCCGTCGAGCAGGTTATGCCCGGCGATGATCAGTGCACCGAGCGCGATCAGCACCGGGCGTGGCAGCCAGACCAGCAGTGACAGCGCGATCATGCTCACGCCGATCGCCCAGATCACCTGCATGTAGATCACCGTCGGGGGCAACTGGAAGGTCCAGGCGAAGTTGACCAGGGTGAATTCCAGCACCACCAGAAACAGTCCGCGCTTGAACAGGAACGCCGACGTGGCGCCGCGGCCTTGATACTTCTCGCCATACAGCCAGGCCGAAAGACCGGTCAGCAGGACGAACACCGGGGCACACAGATGCGCCAGGGTGCGGCTGAAAAACAACGAAGGTTCGGTGCTTTCGATGGTCATCGGGTCAACCACCTGGTGATGCATGAAGAAGGTCTCGCGTACGTGATCGAGCAGCATGAACAGAATGACCAACCCGCGCAGGGCATCGATGCTCTGCAGGCGTTGGCTGACGAGGGTGGGAGAGGTCAGAGCGCTTGTCATGAAATTTCGCTGGTGAGGTTTCGTGTAACGTTATCTTATAACTATTGGTTTTCCTGTTGAAAGCCTTTTATCGGCGAGCGTAGTGCCCATGAAGGCCCTGGCTAGCCCGTTGCTGCGCGGCCAGCCAGGGTAAATCGCGTTTAGAAGCTGTAGTCCAGCGTGGCGAAATACGAGCGTGGTGCGCCCAGCAGCCACTGCTCGCCGCTGTAGGCGGCCGTCACGTAGTTGCGGTTTAACAGGTTGTTCAACTGCAGGCCCAGGCGCACGTCAGGCAGCACTTGCCAGCCCAGGTTGGCATCGACCACGGTGTAGCTGGGGATGCTCTGGCTATTGCCGGTGTCGGCGTAACGCGTGTCGACATAACGCAGGCCGACGCCGGCATCGACGTCCTGGCCAAAGCCTTTGCTCAGCCACAGGTTGGCACTGCGTCGCGGCACATTGGCCGGGCGTTTGCCGCTGCGGTCGGTGGCAACGCCTGCCACGCTTTCATTGAAGTCGTCGTACTTGGCCCGCAGCAGCGCGGCGTTGGCCGACAGCTGCCACTGGTTGGCCAGGGCCAATTCGAGGGTCGCCTCCAGGCCATCGGAGGTCTGCTGGCCGGCCTGTTGCGGTTGATGGCTGACAGGGTCGTCGACCAGCAGCTTTTTCTTGACGATGTGATAAGCGGCCAAGGTCCACTCGCCACCGCCATCAAGAAAGCGCTGCTTGACGCCAAGTTCGGTCTGGCGCGCTTCGGTCAGGTCGAAGTTCATCTGTGCCGAGCTGAGGCTGACCAGGTTTTCCACACCGTCTTCACTGGTCGAGTACTGGCCGTACAGCGACAGGTCCGGCGTCAGCGCATAGACCAGCCCGGCGCGCCAGTTGCCGCCGCTGAGACTGCGGTCGGTGCGGCTGCCGTCGATCAGGTTGTCGCGCTCGATGTGGTTCTGATCACGGCGAATACCGGTCACCAGCGACAGCTGCTCAGTCAACTGCGTGCGGTTTTCGGCGAACAGCGCTGCGCTGTGGGTGGTGCTGAACGAGCGCGGTTGCAGCGGCGTGGCGCTGGCGAACTGGCCGGGCGCGGGCTGCCACGGGTCAATGTAGTCGTTGCCCATATCGTTGTAGGGCCAGTTGTTGGTCAGGCGGAAACGGATCTTGTTGTATTCGGCACCCACCACGGTGGTGCTGGCCAGGCCAAACAGGCTGTGCTGGAAGGTGAAGCTCTGGCGATCACCGATCTGCTCCTGGTTGTGCTTGATCTCGAGAAAACCATTACGCAGCAGTTGGCCGACGTCTGCGTCCCAGTTGTAGTTTTCGGCGTTGCGCCAGTGGCGACGGCTCTTGATGTAATAGAGCTGGTTGCTGGCGCTGACGTTGTCGCTGATAGCCCACTCGCTGCTCAGGCGGGTCCATTCATCGTGGTAGCGCAATTCGGCGTCACGCACGTTGTAGTTCTTGTCGCGCAGGCTGTCACGGTAGTGCCCGGCGATCAGCGGTGTGCCGAAGTAGTTCATCGGCTCGGCGTCGCCGCGTTCGTGGGCGAAGGTGAAACTCAGGTCTTCGCTGGCATCGAAGCGCAGTGCCAGGCCCAGGGCCAGGTTGCGTGAGTCGCCGCGGTCGATATAGCCATTGCCTTGCTGCTGGTTGATGGTGGCGCGGTAGCTGAGGCGCTCGCTCAGGCTGCCGCCGCTGTCCAGGCCCAGTTGCTGGCGGTCCCATGAGCCGTAGCCCAGGCGCAGCTGGTTGTGGATCTCGCCTTGCACGGGCTTTTTCGGGATGACGTTGACCACCGCGCCGGTGGCGCCTTCGCCGTACAACACCGACGCCGGCCCGCGCAGCACTTCGATACGCTCGACCAGCCATGAGTCGACCGGGAAAGTCTGGGTGCCGGCACCGGTGTACAGGCGCGCGCCGTCGAACAGGGTCATCACCGAACCATGGCCGTTGAAGCCGCGTGCGCTGAGGCCAGTGCCGCCATCGCCTGGGGTGCCGATGGAGGTGATGCCCGGGGTGCGGGTGACCGCATCCTGCACGGTGAGGTTGCTGCGCTGCTGGATCTGTTCGGCGCTAAGGCTGCTGACACTGGCTGGTGTTTCGAGGGCAGTGAGGCCGAGGCGCGAGCCGGTCTCGCTGCTGCTGGTGAGGTCGGCGCTTGCGTCGCGGCGTTCGCTGATCGCGATAGAGGGCAGGGCGACGACCTTGCTCGCCGGCTCTGCGGCCACGGCTGGCGAAGCGGCGGCAATGCAGGCCGCCAGAAGAGTAAAGGTATTGGTACGGGACATGTCGTTCCACTGGTGCAGGAAGTAAGGATCCCGGTGGAAACAACGCAAAGACAAGCGGGCACGAACGCTGGGCGCACGCGCAAACCGGCCTGCGCCCGCCCACCGCGGGTTTGCCAACTGAAAGTTGCAGGCCGGTCTCCGGGCTTGCGAGGGCTGGAAACCTTCACCTTCCCGTGCACGGGCACAGTGGTGTGTCGAAGGTTTCACTCGCTTACCGTTGCGGGGGCAGCGCCGGACTAGTCATGCAGATGACGCACCGGCTTCCCGTTTCACCCTGCGCACGGCGGCGCAGGACACCTGAAACTGGCGCGCATCTGAGCATCGAAAGTGGCCTTAGTCAAACCTTGGCGCTAAGAAAAATTTGTGACGCATTAGCGGTTTGCGAGTTTTTACTGATTCTTTTTCGAACTTTTCACACTCGGTGTGCATCGAAGCGCTCGAATGTCACAGAAACACCACGTCATGGAGACCTTTACCAATGTCCACCCGTAACCTGTTGCGTCATTCCTGCCTGCTGGCCCTGATCGCTGCCCCGCTTGCTGCCAACGCTGCGCCAAGTACCGATCCGCTGTTCACTTTCGGCCTGCTCGGCAGCTACGACAAATTCAAGTTCGAAGGCGGCTCTGAATCGGAGACCGATCACCTTGGTCAAGGTGGTCTGTTCGCCAACTATGGCAACAAGATGACCGCCGAATCCGGCTTCATCTACCAGATTGGCGCGGACGCCAAGTATGGTAAGAAGAGCGACAACAAGCTCAAGGAAGCCAAGGTTGATCTGGACCTGGGCTGGCGTGCTGCGATGGATGCGCGCAACTTCCTCGACTTCACCGTGGGCGCCGGCTATGACTGGTCGCGCTTCGAGCCTGAGCTCGACGACCTGGACAACGAGCTGACCTACAAGTCGCCGTTCGCCAAGGCTGCCATCGGCTACAACCACCAGTTCGATGCCTCGACCCTGCGCGTTGAAGTCGGTGCTCGCCGTAGCATTGACGGCCGCGCCAAGCTCAAGGTCGACGATTTCGGCAGCGACACCGTGGACATGAAAGACCGCACCAACCCTTATGCCGAAGTCAGCCTGCTGATGAACCAGCAGGGCGGCATGCCGGTCTACGGCAGCGTCTACTACACCCGCACCGAGTACAAACTCGATGAAGACTCGGATGTGGCTGACAATACCAAGCTCAAGCGTGATGAGTTTGGTGTGAAGGTTGGTTTGGCGTTCTGATTTAGCGATTTGTAGTGGGGCTGCAAAGCAGCCCCAACTACTCCGACCTATAGCTACTTGCCACGCCGCCGCGACACCCGCGCTTCAATGTTCTTGCGCCCGATCAGCAGCGCAGGTTTCTCCACCACCGGCTCATCCGCCAGCCATTTGTACATCACCAGGCAATCCACCAGCCCCAGCCGGGCATGCCGGTAGGCCTTGGGCAGGCGGCCGACTTCATCGAAGCCAAGCTTGCGCCACAGCGCCACGGCCACCTCGTTACTCGCAACCACCGAATTGAACTGCAACGCCAGAAACCCTTCCTGGCGGGCAAGCTTCTGTGAGTGCTCGCACATCAGCCTGGCCACGCCACGCCCGCGTGCAGCCGGGCAGACCATATAGCCACAATTGCCCACATGGGCGCCGGGTCCGGCGGCATTGGCTTTGAGGTAATACGAGCCAAGCAGCTCGCCGTCCTGCTCCGCCACCAGTGTATGCAGCGGTGCCTCCAGCCACAGCTGGCGCGCCTGCTCGAAGCTGATCTGCGGGTCGAAGGCGTAGGTTTCGCGGGCCTGGACGATGTTTTGCATAGTGGGCCAGAAGCCGTCGAAGTCGGCGGCGGTCATGGGGCGGATATGGATCATGGCGGTACCTGCACGGGCTGAGCCGGCAAGTCTGGTGGTGCAGGCGCCGCCGCGCAAGTGCGGCGACGCCGACAGGCTTACTCGTCGGCTTGGCCCAGCGCATCCAGAGCTCGGGTCGAATAGACCAGCGCAGCTCCAGCGTTCATCGCCACGGCGACACCGAGCGCCTCGGCGATCTGCTCGCGGGTCGCGCCCTGCTTGAGGGCTTCCTTGGAGTGCACGGCAATGCAGCCGTCGCAGCGGGTGGTGACGGCAACCGCCAGCGAGATCAATTCGCGGGTCTTGGCATCCAGGTGGTTGGTCTTGGCCCCGGCGCCGCTGGCGGTCACGTAGCCCGCGACGGTGTCCGGTGAGAGTTGCTTGAGGTCGCCGATGCCAGCCATCAGCTGCTTACGGTAGGCGTCCCAGTCCATCATGCTCATTGTCTTCACCTTGTAGGGTTGCGGCAGGAGCTTTCAGGCTAGTCGAGTGGAGAGGGTTAGCGAGCGGGATAATAGTCGAAAGCGTGTTGCACTTAGGTAGCAAGCATTCAGCGCCGCCGGCATGACGGCGCCTTGCCAGGCTGTCTCAGATGTAGATGAACACCAGCACCAGGGCCGCTACCACCAGCCACTTTTCCAGGTAATAGCGCATGCGGTTGCGTTTTTTCAGCGCCTTGCCACGCTCGCGGATTTTGTAGATGCGGGTGAACAGGCGGTTGATCGCGCCAGTCTTGTCATTAGCGTTGTTGGGCGCTGCAGCCGCGGCCATCACCTTGCGGCTGAACCAGCGGTTGAAGGCGGTAGCCCAGTGGTACTTGAGCGGCCGCTCGACATCGCAAAAGAGGATGATGCGGTTGTGCTCGGTGGTGTTGGCGGCGTAGTGGATGTAGGTTTCGTCGAAAATCACCGCCTCGCCGTCGCGCCACGAGTACTTTTCGCCATCGACATCGATATAGCAGCCATCGTCGTTCGGCGTGTCCAGGCCTAGGTGATAACGATAGGAGCCGGCATACGGGTCACGGTGGCGAACCAGCTTGGCGCCTGGGGGCAGGGTGGCGAACATGGCAGCCTTGACCGTACCGATGCCTTGCAGCAGCTCGGTGGTGCGCGGGCACAGTGTTGTCGCCGACGGGTGGGTCTCGCCATACCACTTCAGGTAAAAGCGCTTCCAGCCGGTCTTGAAGAACGAATTGAAGCCAACGTCGTCATGGTTGTCGGACTTTTTGATTTCGCCAACGTGCAGCAGCTGCTGGGCTTCAGCGCGAATTTCCTGCCAGTTGTCCTTGAGCGGTTGCAGCTCTGGGAAGGCATCGACCGGCAGGTAGGGTTTGGCCGGCAGCCTGGAAAACAGATAGAGGAAGCTGTTGATCGGCGCAAGGAAACTCGAGTGGTCCCCCAGCTGGCGCGTCAGCTTGTGACGCACATGGCCACGCAGATGCACATAGGCAATCGAGAGGACGAAGATCAGTACGAAAGCAATTTTCATCGACAAACACTTGTAGAGAATGGCCATGAGCCATGGCTAGATCGCGTCAGCATAAACAAACCGAGTACGACTTTGTACTTATTGTTACATTTGATCGACGGTACTTTGGTGGCATTGCCTACGTGTCGCGCAAACGTTTCCGCTAGGGTTTTCGGCTCATCTGCGATCCGTCAGGCCGGTACACTCGACTGATCCGTTCATTAATCCGGAGCGAACATGGCCAAGGAAACGCGCCCCAGCGGCAGCCCGTTCAAGCGACTGTTTTTTGCCCTTCCAGTCAGTGATGACCAGCGCCGCAGCGTCGCCCAGTGGCGTCGTGAACTTGAGTTGCGCAGCGGCAAGCCAGTGCCCGCGGACAACTTCCATCTGACTCTGCTGTTTCTCGGAGATGTCGACAGTGCGCAGTTACCCGCTCTGTGCGCTGCGGTCGACCAGATCAAACGCCCGGCCGCGCCGTTACGCGTGTTGCTCGATCAATTGCAGGTGTGGCCACGGGCCGAAGCGCTGGTGTTGCAGGCAAGTGATGCGCCGCCCGCCCTGCGCCAGTTGGTGTATGCCCTGGAACAGGCCGCGCTGGGCCTGGGCATCGCCCGCAGCAGCCGTGAGTACCGCGCGCACCTGACCCTGGCACGGGACTTTCAGGGGCAGGTGCCGGAGGCCAGCGTGCCGGCTGATTTTTACCTCAGTGCGCGGCACTTCACCTTGTACGAGTCACGCAAGGGCCGCTATTTGCCGTTGGCGCAGTGGCCGCTGAAGGTCTGAGAAGCGCTTCAGAACTGCGGCGTGTACTTGACTGAGAACATCAGATTACGCGGCTCGCCATAGTTGTTGCTGCCGTTGAGCTGGTTGAAGCCGGCGACCCAGTATTTCTTGTCGAACAGGTTGTTGGCGTTCAGCGCAAGATTCACTTCTGGGTTCAGCTGATACGCCACCCGCGCGCTCCATACCGTGTAGCCGGGCACCTCGTAGCTGCGCTCGTAACCCAGGGTGTGGCTCTGGCTGGTGAAGCCCATGCCGGTGCTCCAGCGCTGGCCGTCGACCGGCAGCTGGTAATCGGCCCACGTACGCAACATGTGCTTGGGCGTCCACTGGCTGAAAGTGCGGCCTTCGTTTTCCGGGTCATCAAGAAACGTGGTGGTGTTGTAGGTGTAGCCGGCGAACAGCTGCAGGCCGCTGACCAGTTCGCCGCTGATCTCGGCTTCGACGCCCTGGCTGCGGACCTTGCCGGAGGCCATCGAGCAGTACCAGCCATCACATTCCTGGCCCGATGCGATATCGGTAACCGCGCGGTTTTCCTGGTCATAACGGAAGATCGCCAGCGAGGTGTTGACCCGGCCATCGAGCAACTCGCCCTTGAGGCCGGTCTCGTAGTTGCTGCCAACGATCGGCTTGAGTGGGGCATTGCCCAGGGCACGTTCGGTCTGCGGCACGAACACATCGGTATAGCTGGCGTACCACGACCATTGCTCTGTGAGGTCATAGATGAAGCCGGCATACGGGGTGACCTCACCGGACTCGGTCATACGGCTGGTGGGGTAGCGCCTGCCCGGATCGGTCGGGTTGTTGAAGTCGATCGAGTCCCAGCTGTAGTCGAACCAGCTGACGCGGGTGCCTGCAATCAGCGTCAGGTCCTGCACCGGCTTGACGCGCCAGACGCCGTACAGGCCCTTTTGCCGAACGTCGTAGCTGGCTTGGTTATGGCGACCAAAAGGACCGGCCAGCAGGCTGTCGCGGCTCGGTTCCGGGCGGTCATGATCGATGTCGAAGATGTTGCCGCTGCCGGCGTTGAATTTGCGCCAGTAGGCGTCATCCGAGGTCAGCTTGGCATAGTTGCCGCCGACGGTGATTTCGTGCGCCACCGAGCCGGTATCGAAGTGGCCGACCACGTTCATATCCAGCCCCAGCTTGCTGGAGTGGAAGTCAGTGATCCAGTCGGCGTAGCTGACGCCATCGCCGTTGGCCTCCAGGCCTTCGCCGGACGTCTGCACGCGCTGATGGGTAGAGGTGTTGGTTTCGTCCATGCGCACGGCGGCAGTCTTGAATGTCCAGTCGTCGTTGAAGCGGTGCTCGAGGTCCAGGTAGTAGGTGGTGACGTCGGTTTCGGCGCGGCTCCAGCGTGCGCCGGTGAAGGTCGAGCGGGGTAGATCGACCGGCTTGCCGCTGGCGTAACGCGGGATACCGCGCAGCATCGGGCGTGACTGTTCACGGCTGTAGCTGATACCTGCGCCAACCGTGGTAGCGTCGTTCAGGTCGATGTCCAGCGCGCCATACAGCGAGTGGGTTTTGCTCCATTGATAGTCGATGAAGCTGTCGCTCTGGTCTTCATCCAGCACCATCCGCCCGCGCACCTTGCCATCGCTGGTCAACGGCCCGCCGGCATCCAGTTGCAGGCCGTAATGGTCCCAGGAGCCGGCCTTGCCGGTGATGGCCACGGTCGGCGCCGCCTGGCCGCGCTTGCGCACCAGGTTGATCGCACCACCCGGGCTGCCGGTGCCTTGCAGCAACCCAGAGGAGCCGCGCAGCACTTCAACGCGATCGAAGAACACCAGATCCTGGGTCGCCCAGTTGCCCAGCGAGTAGTTGTTGCGCTGGATCGGTACGCCGTCGTACTGCCAGTCATCGATCTGGAAACCGCGCGAAGTCACTACCATGCCCGGGCCGATACCCTGCGCGCCGACGATGCCGGTGGTGTGATTGAGCGCGTCCTTGAGGTCGGTGATGCCCTGGTCGTCCAACTGCTTGCGGGTGATCACCGTGACCGACTGGGGGATCTCTCGCAGGGTATGGGTACCTTTGCCCAAGGTGACTGCGCGCGCGGCATAGGAGCCGCTGCCTTCGCTGGTGGCGTCGAGGTAGTTGTCATTGATACTGGTCGCGCCCAGCTCCAGCGCGTCGCCGCCGACACTGGCCGGGGCCACGCTGAAATGGCCGCTGCCGGCCACCCGCAGTTGCAGGCCGCTGCCGCTCAGGGCGGTCTGCATGGCCTGTTCGGCGCTCATCTGGCCGACCACTGCTGGCGCCTGCTTGCCGCGCACCAGGTCTGGCTCCAGCGCAATAATGCTGCCGCTCTGGCTGGCGATGCGGTTGAGGGTGGCGGCCAGGCTTGCGGCCGGCAGATTGAAGGTCAAGGTCTGCGCCTGAGCCAGGGCACTCAAGCTGCTCAGAGCGAGGACCAGGGGCAGGGCGCGGGGCCAGGTGTTGTGCACGGTGTTCTCCCGTTGAAAAGTGGCTGTCAGGAGATAGGTGCGACGAGAAATGAAAACCGGACACGGCTGCGAATGATTTTTAAAGATATTCTCACTATGCTGGCATTGGCCCGATCAGTGTCAGCCACGGTGCGTAGTGCTCGACCTTTATAGGCAAAGCTTCGGCGAGGGCGGCCAAGGCCTGTTGCGGCTGGTCCAGCGGGAACACACCCTGCACGCGCAGGCCGCGCACTGCCGGGGCCAGGCGAATGTAACCACGCTGGTAAGGGCGCAGCGCCTCGACCACGGCGTGCAGTGGCTCATCGAGGACCTCCAGCTTGCCGCAGACCCAGGCGGCGCGCTGCAGCTGCTCACCATTGAGTAGCTGAATGCCGTCAGCGCCAAGCAGCGCGGCCTGACCTTGCTGCAGCACTTGCTCCTGTCCATTCGGCAGGCTGGCGCGCACGCTGTGCTGCAGCACGGTAACCCGTGTTGTGGCTGGTTCCTGGCCGACCAGAAAACGCGTGCCCAGGGCCTGGATCTGACCTTGCGCGGCGCGCACCCGCAGCGGCCGCAGTGGGTCTTTGGCAACGTCGATCAACAGCTCGCCGTGACGCAGCACCACCAGCCGTTGCTCGCGATCAAAGCGCAGGTCAACCGCGCTGGCGCTGTTCATGCTGAGACGGCTGCCGTCTTCGAGGGTGAAGGTGCGGCGCTGGCCGCTAGCGGTGTGCAGATCAGCCATCCAGTCCTGCGCCGCGTCGCTGCGCCAGCCGGCCCACAGACCGCCACCCAGCAACCCAAGCCCGGCGAGACTGCGCAGCACCTCACGGCGTGTGCGCGTCGGTTGCAGCAGCAGTTGGCGGGCCTCACTGGCTTGCCCGGGCACGCGCTGATCCAGTGCTCTCAGCGCTGCGCACGGCCGGCCCAGGCGTTGCTGTAACAGATCCCAGGCGTGTTGATGGCGCGGGTCTTGCGCCAGCCACTGGTCGATCCGGCGCAGCAGCGCTGGGTCCGGGCTAGCGGCATTGAGCTCGACCATCCAGTCGATGGCTTGCTCGATCACGTTGTCCAGGCTGCGCGCACTCATGGCTGCAGCTCGCTCAGGTAGCACTGGCGCAGCGCCTGCTTCATGTAGCGGCTGACGGTGCGTTCGGATAGCTGCAATTTGGCCGCGATGTCGACGTAGCTCATGCCGTCGAGCTGACTGTAAAGGAATGTGCTCTTGATGATCGCGGGGAGGCCATCGAGCGCCTGGTCGATAGTCACCAGGGCCTCGATCAGCAGCAGTTGTTCTTCAACTGACGGCGCCACTTGTTCCGGCAGATGGCTCAGGCGTTCCAGGTAAGCCTGCTCAAGTTGGCGGCGGCGGTGACGATCGAAAATCAGTCGACGGGCAATCGTCGACAGGTAGGCCCGCGGCTGCAGGATGCTGTCTGGATCAACCCGCGCACCGAGCATCTGGCAAAACGCTTCGGCAGCCGTGTCTTCAGCATCTGCGCGGTTACGCAGGCGCTTGTGGATGTGTTGGAGCAGCCAGCGGTGATGATCGCTGAAAAAGAAGCCCAGCTTGCGGGTCGAGGTGCTGTCCAACGGTTGATATCCGATCGTGAGTGTGAATCGTTCTCAATGGTAGCTGGATCGGTAGAACTCCCGCAATGGCAGCGTGCTGGCGGTTCACTGCCGTATCAGGGGGCAAAGAGGTCAGGCGCTTATCGCAACCTTGTCGAACAGCTTCTGCCCGATTGAGCGCGCGCTCGCCAGATGGGCAAGGCTCTGGCCGCTCTCGCTGTCATCCAGAAGCGTAGAGCCAAGCACCCGAGCACCGCAGTAATCAAAGATTCCATGCTCTATCTGAGTCGCCATGGCATGGCCGTAACCATGCCGAACGAACGTGCCCGCGTCGGCGCCAGCCAGGCCAACCAGCTGTACCGGCAGGCCGTGGAGCTTTTTGATCAAACGCCCGTCTGGCAAATAGTCGAACGCCCAGCCGTTGCTGAATACGCGCTCGACCCAGCCTTTGAGCAAAGCTGGCATCGACCACCAGTAAACGGGGTAGACCAGCACCAGAGCATCGGCGCATTCGATCCGCGCCTGTTCGCGTAGAACATCAGCCGGAGCTGTCGCCAGGCGCCGATGCACGGCGTGGTCAGCAAGGCCAAAGCGCGGGTCGAATCTCTCAGTGGCCAGGTCGGCGAGGCTGCTGCTGTGGCCCGCGTCGGCAAGGCCCTCGGCGATCTGCGCGGCGAGCGCATGGGTAAGGGACTGAGGATCATGGTGGCCGATGACGATCAGTGCGTGCATGAAGATTCTCCGGAAGGGGCTGCGAGACGGCAGGCGTCGCTATATACTAGCGGTAAGTTACCTTTGGTAAGTTACTTTTGGTAGGTTGCGATGTCAAGTGAGCAGAATCCGCAGTCGCGCAAGCGCCTGTCGCGGGAACAGCGCCGGAGTCAATTGCTGGAAGTGGCTCGGGAAATCGTCAGGCTGGAGGGCACCGATGCGCTCAGCCTCGGCCAGCTGGCACAGCAGTCCGGTGTGACCAAGCCAGTGGTCTACGACCATTTCGTATCGCGAAACGGCTTATTGGTTGCGCTCTATCAGGAATACGACGCGCGTCAGTCGGCGATGCTGGATGCATTGCTGGCGAGCTGTGAACCGACCCTGACGGACCGCGCACGGGTGATTGCCGCAGCCTATATCGATTGCGTGATCAGCCAGGGGCGGGAGATTCCCGGCGTCAGTGCAGCCTTGACCGGTTCGCCCGAGATGGAAGCGCTGAAAAACCAGTGCGAAGCGCCGTTTCTGGACAAGTGCCGGCTCGCGCTGGCTCCGTTCGCGCCGAGTGGCGATATTGCTGCGGCAGGGTTGCGCGTGCTGGTGGGCGCGGCGGATGCCTTGTCGCAGGCCGCAGCAAACGGCGCGCTTGAGCCGGAGCAGGCCAGGCAAGAGTTGCAGGCGACGATTGTCGACATGGTCTTGCGTCAGTAACGCCTGTAGCGCGCTGCATGGCTGAGGTGCTCAGACCGAAGCGGAAAAATCGTTCAGGCTTCCTGGCGCAAATCGTTGGTAAGTCTGCTCATCCCCTGGGCTCTGGGCAAACTGACGCTTGTATTCGCGGCTGAACTGCGAGGTGCTCTGATAACCGACCCGGTGCGCCGCCTGTGCCACGCCCAGGCCTTCGCCGATCAGCATCTGCTGCGCCTTGAGCAGGCGCAGGCGCTTGAGGTACTGCATTGGCGCCATGTCGGTGCAGCGCTTGAAGTGCTCATGGAAGGTCGACACGCTCATGTTGGCGCAGCTGGCCAAGGCTTCGACGCTGAGCGGCTCGGCGTAATGCTCGCGCAGATAAGCAAGCGAGGCGGCTACTCGGGCAAAGTGCCCTTGCTGCTCGACCAAGGCCCTCAGCACACCGGCCTGCGGCCCACGCAAAGCGGTGTAGAGCACTTCGCGCATACGTGCCGGGCCCAGCACCTGGGCATCCAGCGGGTCCTGCAGGCACTGCAGCAGGCGCTCGACGCTATCGCGCATGGCCGCATCGAGTGCCGCCGAGGTCATCGACTGCGGGGTTTGCGCCTGCACACAGGCATCTGGCGCCAGCTGCATGCTCTGCACCAGTTCGCTGAGTACGCTGCGGTCGATATCCACGGCCACGCCCAGCAGTGGCGCTTCGGCAGTCGCGAAGGTCTCGCACATGAACGGCACCGACAGCGCCTGCACCAGGTAATGACCCGCGCCGTACTCCAGGGTACGCGGCCCCAGCCTTGCCAGTTTGCTGCCCTGGGCGAGGATCATCAGGCTCGGTTCATAGATCTGCGGGCTGCTGGCGACGTAGTGATCCCAGCTAAGCACCTGCACCTGCGGCAGATGGGTGGGGACAAACCCCGGGCGCGTTGCCAGGCGGCGAATCAGGTCGCAGAGCGGGGCGTTGGCGTCGACGTGGCGGGTAAGCTGCATAAAGGGCCTGGGCAGAGAATCAGACACTGGCATTCTCGCAGATTTATAGCCTGGCGCTATATCGGATGTGGCGGTTTCGGAGAATCAGGCAAGCATGCCGGAGAATTCACGGTGGCCTCGCTCGCCATCTGGCAGGAGAATGGCTGGCATTGAATCGTTTCACTTGAGAGGTCTTCGCCATGTATACCGCAATCGGTTATGCCGCCCAAACCCCGACCAGCCCGCTGCTGCCGATGAGCTTCGAGCGTCGCAGCCCGCGTGCCGATGACGTCGCCATCGAGATCCTTTATTGCGGCGTCTGCCACTCCGACATTCACCAGGCGCGCAACGAGTGGGGCATCGCTGTGTACCCGCTGATGCCGGGCCACGAAATCGTCGGCCGGGTGACGGCGGTCGGTGCCAACGTCAGCAAGCACAAAGTCGGCGACCTGGTCGGCGTTGGCTGCATGGTCGACTCGTGCCGCGAGTGCCAGGCCTGCGCCAAGGACCTCGAGCAGTACTGCCTGGCCGGCCCGACCATGACCTACGCGACCCCGGACCGGGTCGATGGCAGCAACACCATGGGCGGCTACTCCAACAGCATCGTGGTCAGCGAGCATTTCGTCCTGCGCATGCCGCAAGGTCTGGACCTGGCCAGCGCGGCGCCGCTGCTGTGCGCCGGCATCACCACCTACTCGCCGCTCAAGCACCACGGCGTCGGCCCTGGCCACAAGGTCGGCATTCTCGGCATGGGTGGCCTGGGCCACATGGGCATCAAGTTCGCCAAGGCACTGGGCGCTGAAGTGACCTTGTTCACCCGCTCCGCAGCCAAGGCAGAAGAAGCTCGCCGCCAGGGCGCCGATCACGTCATCGTGTCCAGCGATGCCGAGCAGATGCGCGCCGCCGCCGGGCGTTTCGACTTCTTGCTCGACACTATCCCAGTGCAGCACGACCTCAATCCCTACCTCGACACCCTGACCTTTGATGGCGTGCACATCCTGGTCGGCCTGATCGAGCCGGTCGAGCCACCACTGCATGCAGCCAACCTGGTGCTCAAGCGTCGCGTACTGGCCGGTTCGTTGATCGGTGGCATCGCCGAAACCCAGGAAATGCTCGACTTCAGCGCCGAGCATGGCATCACCTGCGACATCGAGATGCTCGATATCCGCAGCATCAACGAAGCCTTCGAGCGGGTGATCGCTGGCGATGTGAAATACCGCTTCGTCATCGACATGGCCACGCTGAAAGCCTGACTGGCAGGTGACGGGTCACCAAGCCAGTGGCTTGTCCAGGCCCTTCCAGAACAGCCAGCGGCGTAGCTCGCCGTGCTCGCCAGTGCCGATCTGCCAGGCAGGGCGGCCGCTGTCGAGGGCGATCAGCGAGATGAAGCCGGCATAGCTGGCGGCGACCAGGGTTTTGCCATCTGCGCTGATGTCCATAGCGCACAAGGTCGAGCCCAGGTAGTGCTGCCAGTGCTCCTGACCGTCTTCGCCAAATGCCCGCAGATAGCCGTGCGCATCACCCACGATGTATTCGCCAGCGCGGGCTACGCCAGCGTAGATCCGCGCGCCATCCTCGACCAGCGGCGTGCGCGGGTCTTCGCTGTAGTAGTCGGTATCGAGCCCCGGCAGGTCAGCCGTGCGCACGCCCAGGGTGTTGCCGTTGTAAAAATGGCAGGCATTCAGGATCAAATGGTCGCCGCGCTGATTGAACAAGGCAAAGTGTGGGTATTCACCGACTGGGCCGACTTCGGCGACCACCTGCAGTTGATCATCCAGCACCAGATGGCGCGCGCCTTGTTCGCCGATGGCGAGCAGGCGGCCATCGGGCGAGACTGCGCCGTGTTCCATCGACAGGCCCAGGGCGATATCGTCGGGGTCGATCCCTTCTGCCAGATCATCGAGAATCGTCTGCTGCTGCGGCAACAGGCGAATCGCCCGTTCGCCGGTGAGCACAAATATCCCTTCGCTGCTGACCAGCAATACCCGCTGCCCATCCGGGAAGGGGATCAGCGCGCTCGGTGTGGGCGGCAAATCGAACGGTTCGAACGGATAGCCTCTGGGCAAACCCTCAAGGCCATGGGGCCAGGCCATCCGCGCGACCTGCGGGCCACCCCAGCCGTCAGTGACGCGGATACCCTCAGCGTTGGCCAGGGCGAAATAACGTCGCTGCGGGCAGCGGCCAAAGTGCTCGACGCCAATCACCGGGGTCACCGTGCGCCCATCGATGCGAACCACCTGGCCTTTTTCGTGAGGCATGCCAATCCGTGCCAGCAGGCTGCCGTCATCGAGCATGAGCACGCTGGCGATGCCTTGCCCGTGCTGTTCCAGCAGCGGTACCAGCGGCAGGTGGGCGGGCGGCCAGTCGCTGCGAAATGCGCGGCGTTGCTGCTCATCGATATAGGGCTGATTGATCGCCTGTAGCGCCGCCTGCCAGGCCGGCAGCAGGTGCTCGGTGGCAGGCGCGACCGGCTCCTCGAGGTTGTCCCAGCCTTGCGTGCGGCCTTGCGCGACGTAGTGGTTGATGGCCTTGGCATAAGCGATTACGGCCTGCTGCCATTGTTGCTGGGCGTGCTGCTTGTCCATGAACGGATCGGACTCCTTGTTCCGCGGTCTGTCTCTAGAGCGCACATGTTACTCCGCCCGCACTGCGGTTGTGAGGCCCTGGCTTGGCGCGTACCATGGCCGCCATCCTTGATACATATCTATCCGCACCTGCCGCATGCTTTCGCAGCGGGCTGGGTTGCGTGCTTGTCGTCTTTTTTCAGGAGCTGTAATTCCCATCCATGAATGGTCCGATCCCTACATCCATGCCCACACCGGTGGGCGGCGGCAGCTGGCTCAGTGTCATTGCGTTGGCCCTGGCTGCGTTTATCTTCAATACCACCGAGTTCGTTCCGGTGGCGCTGCTCAGTGACATCGGCCGTAGTTTCGATATGAGCACTGCGCAGGTCGGCCTGATGTTGACCATCTATGCCTGGATAGTGGCGCTGGCGTCGCTGCCGATGATGTTGCTGACGCGCAATATCGAGCGGCGCCGCTTGCTGCTGTGGGTGTTTCTGGTGTTCATCGTCAGCCACTTGCTGTCGTGGCTATCGCAAAGTTTCACCATGCTGGTGCTCAGCCGTATCGGCATTGCCTTGTCGCATGCGGTGTTCTGGGCAATTACCGCTTCGCTGGCCGTGCGGGTGGCGCCAGCGGGCAAGCAGGCCAAGGCATTGGGCCTGCTCGCGACCGGTACCACCCTGGCGATGGTCCTGGGCATTCCGCTTGGCCGGGTGGTGGGCGAGGCGCTGGGCTGGCGGGTGACGTTTCTGAGCATCGCCGGCGTGGCGCTGGTGACCATGCTCTGCCTGATGAAGTCGCTGCCATTGCTGCCGAGCCAGAACTCCGGCTCGCTGCGCAGCTTGCCGGTGTTGTTCAAGCGGCCGGCCCTGGTGATTACCTACCTGCTGGTGACGTTGCTGATCACCGCACAGTTCACCGCCTACAGCTATATCGAACCATTTGCCTTGCATGTCGCACAGATCGGCGGCGATCGCACCACCTTGTTGTTGTTGCTGTTTGGCGGTGCCGGGGTGATTGGTTCGGTGCTGTTCAGCCGCTACAGCGAGCGTTTCCCGCAGCTGTTCCTGCTCGGTTCGATGGGGTGTCTGGCCGCTTGCCTGCTGTTGCTCTGGCCACTCTCGGGCAACTTCACTGTATTCGCCGTGTTGAGCATGTTCTGGGGGGTGGCGATCCTCAGCTTCAGTCTGGCGTTGCAGTCCAAGACCCTCAAGCTGGCCTCGGACGCCACCGATGTGGCCATGGCGTTGTTCTCTGGCATCTACAACATCGGGATCGGCGGCGGCGCGTTGCTCGGCAGCATCGTCAGCGGCCAGTTGGGCGTGGCTTACATCGGCCTGGCTGGCGGTTCGGTGGCTGTGCTCGGCCTGATCCTGGCGCTGGTCAGCCTCAAGCGCTTGCGCGCGACGCCTGCGCTCGGCTGAGCCGGCCGCTACAGCAGCAGCGCCGTCCATGCCGAGGCAATCAGCAGCCACGCCAGCAGCTGATTGAACCGGCGCAGGCGCTGCGGCGACTGCAACCAGCGGGCGCTACCAGCACCGAGCAGGGCCCAACTGGTCATGCTCGGCAGGGCCACCAGCAGCAACACCAGCGCCAGCTGCCAGACCGGCTGGCCCGGCGCTGCATACACGCCGATTACCGCCACGGCCAGCAACCAGACTTTGGGGTTGATCAGTTGCAGCGACGCAGCACTGATCGCGCCGAAGGGCTGTTGTTCGGCACTCTGGATCGGCTCGCCGGCACTGCGCAGCAACTGCCAGCCCAGCCACGTCAGCCAGATCACGCCGAGCCAGCTCATCACTTGCTGCGCCAGCGGATAGCGCAGCAGCACTTCGCCCAGGCCCAGGCCAACCGCCCAGACGATCACCGCGGCAGCCGTGGAGGCCGCCACAATCGGCGCCACGCTGGCACGCAGCCCGGCGCGGGCGCTATGGGCGAGGATCAGCACGTTGGTCGGCCCGGGGCTGATGCTGGTGACCAGCGCAAACAAGGTAAAGGGCAACAGGGACTGCAGCATCAGCGGTAACTCCAGAGGGATGGGGCACCATGGTCGCTGCCGCCGCCGGTTCAGTCTGGAAGCTTTGAGCAGCGTCGTTGGTAGGCTGCTGGGGTCAGGCGATACGCCCGGCGGAACCAGCGGCCGAGGTGGCTCTGATCGGCAAAGCCAAGCGCCGTGGCCACTGCAGCGGGGCTCTCGCCCAAGGCCAGCAGGCGCCGCGCTCGAGCCAGGCGCAGCTGAATCAGGTAGGCGTGCGGGGCCAGGCCGAAGGCCGCCTTGAACGCGCGACTCAGTCGAAAACGATCGACCCCGCAGGCCTGAGCCAGCTCGACCAGGCCGATGTCCTGATCGATATGCGCGTGCAGGTAGTCCCGCGCACGCTGCGCGGTCAGCGGCAGGCGTGGGTCGGGATTGAGCCGCTTGCGCCAGTGCAGGTGCTGGGTCAGGCAGGCGAGCATGTCGTCCATGGCCGTCTGGCGCACGATGCGCAGGTCCTGACGGTGCACGGCGTCGAAGGCGCGCATGATCGCCCCGCTCAAGCGCAAATCGTTGCACTGGGTGTCGGCAAAACTGGGCAGGCTATTGGCCGGCGCTTGTTCGAACAAGCCCGGCAGTTCGGCCTGCAGCCAGTCTGGCTCCAGGTACAAGGTGAAGTAGGTGAAGCCGTCGGCAGTCGGCGCCAGGCCATCGTGGATCTCGCCAGGTTCGAGCAGAAATACCTGGCCGGGCGTACTCACATGGCGGGCGCGGCGGCAGTTGAACTGCTGCACGCCTTGCTCGGTGGCGCCGACCAGGTAGCTGTCATGCCAGTGCGGGTCGTAGGCGTGCCCGGTGAAATGCGCGCGCACCGACTCGATGCCGGTATCGGCGTCCTGGCTCAGATCAATCCAGTTGGTCATGGGCGGCAGCTGCTGGTGAGTGGGCCCACTACCTTAACCCACAAGGGCTGCTCAGGTTTAGAACGGATGTGCAGCAGGTTGCGCAGCATTTTCGTCATTGGCATGAAAGTGTTGCTGTATTTTCAGCGGTTTCTATTGGCTGCAACAGCGCTAAGATGCGCGTCGAATCTGCACACCTCAGGAGCTTTTCGATGGACACCGTTACCCTGGCCAAGCGCCGTTACACCACCAAAGCCTACGACGCCAGCCGCAGAATCCCGCAAGCGACCATCGATACCTTGCTCGAGCAACTGCGCCACAGCCCGTCTTCGGTCAATACCCAGCCTTGGCACTTCATCGTTGCCGACAGCGCTGAAGGCAAGGCGCGGATAGCCAAGAGCACCGAAGCGTTTGCCTACAACACCGCAAAGATTCGCGATGCCTCGCATGTGCTGGTATTTGCCGCGCGCACCGAGATGCCTGAAGCGCATCTGCAGGCCCTGCTGGAGCAGGAAGCCCGTGACGGCCGTTTCCACACCGAGCAGGCCAAGGCCGGCCAGGACCTGACCCGGCGCAGCTATGTCGACCTGCACCGCTTCGATCAGAAAGACCTGCAGCACTGGATGGAAAAACAAACCTACCTTGCTCTTGGCACTGCACTGCTGGGCGCTGCCGCGCTGGAGCTGGATGCCACGCCGATCGAAGGTTTCGACAGCAAACTATTGGACGCCGAACTTGGCCTGCGCGAGCGCGGCTTCACCAGTGTGGTGCTGCTCAGCCTGGGCTACCGCAGTGCCGACGACTTCAACGCTGGGCTGGGCAAGTCGCGCCTGCCGGCGTCGAGTGTATTCACCTTCCTTTGACCTGCGGGTCCAGCACCGTTATCAGCTGTGCGCTGAGCGCTTCGACCAGTGCGCTGACCTTTGGCAAATGGCGCCGATTGCGGCGCCAGGCCAGGTGAATCGGCAGGCCCTCGCTGGCGAACTCTGGCAGCACTTCGACCAGGCTGCCCTCATCCAGCTGGCGCTGAACCAGCCAGGTTGGTAACTGGGCGATACCGTGGCCGGCCATGATCGCTATCGCCTGGCCTTCGGCGTCACCGATGGCCAGGCGGCCGCTGATGCTTTTCAGTTGCGTCGCGCCTTGCCGGCCACTGGCGAAATGCAGGGGCGGTGTGCTGCCATCGGCGCAGGCGTACAACACGCAACCAAGTGCCTGCAAGTCGCGCTCATCACGCGGCGTGCCGTGCTCGGCGAGGTAGCTGGGGGCGGCGCAGAACACCGTGCGCTGGCTGCCCAGATAGCGATGTTCGACACCAGCTGGCCACACCTGCGGCCCGCCAATGCGAACGATGACGTCGATGGCGTCCTCGAGCATGTCGACAAAGCGATCGGACAAAGTGATGTGCGGCTGCAGGCGCGGATGGCGCCGGGCGAAGTCGAGCACGGCGGGCAGCGCATGCAGGCGGCCGAAGCTTGCGGGCAGATCGACCCGCAGCGGCCCGCATGGCTCGTTCAGTTCATCATGCAGGGCCATCTCGGCTTCGGCGATCTCGGCCAGCACTCGGCTGCAGGTTCGGTAATAGGCTGCCCCGCTGTCGCTGAGCAGCAGGCGCCGAGTGGTGCGTTCGAACAGCCTGACCTGCAAGCGTTTCTCCAGGCGCGCCACACCCTTGCTGACGGCTGAGCTGGTCAGGTTCATGCGCTCGGCAGCGGCGATGAAGCTGCCTGCGTTGGCGACATTGACGAAGAAGTCGATGTCCTTGAGATGCTCGGCGACAGGCATGGAGGAGGGCCTTGATTAGTGAAAATGGTTCAGCAAATTACGGAAAATCTACCCGTAATAGGCGTGTATTTCCATATTAAGCTTCGCGGCTGAAAGTTTCCGAGCGATAGACGATGCAAAATTCTTCCTTGACTGCTTCCGCAGTCGCCGACTCCGGGCAGCGCACCGGGTTGTCCATTCTGTTGTTCGCGGTCGGCGGCTTTGCCCTGCTGACCACTGAATTCATCATCCTTGGCTTGCTGCCGGGGTTGGCCCGCGACCTGGGCCTGTCGATTGCAGCAGCGGGCCAGTTGGTGACCCTGTTTGCGGTGACTGTCATGCTGTTCGGGCCGTTTCTGACCGCCTGGTTGTCAGCCTATCCGCGCAAGACCCTGTTCATTGCCATCGTGCTGGTTTTTGCCGCCTCCAACGCACTTGCCGCAGTGGCGCCAAACGTCTGGGTGCTGGCGCTGGCGCGTGTACTCGGCGCACTGGCGTTGCCGGTGTATTGGGGCACCGCCAGCGAGAGTGCAGGGCAGTTGGCAGGGCCCGGCCGTGAGGGTTGGGCAGTGGCCAAGGTGTACCTGGGCATCACAGCGGCGTTTGTCTTCGGCATTCCGCTGGGCACTGTCGCCGCCGGGCTGGTCGGCTGGCGTGGCAGCTTCTGGCTGCTGGCCGGGTTGTGCCTGCTGGTCGCGCTGCTGATGTGGGCCTGGTTGCCGAAGTTGCCGCCTGCGCCGCAGCGGGCGCAAGGCGAACGGCAGACAGTGATCTTGCGTGACCGGCGCTTTATTGCCCATGTGCTGTTGTCGGTGCTGGTGTTTACCGCGATGTTCAGCGCCTACACCTACCTGGCAGAAATCCTCGAACAGGTGGCGGGCGTGCCTGCGGCTCAGGTCGGTTGGTGGCTGATGGGCTTTGGTGTGGTCGGCATGCTTGGCAACAGCCTGGCCGGGCGCATCGTTGACCGTAGCCCGCTCGGGGCGACGGTACTGTTGCTTGTCATTCTCGCGATTGGCATGGGTGCGGTTGCTCCCGTGGTCGGCAATCCAGCGCTGCTGCTGATTGCCCTGGCGCTGTGGGGCGTTGCCTACACGGCGTTGTTCCCGGTGTGTCAGGTGCGCGTCATGCAGGCCGGCGCCAAGGCTCAGGCCCTGGCCGGGACATTGAACGTATCTGCTGCAAACGGTGGCATCGCGGTTGGCGCTGCGCTGGGCGGGCTGGTGATTCAATGGTACGGCACTGCAGCGCTGGGCTACGTAGCCAGCGCGGTGGCTGGCTTGGCCGTATTGGCCACGCTGCTGCTAATGGCAGGCGCGAGGCCGCGCGCCTGAACATGTCGCGTGTGGTTACCAGAAGGTCGGCGCAGCAGTCGCCAGCACGCGGGTAAACACCTTGATTGCAGCATCCACATCAGTCTCTGTGGTGTAACGGCCTAGGCTGATGCGCACACTGCTGCGAGCTTGTTGATCGGTAAGGCCCAGCGCCAGCAGCACATGTGACGCAGCATTGCTGGCGGAGTTACAGGCTGAAGTCGTCGACAACGCCAACTCGCTGGCCAGCGCTGCGCTGTTGAAGCCTGGGGTGGCGATGCGCAGGTTCAGGGTGTTGGCGATGCGTTGCTGCGGGCAGCCATTGAGTGCGACACCCGGCAGCGCCAGCAGGCCGTTGAGCAGGCGTTCGCTGAGTTGATGGATGCGCTGTTGCTCGGCCTCGGCGGGTTCGCCTGCCAAGGCGAAGGCGCTGCCCATGCCGGCGATCTGGTGGGTCGCGAGGGTGCCCGAGCGCAGGCCGCCTTCATGGCCGCCACCATGCATCTGGGCACGCATCAGTGGTCGCGCTCGCGGACCGACATACAGCGCACCGATGCCCTTGGGGCCGTAGACCTTGTGCGCTGAGAAGGACATCAGATCGACGGCCTGCTCGCGCAGGTCGAGCGCGATCTTGCCGACTGCCTGGGCAGCGTCTACGTGCAGTATCGCGCCATGGGCACGAACGATCTCGCCAATCGCGGCATAGTCGGTGACGGTGCCCAGTTCGTTGTTGACCGCCATCAGCGACACCAGCCGCGTGTCGTCGCGCAGCGCCTGGCGAACCGCATCGGGCTGAATCAACCCGGCCTGATCGGGCATCAGGCGGGTCACTGCCCAGCCTTGACGCTCAAGCTCGGCCACCGTGTCGAGCACTGCCTTGTGTTCCAGCGCGCTGGTAAGCAGGTGCCCAGGCTCGTCGGCGCCATCGGCGATGCCTTTCAGGGCGAGGTTGTTGGACTCGGTGGCTCCTGAGGTCCAGACCAACTCGTCTGGCTGCGCGCCAACCCGCTCGGCGACCTGCCGGCGGGCCTGCTCGACCACGGCACGTGCCGCTTGGCCATAGGCGTGACCGCTGGAGGCAGGGTTGCCGAAGTTGGCGTGGTGGCCGAGGCAGGCGAGCATGGTTTCGATAACCCGCTCATCGACGGGGGTTGTGGCGGCGTAGTCAAAGTACAGTGGGGCGCTGGGCATGATGGACTGATCCGGGCATGTCGCCTGATGGTGGCGAACGTTAGCGACATGCTATCGGTCTGCAGCCAAAAACTTTTTCCCTTGTTTTCCCGCTAATCCCGATCGGATAGGAGAAAATTCTCTTAAAACCTCTCAAACAGGATCAAACATTTTTTCCTCTTCCACCACAACCCGCTCACACAGCTCGATGATCTGTTCGCGCATCCAGCGGTTGGCTGGGTCCTGGTCGGTGCTTTCATGCCAGTACAGGTGAGTTTCCAACGGCGGTACGTCAACCGGCAGTGGCAAGTGGCGCAGTTGATGGCGGCGGGCGAAACGCTCTGGCACAGTCATTACCATGTCAGTCTGCTGCAACACTTGCGAGGCCATCAGGTAGTGTTGTGAGCGCAGCGCAACCTTGCGTTGCAGGCCCATCTTGCCCAGCGCCAGGTCGACATATCCCAGGCCGTTACGCCGGCTGGAGATATGGATGTGGCTCATGCCCAGGTACTGCTCCAGCGTCAGCTTGGTCTCGGCCAGTGGGTGGCCATGACGCATTGCGCAGACGAAGCGGTCCTGCATCAGTTTGACATGGCGCACCTGCGGGTCGGTGTTGAGCGGCGCATCGACGGCGAAATCGAGGCGGCCAGCGGCCAGTTCCTTGGTGGTTTCGCGCCGTTTGCACAGGAAGCTTTCGATCATCACCGCTGGTGCCAGCCGGCGCAGACGCTGGAACAGCGGCGGCAGCACTACCGCTTCGGTCAGGTCGGTCATGCTGATGCGGAAGGTTTTATTCGCCTGTTGCGGATTGAAGATGCGGCTTTCCTGCACCGAAACCCGCAGCAGCGCCAGCGCGTTGCGTACCGGGCCGATGATGTTTTGCGCCATCGGCGTCGGCACCATGCCTTGGGCGGTGCGCACGAACAGCGGATCGTTGAAGGTCTCGCGCAGCCGCGACAATGCGTTGGACACCGCCGGCTGGGTGATGCCGACGATCTGCCCGGCGCGGGTCAGGTTGGCTTCGGTGTAGATCGCATCGAAGACGATGAACAGATTGAGGTCAACCTTGCTGAGATTCATTGGGCGCCGCTCGACGTGATGTTATCGCTGGATCATATATCGGTTATGAATGTTTATACACGCTGAAAATAGGCTAGGTGGATTGGCGCGCTTGTTCTAGGCTCAGGCCCATGTTCTTCATCCTGTGAAGGTAAGCCCGATGGATTTCGCCTATTCGCCCAAGGTGCAGGCCCTGCGAGAGCGCGTCACTGCGTTCATGGACCAGCATGTGTATCCTGCCGAAGCAGTGTTCGACCGCCAAGTTGCCGCGGGCGACCGCTGGCAGCCGACGGCGGTAATGGAGGAGCTCAAAACCAAGGCTCGCGCTGAAGGCCTGTGGAACTTGTTTCTGCCCGACTCGGAATACGGCGCGGGCCTGAGCAACCTTGAATACGCGCCTTTGGCGGAAATCATGGGCCGCTCCCTGCTGGGGCCGGAGCCGTTCAACTGCTCGGCGCCCGATACCGGCAACATGGAGGTGCTGGTGCGCTACGCCAGCGAGGCGCAGAAGCGCCAGTGGCTGGAACCGCTGCTGCGCGGCGAGATCCGCTCGGCGTTCGCCATGACCGAACCGGACGTGGCTTCGTCCGATGCCACCAACATGGCGGCCACGGCCGTGCGCGATGGTGATCAGTGGCTGATAAACGGGCGCAAGTGGTGGACCTCCGGCGCCTGCGATCCGCGCTGCAAGGTGATGATCTTCATGGGCCTGTCCAACCCGGATGGCCAGCGCCATGAACAGCACTCGATGATTCTGGTACCCACCGACACGCCCGGGCTGAAGATCGTCCGGCCATTGCCGGTGTTCGGCTACGACGACGCCCCCCATGGCCACGCCGAAGTGCTCTTCGACAATGTGCGCGTGCCCTATGAAAACGTCCTGCTGGGCGAAGGCCGTGGCTTCGAGATTGCCCAGGGGCGGCTGGGGCCGGGGCGGATTCACCACTGCATGCGTTCGGTGGGCATGGCCGAGCGTGCGCTGGAATTGATGTGCCGGCGCTCGGTCGAACGCACGGCTTTTGGCCGGCCATTGGCGCGGCTTGGCGGCAACATCGACAAGATCGCCGACTCGCGTATGGAAATCGACATGGCCCGCCTGCTGACGCTGAAGGCGGCCTACATGATGGACACCGTTGGCAACAAGGTCGCCCGCAGCGAGATCGCGCAGATCAAGGTGGTCGCGCCCAATGTCGCGTTGAAAGTGATCGACCGGGCCATCCAGATCCATGGCGGGGCAGGGGTCAGCGGTGATTTCCCGCTGGCCTATATGTACGCCATGCAGCGCACCCTGCGCCTGGCGGACGGGCCGGACGAGGTGCATCGGGCCGCCATCGGCAAGTATGAAATCGGCAAGTATGTACCGGCGGAGTTACTGCGCATGGGCCGCTGAGGGTGGCGCGCCTGGGCAGCGCGCCGAACTTGCACTTGGCTAGCGGTTCCTCAGCGAGTCAGGATTTTCAGTGATCGCTCCCTCCTGAATTGAGCGTGGTGTTGGCCGGTGATGAGCCACGGGGTCTGGTCCATGACCAGGCTGGCCACCCGCTGTCGCATCATTGCGGGTCTTGAGCAACGACAGCACGACCCCGCCCAGCAACAGTGCAAAGGTCACCCCCAGCGAGAGCAGCGCCGGCACCTTGCCGATGAGGCCGTGATAGAAAATCTTGCAGCCGATGAAGATCAACACCAGGGCCAGCGCGTACTTCAGATAGACGAACCGATGCATCAGGGCGGACAGCGCGAAGTACAGCGAGCGCAAGCCAAGGATGGCGAAGATGTTCGAGGTGTAGACAATGAACGGGTCTTGAGTAATGGCAAAGATCGCCGGCACGCTGTCGACGGCAAACACCAGGTCGGCCAGTTCGATCAACACCAGCGCCAGAAACAGCGGTGTGGCGTAACGCAGCGCTTTGCTTTCACCGGGCGGCGTCAGCCGGACAAAGAATTTTGCTCCGTGCACGTCGTCAGTGACGCGCATATGCCGGCGTACAAACCTCAACACCGGGTTGTTGGCCAGGTCCGGTTGGCTATCCTCCTTGGACAGAGCCATTTTCACCCCGGTAAACAGCAGGAACGCGCCGAACAGGTAGAGCACCCAGGCAAAGTTCTGCACCAGCGCAGCGCCAACGCCGATCATGATCGCGCGCAGCACCACCACCCCGAGGATGCCCCAGAACAACACGCGGTGCTGGTAGCGGCGTGGGATGGCGAAGTAGCTGAAGATCATCGCCATGACGAACACGTTGTCCATCGACAGCGATTGTTCGACCAGGAAGCCGGTGTAGAACTCCAGCGCCGACTGCGCGCCCAACTCGAACCAGACCCAGGCGCCGAAGAGTACGCCCACGCTGAAATAGCCTGAATACAGCAGCAGGCTTTCACGCATTTCGATTTCGCGTTCTTTGCGGTGCAGGACGCCAAGGTCAAGCACCAGCAGCCCAACCACGATGACGACGAAAACCAGCCACAGCCAGGCGCTGGTACCGAGTACGGGAGTAGCGAGGTAGGTCTGTAGAGCTGTCATGAGCCCCTCCTTGATTGTCGATGTTGCATGGCAACAGTGATCCGACATGGCGGCGTGGCAGCCGTCAGAGGGGCCCGGTATCACATGGGTTAGAGCCTAGACCCAGATGCCGGAGCTGCCGAGTGGCAGCCTGTTACATTTCTTTGCGTGGCCATCTGCATTCCTCAATACACCCACACCTCGACCCGGCGATTGCGTTGGCGGCCTTGCTCTTGCTCGTTGCCCGCTACCGGCAGCTCGGCGCCCATACCCAGCACGTCGATGTTCTGCAGGCCTTCATGGGCCAGTTCGCGGCGCACTGCCATGGCCCGCAGGCGCGAGAGCAAGGCGGCCCTGCCCGGTGTTTCCTTGGGATCGCCGAAGCCGACCAATAGCGTCCTGGTTTGCTCGTGGCCGGCCTGCTGCAGGAAGTCTGCGACCCGGTGTACGTCGCGCAGCGCTTTGCTGTCCAGGCTCGCACTGCCTTCCTGGAAGCGAAAGTTCACGGTCAGTCGACGTCCTTTCAGAGCAAGGCTGCGGTAGCGCGCTGGCATGTCTGCCTGGGCGGGGATCGGCAAAGCTTTGACTTGCTGATTGACGAAGCCTTGCTCAGCAACGATGACCTGGCCTGCCGGGCTTTGGGCAAAATCAGCCAGCGCCTGGGCCAGCGGCTGCGGACTGGCCGGCAGGTAGAAGTACAAGCGCCGCGACAGCGGATAATCTTCACTGGCAACCAGCGCGCGGCTGGGCGGCAGGGCCGGCGCATCGCCAGCAGCAATGGCCAGGACCTTGGCCCCATGCACGGCCGCAAGGCTGCTGAAGCCAATCGCTTGGCGGTCGCTCTGGACCTGCTCGACCAGCGCGTCGCTGGACTCGAAGCGCCTGGCCTCGCCACTCAGTGCGCTACGTACAGGGTCGAGGACCAACGCCTTGAAGGTCTCGAAGGTACCGGAGCGGTCATCGCGCGCATACAGTCGGATAGCACCGCCCGCTACGCCCAGTTGCTCCCAGCGGGTTACCTGACCGGCAAACACCTGGGCCAGCTGCGCTGTGGTGAGGCTGGTCAGTGGATTGTCTGGATGGACGATCACGGCGACGCCGTCGAGGCCGATGACCTGCTCGGAACGGCCGCTGCGCAAGTCGCCGAACGCCTGCAACTGATCTACCTCGACGTCACTGATCGGTCGCGAGGATGCAACCAGGTCTGCCGCGCCACTGCCCAGTGCAGCGAAACCGGTACTGCTGCCGTGAGCTGCGATCAGCACGCTGAGGAGTTCGCCATCGCGACCCTGCGCCGTAATGGCGATTTCGTTGGGCACAGCCCCTGTGGAATGCTCGATCGCCGTCGCGTCCTTGCTGCGCAGCATCCCCTGAACCAGCGCAGGCCCAAGCGCAGTGCCGATGGTGTTAGAACCCTGAATGCGCAATTGCACCGGCTCAGCCAGGCAGAGCAGTGGCAGCGACAACAGCAGGAGTGAGAGCAGACGCGGCATGCCGGAAACCTGGGGCACAGTGATGCCCCGCAGATTACGACAGTTGCATGACTGGCAGATGACGGTGCTGGCTCAGCCGTGCTGCGCCAGACTGTAGCGCAACCCTGGCCAGCAACTGTGCGGGTCACGAGCGGCAAAAACCCCTTATGCTGTTACGAAATATGTCTATAACAGTTTGGATAAGGACCTGATGATGCCGCTCAAGGACCTGTTGATCGCTCTAGTGGTGATCATCATCTGGGGAGTCAATTTCGTGGTGATCAAGGTAGGCCTCGATGGCTTGCCGCCGATGCTGTTGGGCGCCTTGCGCTTCTTGCTGGTGGCGTTCCCGGCCGTACTGCTGGTAAAGCGACCGAACCTGCCGTGGCGCTGGCTTATCGCCTATGGCGCGACGATCTCCCTGGGCCAGTTCGCCTTCTTGTTCCAGGCCATGCACAGCGGCATGCCGCCTGGGCTGGCGTCGCTGATCCTGCAGTCGCAGGCGTTCTTCACCCTAGGCTTTGCCGCGCTGTTTCTTGGCGAGCGCTTGCGCCCGGCCAGTGTCCTTGGCTTGCTGGTAGCGGCAGGCGGGCTTATGTTGATCGGCAGTGAGCACAGCAGCCATGTGCCGCTGATTGCGCTGTTGTTGACGCTATGTGGCGGTGCGATGTGGGGCATGGGCAACATCATCACGCGGCGCTTTGGCTCGGTGAATCTGGTGGCGCTGGTGGTGTGGGGCGGGTTGATTCCGCCGCTGCCGTTTCTGGCCTTGTCGTGGATGCTTGAGGGCCCCGAGCGAATCAGTCAGGCGTTGACCCATATCAGCTGGAGTTCAGTGGGCGCGCTGCTGTTTCTGGCGTATGCGGCAACCATGCTTGGCTACACCCTTTGGAGCACGCTGCTGTCGCGCCATCCGGCCGGCAAGGTTGCGCCGTTTTCATTGTTAGTGCCGGTAATCGGCCTGAGCTCATCGGCGTGGTTGCTGGGTGAGCGGCTCAGCGCTATTCAGGGCTGGGGCGCGCTGCTGGTAATGGTCGGCTTGTTGATCAATGTGTTTGGCAGTCGGCTGAGCCAGCGCCTGCGCGCGGCGCTTTGCTAAGATCGCTTCTTTTGCCCCGGCCATGCAGGCCGGGCAGCAGCAGGAGTATGTGCATGATCATCTCTACCACCAGCCAGCTCGATGGCCGTCCGATCGGTGAATACCTGGGCTTGGTCAGCGCCGAATCGGTGCAGGGGATCAACTTCGTCCGCGATTTCTTTGCGCGCTTTCGGGATTTCTTCGGGGGGCGTTCGCAGACCCTTGAAAGTGCATTGAAGCAAGCCCGCGAGCAGGCTACCGCTGAGTTGATCGCCCGCGCGCGGCAGATGAATGCTGATGCAGTGGTCGGCGTGGACTTCGAAATCAGCATGCCCTCGGTGCAGGGCGGCATGGTGGTGGTGTTCGCCACGGGTACTGCAGTCAGGCTCAGATAAGGCTAAATGCCACTGGTCAGTTATGGGTTTTTCGCCCGAGCAGTCCGAGAATGACCGGCTAGTCTCAGTTCAGCAGCCGGGCTTTATCGGGCAAGCGAGGGGCTTGCCGGCGCGGTTAACTGTGCAGGGAGTTGGGCGATGAGCGAAGCCTTTGTCGAAGACCTTAATGACGTGTTTCCGATCAACAATCAGGTGCGCTGCGGGCAAGCGGTGTTTCGCCTGGGTTTTGCCCATATGACCCTGGATGACTCCGAGCAGATGCAGCCGGTGGCGTTGCAGCGCTGCAAGAAAGGGCGGTTCACGCCGCGGATTCCGGCGCGCAAGTAAAACAGTGTCATTGGCAGCGTGCAGCGGTCCCGAGCCAGGAATGCCTACAGGATTTTCGCCCAACGGCACGCTTATGATGAGCTTTGTTGATTTTGCGCAAGTTAACAGTGAGTTGCACTCGCAGATGTAACAATGCTGTGGTCTGCTTGCGCTGTACTTTCACAAAAGGAGGATGGACTGCAATGCGCATCAGGGAAGAAGCCTACCGGCATTGGGCCCAATCACAGCTGCCCAGCCGCAGCCATGAAGAACAACTCAGCGACGGTATTACCATTGACGTGCAGGTCCGCCTGTCACGGCTGGGCGCCACGCAGATGTTCATCGGCATGTACAGCGACAACGGCACAGCATTGCTGGAAGAGTACTATCCGACACGGCCCGGCGAGACGACTACGCGGGCGATGGTGTGGGGTGTCAACCGGGCGCGGGCCATGAGCCTTGACGCTGCGCCGCAGCCGCAGCGGCTACGCGCATGAAAAAGCCCGGCCTTTGCAGGCCGGGCTCAACACCACAGTGAGGCCGCTCAGTTCAGTGGCTCGATCAGCCTGGCTTCTTGCCGCTCACGGGCTGCAGGCCATTCCTGTTGCAGCGTTTCCAGCACGCGGCCAACGAACTCGGTGTCGGCTGCAGCCTTTTTGCCAACAAAGCCCTGGCCGCGACGGTAGACCCTGAAGCTGGCGCAGGTGCTGGGCAGGTGCGCTGCAAATTCGTCTTCAAGGCTGTTCGGCGGCAGACGATCAAGGCGAACCTCGCCAGTCTGGCTGATCCACAGCAGGTGATCGTCAAGGCTGTCCTTGCGTGCAGCGAACAGCTCGGCCAATTGGTCAACAGTCGGTTTGTCGTTCAAATTCATGTTCATCATAAAGCCCCTATTACCCGTCGTTTAGTGATTTCACACTTGGCGCTCTACACATGTAGCGCGCTACCAAGGCTGCTACCGCAGCGTTGCAACAGGGGCTTTTCACATGCTGCCTTTTGGACAGTTCCCTCTCCACGAACGCCTTGCGTTACCGCGCAAGCCGTCTGGACTACCCTTGCCACCGCTCCCGATCAGGGAGACGGCTTAATCATGCCCAACGCCGATCAACGGCGTCAACAGTTTTGTAGTGAATATTTTTCCTCACTACATAATGTCCGACAATCCATCAGTCACTGCCCGGAAAGGATCTGGTAGGCCGCTTCGACACGGGCCTCATTGGGGTAATTGCGGTTGGCAAGCAGGGCGATACCCAGGCCTTTGCTGGGGATAAATGCAACGTAGGCACCGAAGCCACTGGTTGACCCTGTCTTGTTGTACCAAGCGCCAGCAGCGGCGGGGCTGGCCGGGCTCAAGCGGGTTACAGCCTGCGGCTCGCGGACCATACCGGCACCGTTGCCCGCGAGTAGTGTGGGCAGAGTCACGGGATGAGGGTAGCGCTCCCAACCAAGGCCCTGAGTCATGCGGCCCACCTGAAAGTAACCTTGGTGAGTGAGGGCGATGGCTTGCTTGAGTGGTGCAGTCAATTGCTCGGGCTGTACCTGCACGCGCACATAGCGCAGCGCGTCGACGATCGTCGTCTTGATGCCGTAGGCCTCATCAGCGAAGGCGCCGGGCGTGACCCGTACTGGCCGCTGCTGAGCGTCATAACCCTGGGCGTACTGGCTGTGTGCGCTGGCAGGCACCTGCAGGTAGGTGTGGTTGAGGCCAAGCTTTGGCAGCAGCGACTCTTCCATCAACTTCGCGAAGGGCCGCTTCTGCGCGCGCGCTGCCAGGTCGCCAAACAAGCCGAGGCTGGGGTTGGAATAGCAGCGCTGCGTGCCTGGCGCAGCCTTGCGTTGCCATTGCTGGAGGAACACCAGCGCCTGGGCGTCGCTCTCGACGTCATCCGGGAACTGTAATGGCAGGCAGTCGGCGCTATACGCGCCCAGCTCCAGCAGGGTGGCCTGGCCCAACGCCTTGTTGCTCAGCGCAGGTTGATAGCGGCTGGCTGGCGCGGCCAGATCGACTTTACCCTCGGCACTGGCCAGCGCCACCAGTGTCGCGGTGTAAGTCTTGCTCAACGACCCGACTTCAAACAGGGTCTCGCGGCTTACCGGCTGGTGGTCGACCTTGTTAGCTTCGCCATAGGTAAAGATATGTTCTCGGCCATCGGCGAACACAGCAACTGCCATGCCTGGGATCGCGTGTTTTTCCATCAACGGTTTGACCACAGCATCGACCCGAGATTGCAGATCATCAGCAAGGCTGTGCGTACTGGCCAGCGAGCAGGTGAGGCCAAGCAGGGTGAGAAATGTGCGGGAAGTGAGCATGGGGATTCCTGTCTGCAGCGTACGCGGTGTCCGTTGCGCGACACTGGCGGGCGTTCCAGCGTTAGCGCAGATAAGCCGCAGACCTTATCGTCGTGCGCTGCACGATGACAACAAGGAATGAGTAATGAAGTACTTCCGCATGCTGTTCGACAACTTCACCCTGGCCCTGCTCGGCGTGGTGCTGATCGCTACGCTGCTGCCGTGCTCGGGCCAGGGTGCAGTGGTGTTCGGCTGGTTGACCAACCTGGCTATCGGCCTGCTGTTCTTCCTGCATGGGGCCAAGCTGTCGCGCGAGGCAATCATCAAGGGTGCTGGCCACTGGCGTCTGCACCTGCTGGTGTTCTCCTGCACCTTCATCCTGTTTCCGCTGCTGGGGCTGGCGTTCAAGCCGCTGTTCGTGCCGTTGGTAGGCAACGAGCTATACCTGGGCGTGCTCTATTTGTGTGCCTTGCCGGCCACGGTGCAATCGGCAATCGCCTTTACCTCGCTGGCGCGCGGCAACGTCCCGGCTGCGATCTGCAGCGCAGCGGCTTCGAGCCTGCTGGGGATTTTCCTCACCCCGCTGCTGGTGATGTTGCTGCTGGGTGCCGACGGCAATACCGGCTCGGGCCTGGATGCGGTGCTGAAAATCACCCTGCAGTTGTTGGTGCCATTCGTGGCCGGCCAGATCGCTCGGCGCTGGATCGGCGACTGGGTCAAGCACAACGCGCGCTGGCTGAAGATCGTCGATCAGGGCTCGATTCTGCTGGTGGTATACACCGCGTTCAGTGAAGCGGTTGTCACCGGGCTCTGGCACACGGTGTCGCCGCAACATCTGGCCGGCCTGTTCGCCGTGTGCGGGATACTGCTGGCGGTAGTGCTGTTGGGCGTGCGGGTGCTCGGCCGAGCGCTCGGCTTCAGTGTCGAAGACCGCATCACCATCCTGTTTGCCGGCTCGAAGAAAAGCCTGGCTACCGGTGTGCCCATGGCGCAGGTGCTGTTCGTCGGTAGCGGGATCGGCGCGATGATCCTGCCGTTGATGCTGTTCCATCAAATTCAATTGATGGTCTGTGCAGTGCTGGCCCAGCGTTACGCCAGCCGCAAGGAAGAGGTCGAGGGCGAAGCTGCTTCATCCTGAACGTAACTGGCCGGGGCGCAGCCCCGGCACGTATTACTGGTTAATCCAGATCTTGCGCAGAGTGACGCTCTGCAACCTGCGTGGCCTCATCGCCCCAGGTGCGGTTGACCCGCGTGCCGCGTTGTACTGCCGGGCGCTGGGCAATTTCTTCGGCCCAGCGTTGCACGTTGGGGTATTCCTCGACGGCGAGGAACTGCGCCGCGTCATACAGGTTGCCGCGCACCAACTGGCCGTACCAGGGCCATACGGCGATGTCAGCGATGCTGTACTCGTCGCCGCCCAGGTAAGGGCTTTCGGCCAGACGCCGCTCGAGAACATCCAGCTGACGCTTGGCTTCCATGGTGAAGCGGTTGATGGCGTACTCGATCTTCTCCGGCGCATACACATAGAAGTGGCCGAAGCCGCCGCCCAAGTAGGGTGCTGCGCCCATCTGCCAGAACAGCCAGTTGAGTGTCTCGGTTCGTGCGGCTGGGGCGCTCGGCAGCAGCGCACCGAACTTCTCTGCCAGATACAGCAGGATCGAGCCCGATTCAAACACCCGCACCGGTGGCTGTTGGCTGCAGTCAAGCAGTGCCGGGATCTTCGAGTTGGGGTTGACCGCCACAAAACCGCTGGAAAATTGCTCGCCCTCGCCAATGCGGATCAGCCAGGCGTCGTACTCGGCGCCGCTATGGCCGAGTGCCAATAATTCTTCAAGAAGAATGGTCACCTTGACGCCGTTGGGCGTCGCCAGCGAGTACAACTGCAGCGGCTGTTTGCCCTGTGGCAAGGCCTGCTCGTGGGTGGCGCCTGCCACCGGACGGTTGGTGCTGGAGAACTTGCCGGCATTGGCGGGCTCGTTGCGCCAGACCTTGGGCGGTACGTACTGTGGGTTGCTCACAAAGAAATCTCCTCAAATGCGCGGTTTCTGTTAAAAAGCTGACCTATAGATCTATGCCACGGCGGTGTCGTTCAGGGCAATGCCTTGTCGGCATGCCGTGCTGGCCCATGAATGGCAAACATGACCTAGAGTTAGCTGCAGCGCAGCGGGCATACGAGCGATTTATTGCAGTTTTTTCCCAACTATTCATATCCGCGGATGTCATTCAATGCGAAGTGAATGATCGATGGCATCTCAGCAAGTTTTCGGAGTTAACGGCATATGGCAGCACTGCAAGGCAGCACCCTGGAAGCGATCGTCGGCAATCAGCCACAGTTGCTCAATGATTGGCAGGCAGCGCTCGAAGCCAGTGGCGCTTCGCGTAATGTCAAAGAGCACGACCTGCGTCAGCAAAGCCGTGAGTTTCTGCAACTCATCGTAGATGGCTTGCGCCATGAGGGCAGTGCTAACCCAGCGGCTGCGGGCTGGGAAGAAACACGCCGCTTCCTCGACAAACTCTCCGCCAGCCGTGCCCAGCTCGGCCAGGAGTCGCATCAGACTGCCTCGTTCATCTTTTCGCTGAAAGGCCCGCTGTTTGCGCTGCTGCAAACCCAGTATCGCGCTCAGCCAGCCGAGCTTGCCGAACAACTGTGGCAAATTTCCGAGCTGTTCGATGCGTTTGGCCTGCACACCATCCGCACCTATCAAAAGACCCGTGAAGGAGTGATCAAGCGCCAGCAGGAAGAACTGCTCGAGCTGTCCACTCCAGTGGTCAAACTATGGGAAGGCGTGCTCGCGCTGCCATTGATCGGCACACTTGACTCGCACCGCAGCCAGACCGTCATGGAGTCGCTGCTGCAGCGCATTGTCGAGACCGGTTCGGAAATTGCCATCATCGACATCACCGGCGTGCCGACCGTGGACACACTGGTTGCTCAGCACCTGCTCAAGACCGTCACCGCAATCCGCCTGATGGGCGCTGATTGCATCATCAGTGGCGTGCGCCCGCAGATCGCCCAGACCATCGTGCACCTGGGCCTGGACCTGGGCACCCTGACCACCAAGTCGAACCTGGCCGATGCACTGAAACTCGCGCTCAAGCGCCTGGGCACCGACATCGGCGAGCGGGCGTAAACGATGGAGCGTATCCCGATCCTGCAGATGGGCCAGTTTTTGCTGGTGACCATCCAGGTAGACATGCATGACGAGCTGGCGCTGCGCCTGCAGGATGACCTGACCAGCCGCATCGACCAGACCAACGCCCGCGGCGTGCTGATCGACATCTCGGCGCTGGATATGGTCGATTCGTTCATCGGCCGCATGATCGCCACTATTTCCGGACTGTCGCGCATCCTTGACGCCGAGACGGTGCTGGTCGGCATGCAGCCTGCGGTCGCTATCACCCTGGTCGAACTGGGGCTGACCTTGCCCGGTGTCAGCACGGCACTTAACGTTGATCGCGGCATGCACCTGCTGCGCCAGCGGGTAGGCCAGTCATGAACGTCCGCGATAGCGGCAGTCAACCGGTACGCATCGAGCAGGATGTGGTGCTGGCGCGTCAACTGGCGCGCAAGCTGGCCAGCGAATGCGGCATGCGCCTGGTCGACCTGACCAAGATGGTCACCGCTGTCAGCGAGCTGGCGCGTAACACCGTGGTGTATGGCGGTGGCGGCGACATGGACTGGGAGATCATCGACGGCCTTGGCCGGGTGGGTCTGCGTCTGGTGTTTCGTGACGAAGGTCCGGGTATCCCCGATACCAAGCTGGCCCTGACCGATGGCTGGACCTCTGGCAACGGCATGGGTCTGGGCCTGACCGGGGCGCGCCGATTGGTCGACGAGTTCGAGTTGGATACCGCCCCAGGGCAAGGCACTCGGGTGACCATAACTCGATGGACATGACTTTTGCGGCCAGCCTGACCCAGGTGTTGACGCTCGATGACAGCAGCCAGGTGGGCCATGCTCGGCGCACCGTGCAAAAGCTTGCCCAAGACCACGGTTTTGATCAGGCCGACGCAGGCCGTGCGGCGCTGGTTGCCACCGAGCTTGCCAGCAATGTGCTCAAGCATGCCGAACGCGGCGAACTGCACCTGCGTGTCTTGCCGCATGGCGCGGCACATGCACTCGAGCTCTTGGCCATCGATCGAGGCCCTGGCTTTGACGTGCACGCCTGCCTGACGGACAGGTATTCCACAGCTGGTACCCAAGGCATCGGCCTGGGCGCGGTCAGCCGCCAGGCGCAGGTGTTCGATGTGTATGCGGACGAGCGCGGCGCGGCGGTGCTGGCGCGTTTGCATCGTCGCGATGTCAAGGGCGCCGACGTACGCATTGGCGTCAGTCAGCATTCACTGCACAACGATCCAGCCTGTGGCGACACCTGGTATGTCGCCCGCGATCAGCAGCGCCTGAGTGCCCTGGTGGTCGATGGCCTCGGTCATGGCAGCGAGGCTGCCTCTGCCGCCCTGGCGGGCGCTACGGAGTTTGCTCGAACCCCCTTCAGCGAACCCGAACAGTTGCTCGCCGAAATGCACCACGCCATGGGCGGCACGCGCGGCGGCGCGGCGGCGATTGCCCAGTATGACGCTGCAGCGGACAACCTGGCCTTTATCGGTATCGGCAACATCGGTGCGACGCTGGTAGGCGGCGAACGTCCGCGCGGGCTGACCTCGTATCCCGGCATCGTCGGCGGTCAATACCGCAAGGGTCAGGTGTTCAACTACGCTCAGGTACAGGGAAATCTGTTGATCATGTACAGCGACGGGCTGCAATCGCGTTGGAACTTGCAAGCCTACCCGGGCCTGGCCCCGCGCCACCCGGCGATCATTGCTGGGGTTCTGCACCGAGATTTTTGCCGCGGTCGTGATGATGTCACCGTATTGGTCATCGACCTGGAGGCTGCTTATGCCTGAACAGATTCCCGATTCGGCGGAGCAGGCCGCCCTCATCAGCCGCTTGCAAGCCGACAATGAAGCCTTGCGCGACGAGCTTGAAGAGACCAATCAGGGCGTGCTCGCACTGTATGCCGAGCTGGACGTGCAGGCTGAGCAATTGCGCCAGGCATCCGACCTCAAGAGCCGCTTCCTGGCCTACATGAGCCACGAATTCCGCACGCCGCTGGGCTCGATCCTGAGCATCACCAGCCTGCTCGCTGACGAAATCGACGGGCCGCTGAGCAAGGAACAGCAGTTGCAGGTCGGCTTCATCAGCTCGGCGACCCGCGAGCTCAGCGACATGGTCGACGACTTGCTCGACCTGGCCAAGATCGAGGCCGGGCGGATCAATATCTCGCCAGCCTGGTTCGATATGCTCGACCTGTTCGCCGCCTTGCGCGGGATGTTCCGGCCGATCGTCGACATGGGCGCGGTCGACCTGATCTTCGAAGAGCCGCAAGGCTTGCCGCAGCTGTATACCGATGACAAGAAGCTGGCGCAGATCCTGCGCAACTTCATTGCCAACGCCCTGAAATTTACCCTGCGCGGCGAAATCCGCGTGTCGGCCCGTCTGCACGGTACTGACCGCATCCGCTTTGCCGTCAGTGATTCGGGTATCGGTATTGCCTCGGAACTGCTCGTCGCCCTGTTCGAAGACTTCGCCCAGGTCGACTCGCCTTTGCAGAAACGCCTGCGCGGGACTGGCTTGGGCCTGTCCTTGTGTAAACGCTTCGCTGCGCTGCTGGGCGGAGAAGTGGGCGTAGAAAGTGAACCCGGGGTAGGCTCGACGTTCTTTGTAATCATCCCGCTTGCCATCGCCCAGGAGAGCGCCGATGAGCTCTGAGATCCGCCTGCTGATCGTCGACGACAACGCCACCACCCGTTACGCGCTGCGTCGGCGGCTGGCCCTGCACGGCTATCAGGTGCTCGAGGCAGGCACTGGCGGCGACGGCCTGGAGATGATCCGCAATGAACAGATCGATGCGCTGATCCTGGATGTGAACCTGCCGGACATGAGCGGTTTCGATGTCGTGCGCCTGTTGCGCGCCGATCCCGAGACGGCGTTGCTGCCGGTGATCCATGTCTCGGCTGCGTCGATCCTGACCGGCGACATCATTACCGGTCTTGAGGCCGGAGCCGATGCCTACCTGGTGCACCCGGTCGACCCGGATGTGCTGCAGGCGACTCTGCGCACCTTGCTGCGGGTGCGTGACACCGAGCGCGCCCTGCGTGAAAGCGAGGCGCGTTTTCGCGAGATTTTCAGCAACGTGTCGGCGCCGATTGCAGTGCTGGATGCGCAGTTCAAAGTGCACGAGTGCAACCAGGCATTCGCCCAGCTGATTCAGGATAATCAGCAGCCTGAAGTGCTGCTGGAATGCTTCACCCCGGGCCAGGAACTGGCCCTGGCTGCCTTGCGTCGGCACCTGGCAGACGGCGAGCGCTGGCGCGGTACCTTGGGCATGACGGTGAGAGGCCAGTTGCGCGACACCGACTGGCAGTTGTCGCCATATCGCACCCCCGGTTTGTGCCTGGTGTTCGTTGAGGACGTCACCGAGCATCGCCACCGCGAGCGCTCGCACCTGGCCAAGCTCGATGATGCCAACACCCAGCTGGCCCGCGAAGTGGCCCAGCGCGCCCGCACTGAAGCGCAGCTGCTGCAACTGCAGAAGATGGACGCTCTGGGCAGCCTGACTGGCGGTATCGCCCACGACTTCAACAACTTGCTCACCGGGATCATCACCAGCCTCGAGCTGATCCGTAAACGCGTCGGCGAAAACCGCTTGGAAAAAGTGCCCAACTATGCCGATGCGGCGCTGAGCTCGGCGATGAGCGCGGCCTCGCTGACTCATCGTCTGCTGGCCTTTGCGCGGCAGCAGCCGCTGGATACGCATCCGGTCGATGTCAACGAGCGCGTACGTTCGCTGCAAGAGCTGCTGACCCGCACCATCGGTGAACGCATCGATCTGCAGTTGCAGCTGAGCGAGTGCCCGGCGACTGCGCTGGTCGATCCGGTGCAACTGGAAAGCGCCGTGCTCAACCTGGTGATCAACGCCCGCGATGCGTTGATCAAAGGCGGGCATATCTGGGTCACTACCTCCGCAGTGGTGGCCAGTGCCGACCCCAATCTTCAGGATGGCGCTTACATCGCCGTGACGGTACGCGATGACGGCAGTGGTATCGCCCCGGACCTGCTGGAGAAGGTCTTCGACCCATTCTTCACCACCAAACCTTTGGGGCAGGGCACCGGCCTTGGTCTGTCGACCATCTACGGCTTCGCTCGCCAGTCCGGTGGCCATGTCGCGTTGCGCAGTGCCCAGGGGCAGGGCACGGAAGTGACCCTGCTGTTGCCTGCCAGCAACCGCGAAGCGGTCAGCGAGGCGCTGGTGGCCCACGTCGATCAAAGAGGCGCAGGTGAGCACGTGCTGATCGTCGAGGACATGGCTTCGGTACGCCTGTCGGTGGCTGAGGTGATGGCTGACGCTGGCTACCGCTATACCTTGGCGGAAACCATCGAGCAGGCGCTGGACCATCTGCGCAACGACAGCAGTATCGAACTGCTTCTCACCGACGTCGGCCTACCGGGTATCAGCGGTCGCGAGCTGGCTGATATGGCCCGGGTTTACCGGCCAGGCTTACCGGTGCTGTTCATGACCGGCTACGCCGAGACCGCGCTGGATCGGCAGGCGTTTCTCGGCTCGGGCATGGATATGCTGATCAAGCCGTTCCAGATTGGCGAGCTGCTGGACAAGGTCCGTCGTTCCCTCGTGCGGGTCAGCCCAGACTGACCCTGGCTGCAAGCAGGGCTGCAGGTCAGATGGACAAACCCACCACCCGGCTATGCACGCTTTCCTCCTGATTGCGGCGCTTGTTCACCACCAGTTCGCCAATCGCGATCAAGCGGGTGCGCGTGACATTGCGCGACAGCCCCAGCAACTGCGCGGTATGCACCTGGTTGTAGTGACAGAAGTGATACGCCGAACGCAGCAGGGCGTTCTCGACTTTCTCGAACAACTCACCGGACTGCTCCTCAAACAGCCGGCTGAACGCTTGCTCCAGCAGCTCTTCTGCCGAACCACCATGGCTGGCGGCGGCATCCTCCTGGCGCTCCAGGCGCAGGTTGGACATGCGCAGATCCTGCGCCTGGATTTCACCGTTGCCGCAGGTCAGCAGGCTGTGATGGATGACGTTTTCCAGCTCGCGAATATTGCCCGGCCAGCTGTATTCGACCAGCTTGGCCTGCGCGCGTGGGCTGAGCTCGACCGGGCCATAACCCAAGCGTTCGCTGTAGCGGCGGATGAAGTGGCGCACCAGCGGCATGATATCGCCGGGGCGATCGCGCAGAGGGTGCAGCGACAGCGTCACTACGCTCAGGCGATAGTACAGGTCTTCACGAAAATGCCCGGCATTGATGGCTTTTTCCAGCTGCACGTTGGTGGCTGCCAGCACCCGCACATTGATCGGGATGCTCTTGCGCGAGCCTAGCCTGACCACCTCGCGCTCCTGCAATACGCGCAGCAGCTTGACCTGGATCGGCAAGGGCAGGTCGCCGATCTCGTCGAGAAACAGCGTGCCGCCATTGGCTTCCTCGAACCAGCCGGCCTTGGCGGCGAGCGCGCCAGTAAAGGCACCTTTCTCGTGGCCGAACAACTCGGCCTCGACCAGCGACTCGGAAAACGCCCCGCAGTTGACCGCGATGAACGGCCCGTTGCGACGCCTGCTAAGGTCGTGGATATGGCGCGCCACCAACTCCTTGCCCGTGCCGGTCTCGCCGATGATCAGCACGCTGGCCTCACTTGGCGCAACCTGTTGCAAGTGGGCCAGCAGCGCCTGCGACCTGGGGTCTTCGAAGACCTGCGCAGTCGCCCGGATCGAGGTGGCCAGTGACGGTGACGGGGGGAGGGTGAGCAATTGCATGGGCGTGCCTTTAGGAATAGAAGGACGGGACAGGGCGCTTGCCGTTGAGAGCCCACTCGCCGAGCTCGTGGATGCGGTAATCCACGGGGTCGTGCAGGGTTTGCGTGCGCAGGTTGCGCCAATGCCGGTCGAAGCGCAGTGAGGCATGGGTGGCGCGGGCACCGGTGACTTCGAACAGGCGGTTGCAGATATCCAGGCCGTGGCGGGTTGCCGCGACCTTGGCGGTGCCGATGGCCAGGGCGAGGTCGCCGCGTTGCTCTGCACTCAACGCATGCTCCTGCTGCCAGGCAGCATCGAGCTGGTCGGCGGCGCGTTCGATCAGCAAGCGCACGCTTTCCAGGCCCACCCAGAACTCGCCATAATGGCGCAGCACATAAGGGTCTTCGCTGACCTGTGCCGCGCTGGAGCGGAACCAGGGGCGGCTTTCCTTGAAGCTGTACTGGCGCGCTTCTGCAAAGGCGCCTTCGGCGATGCCGAGGAACAGGTTGGCGAAGTGCAACTGAGCAATCAGCGGGCGCAATGCAGCGAATGGCGTGCTCAGCGGGCCAGGGTCGAGCAGTAGTTCGTCTTGCTCGACCCGCACCCGTTCGAAGGTGGCGCTGCCGCTGTCGGTCTGGCGTTGGCCAATGTTGTTCCAGTCGTTGTGCAGGCTGATGCCGGTGCGGGCGCTTGGGATGGCCGCGATCAATAGCTTGCCGCCGGCACGTTCGTCCACGGCCGATGCGATCAGCATCTCAGAATCGCTGGCGCCGGAACAGAAGCTCTTTTGCCCGGAGAACTCGCACCAGCCGTCGAAGTGCTTGACCACGGTGCGGGTGTCCAGAGGGTTGAGGGCGTTGCCCCAGAACCAATGCTTGCGCGCCGTCTGCTCGAACCATGGTTGCCATTGCTCGGGGCGCGAGAACAGGCGCACGGTGGCCAGCATCAAGTGATGGAAGCCGAACACATGGGCAATCGAGCTATCGACCCGGGCGAATTCGCGCACCACTTCGAGCGTTTCGCGCCAGTTGGCGCCCTGGCCGCCATAGGCGGTGGGGATGGTCAGCGCGAGCAGGCCACTGCTGCGCAGGGCGTCACGCTCGCGCTTGGGCGTGCCGCCGCGTTCGTCGCGCTCGACTGCGGTTTGAGCAAACTGCTCAGCCAGCTCGCGGGCAATGCCAAGGGCCGAAGAGCGAGCGGGGTGGGCAATACCGCCGGCCAGGGCAGCGTTGTCGAGCGGGTTGCTCATGTGCGAGTCTCCAGGTCAATTGAGTGGGGGACTTTGCTTGAGCAATCGTCGAGGCTGTTGGGGCTTGCTGTTGATGGGGTGCTGCGCTGCAGACAGTTGGCCAGCTGTTGGCGGCTGTACAGTGCAGACAGTTATAGAAGAACTGGGTTTATTTAAAAAGGAATAAGAAAGAATACTCTTATTCCTTTAAAGGGGTTCTGTATGCGTGGCCGTCTGCGCAGCGAGTCAGGAATGCGGCGAAGCGTGCTCACCACCGGCATATTCGGGCTTCAGATGGCCCTGGCTGTCCAGCAGCCAGGCATCCATCACCTCGCGCACCACCGGCCCGGCGACGCGGCCGCCGGCTTCGCCATTTTCGATCATCACCGCCACCACAATCGAGGGATGCTCGGCAGGGGCGAAACCGACGAACAAGGCATTGTCGCGGTGCCGCTCCAGGGTCTTGTTGCGGTCGTAGCGCTCGCCCTGACGAATCGCCACTACCTGCGCGGTACCGCTCTTGCCGGCAATCCGGTACTGGGCGCCAGCCGCCGAGGCGCGGGCGATGCCGCGCGGGTCGTGCATGACCATCTGCATGCCCTGGCTGACTTGGTCCCACGCGCGCTTGTCGTGCAGGACGATATCCGGCATCGGGTGCGGATCCCGCGGCGGCTCGCCACCAATGCTCCGGGCCAGGTGCGGGCGGTGCCACACGCCTTTGCTGGCGAGCAGGCTGGTGGCCTGGGCCAGCTGCAACGGGGTGACCTGCATGTAGCCCTGGCCAATCCCCAGGATCAGCGTTTCACCGGGGAACCACGCCTGACGGCGAGTCGCGCGCTTCCATTGCTGCGACGGCATCAGCCCGGCGGCTTCCTCGAACATGTCCAGGGAGACCTTCTGGCCGAGGCCGAACTCGGCCATGTAGTCATGCAGGCGGTCGATGCCCAGCTTGTGCGCGAGGTCATAGAAGTAGGTGTCGTTGGAGCGCATGATCGCGGTGTACATGTCTACCCAGCCATCGCCGCTGCGGTTCCAGTTGCGGTACTTGTGGTCGTAGTTGGGCAGCTCGTAGTAGCCGGGGTCGAACACCCGGTTGGCGGGCGTCATTACGCCGCTGTCGAGGCCGGCGATGGCCACCTCCGGTTTGATCGTCGAACCCGGCGCATACAAACCGCGCAGCACCCGGTTGAACAGCGGCCGGTCGATCGAATCGCGCAGCGCGGCGTATTGCTTGAAGCTGATGCCTTTGACGAACAGGTTAGGATCAAAGCTTGGGTTGCTGACCATCGCCAGCACATCGCCGGTGGCGGGGTCGAGCGCCACCACCGAGCCACGGCGATCGCCCAGGGCTTTTTCGGCGGCCTGCTGCAGCTGCACGTCAAGGCTGAGGATGATGTCCTTGCCCGGGATCGGGTCCTGATGGCGGAGCACGCGCATGACCCGGCCCTGGGCGTTGGTCTCGACCTCTTCGTAGCCGACATGGCCGTGCAACCGATCCTCGTAGAAGCGCTCGACGCCAGTCTTGCCGATCGACTGGGTACCGCGGTACTCGGTGCTGTCGAGGGTCTTGGCTTCCTTCTCGTTGATCCGGCCGACATAGCCCACCGAGTGCGCAAAGTGCTCATTGAGCGGGTACTCACGGATAAACTGCGGCTCTACATCAAGCCCCGGCAGGCGGAACTGATTGACGGCAATCAGAGCGATCTGTTCTTCGCTCAGGCCCACCATCAAGGTCACCGGTTCGAACGGTTTACGCCCACGGCGCAGATCCTTGTTGAACTGCTGACGGTCGTCGTCGGCCAGGCCGAGGATCTGCGTCAGACTGTCGAGCACCTTGGCTGAATCGCCAGCGCGCTCGCGGGTCATGGTCAGGTTGAAGCTGGGCTTGTTGTCGGCCAGCACGACGCCGTTGCGGTCGTAGATCAGGCCGCGCTCGGGCGCGATCGGCAGGACGTGCACGCGGTTGTTTTCGGAAACGGCGCTCTGCTGGTCGTGCTGCAGCACCTGCAGCACGTACAGGCGAGCGATCAGCACCGCAACGAGGCTGCAGGTCAGCACGGCGCAGACCAACAGGCGGCGGTTGACCAGCTGCTTTTCCTGTTCGTGATCCTTGAGGGGGATGGGTTGGGGCATGCGCGTTCTTCGGGGTGGAGAGGTCACCGGGTCGGCGATGCTACGCAAGCACCCGCTGCTGCTCAAGCAAACCGCCCCCGGCGAGCCTGCCCGGATGGCCCGTCAGCCCCGGCAGCACTGAGCCGCAGCCTTGCATGAATATTCATTCATGTGACTCATCAGGGCACGGCTTGCTGCACTGCTACTGCATGGCGTGCTCGTCTGATCGAGGCCTCTTGCAACAGGGTCATCACCCGGTATCGGACTTCTGCCCCAGGTAGCCACAGCGCACTGGGTCAGCCACCTGACATCATGGCGCTGGCGGAGCTGTTCCAGGTGTTGCCACAGCTGTTTGGTGTCGGCTAAGTCGAGCTTGGCCTGGCCTTGAGCGTCTTTAACACCGCCAAGGGTGTGTACCGAAAAAGCCTTGCCCATGTGCGCCGGGTCGATGCCTTGCGCAAGCGCCTCTGCTGCTCAAGTCAATGCTGCGCTGAGCAGCGCCGTTGGGCACGCATGTTAATCAGCTTGTGGTCGCGTCTGGCAGTCCGATTTCAGCCGAATAACCAGACCACTCCGGGCTTGGCGGCAGGCTTATTGGCTTCTCAAAGCCTTGGCCAAACAAGACATGGCCGTCTCGATTTCATGCTCGGTCAGGGACGAGTAACCTAGCAGCCAGCCTTGCTGCTTGTGCTCGCCCGCGTAGAGCCGGCTCAGGCCAGGCAACTGCACGCCGGCGCTGGCCGCTACGCGGATGGTGTCCTGCTCGCTCCAGCCCGCCTCGAGCAGGCAGGGAATCTGCAGCCCGCCTTGCGGGTGCAGGGCGGTGGCAATGCCTGGCAGGTACCTGGCGATGGCATCGAGCATGTACAGGCGGCGCCGGCTGTAGAGTTTGCGCATGGCGCGCACGTGGGCGTTGTAATGGCCGTCTTCCATGAAGCGCGCCAGGGTCAGTTGCAGGATCTGCGGGGTATGCCCGTCGATGATGCTGCGGGCGCAGGCAAACGGCTGCACCAGTTGTTCGGGCAGGATCATGTAGCCCATGCGCAGGCCGGGGAACAGGGTCTTGCTGAAGGTGCCGAGGTAGATCGAGCGCTGGTAGCGGTCCAGCCCTTGCATGCAGGCGGTGGGCAGCCCGTCGTAGTGAAACTCGCTGTCGTAGTCGTCCTCAATGATCCATTTGCCGTGCTCGGCCGCCCAGCCGAGCAGCTCCAGCCGGCGCGCCAGCGGCAGGGTGGCGCCGGTGGGGTATTGATGCGACGGCGTCACGTACAGGCAATTGGCACCGCTGCGATCGGCACGCAGCAGGTCGATGCGCACGCCTTGTTCATCGACGTCGATCGGCACGACCTTGGCCTCGGCCGCTTCGAAAGCTTTTTTCGCGCCAAAATAGCCGGGGTTCTCCAGCAGGATGGGTTTGCCCGCGTCTACCAGCAACTGCGCGCACAGGAACAACGCTTGGCGGGTACTGCTCAGCACCAGAATTTGCTCGGGCTTGCAGTTGGCGCCGCGCTCAAGGTTGAGGTACGTGGCGATGGCCTTGCGCAGCGGCTCGGCACCCTGCGGGTCACCATGCAGCAAGACGTTGCCGCGGTAGTCCTTCATGACCTGGCGTTGCAGGCGCTCCCAGGTCTCAGTGGGGAAGCTGCGGGTTTCCGGCAGGCCTGTAGCGAAGGCCTTGATCGCCTGCTGGTCATGGATGCCGCCGCTAGCGAGGATCTGCTGGCCGCGCTGGCTCAGCCCGGCCGCTTGCGTGGCGGCTTGAGCACGGCGTGCGTCGCGTTGCTGCATGCGCCGGCGAGCGGCGCCATGCAACTCGCTGCCCAGGGTTTGCGCGACGTAGCTGCCGGCGCCGCCGCGGCGGTTGATGTAGCCATCGCGCTGCAACTGCACATAGGCGTTTTCGACGGTGTCGCGGGCCACGCCGAGCGAGCGCGCCAGCACTCGCGTGGCGGGCAGCTTCAGGCCGGCACTCAGCGAGCCTTCGAGAATCAGTGCACGCAGTGCGCGCTGGATTCGCTGGTGCAGATCGAGAGTGGCAAATTCGCTGTCGGCCAAGCGCATCTGCAGAGTTTCGAGTTCGAACGTTTTTGCCATGTGGTCTGCCCTGACTGCATGAATTGGCCTGAAGCGGCAGGCCAGTCTATCCGTAGACTCTGCGCCTCGCCACTGCCTGGAGCTTGTTCACCATGTCACTCAATGCCTCTCGCTGGTCGCTGCGCCCGAGCGATCTGCTGCACCCGATCATCGCCGGTCTGGTATCGGTCATCGTCAACTATGGCGGCACCTTCATCCTGGTGTTCCAGGCGGCCAAGGTGGCCGGCCTGAGCCCTGAGCTGACGGCCTCGTGGGTCTGGTCGGTGTCGATTGGCGTGGGCATTACCGGGATGTACCTGAGCTGGCGCTATCGCGCACCGATCATCACCGCCTGGTCGACCCCGGCTGCGGCGTTTCTGGTCGTTGCGCTGGCAACTACGACTTATGCCGAAGCGGTAGGCGCCTACATGGTCTGTGCCGCGGCCTTCGTGCTGCTGGGCTGTTCCGGCTGGTTCGACAAGGTCATCGCGTTGATTCCACCAGGAGTAGCAGCAGGGCTGCTGGCCGGGATTTTGCTGCAGTTTGGCATTGGTGCGTTCAGCAGCGTCAGCATCGATCCGCTGCTGGCCGGGCTGCTGATTGGCTGCTACCTGCTGCTCAAGCGCTTCACTGCGCGTTATGCAGTGGCCGGCATTCTGCTGCTGGGGTTGAGCTTTTTGCTGGTGCAGGGCCGGCTTGACCTGTCCGGCCTGCACTGGCAACTGACCGAGCCGGTGTTCACCGCGCCGCAGTTCTCGCTCAATGCGCTGCTGAGTGTGGCTTTGCCGCTATTTCTGATCACCCTGACCGGGCAGTACATGCCGGGCATGCTGGTGCTGCGCAACGATGGCTACGACACTAGCGCCAGCCCCATCGTGACGGTGACCGGGCTGGGTTCGCTGTTGATGGCGCCGTTCGGCTCGCATGCGTTCAACCTGGCAGCGATCACTGCAGCCATTTGCACCGGCAAGGAAGCCCACGAACAGCCGTCCAAGCGCTGGATCGCCGGCATTGCCGCTGGTTTGCTGTATGTGTTGGTAGGGGTGTTCGGGGCGACCCTGGCGGCGCTGTTCATGGCCTTGCCGGCAAGCTTCATCACCACCCTGGCCGGGCTGGCCTTGCTGGGCACCATCGGCGGCAGCCTGGCCAGCGCGACCGCCGATGCGAAAACCCGTGAAGCGGCGTTGATCACCTTTCTGGCCGCTGCCGCCAACATTACCTTGCTGGGTATCGGCGGTGCGTTCTGGGGCTTGCTGATTGGTCTTGCTGCGCATGCGCTGCTTAATGGGTTCAAAAACACCGATGCGCGCGCCTTGGGGAGCAAGGCTGCGGTCACTCGCTGACGGCTTTGCCGTAGGCCAACCTGAACAGCGCTGCCGCGCTGTTCGCTGGTCACTCAGCCAGCTGCAACTCCGGCAGCTTAACCTGGAACGCCCGAGTCAGCCCAAGCAGGCACAGCAAGCCCAACCCCATCCAGCTCAAGCCGATCGTGAATGACATGCTCGACAGGCTGCTCCACAGCCACAAGGTACTGAGAAAACCCAATGCCGGAATGGCCCCATACAGCAGGTAATTGCGCGGTCCGCGCAGTTGCTGGTCGACCAGGTAGTGCTTGACCACCGCCAGGTTCACCGCCGAGAAGGCAAACAGCGCGCCGAAGCTGATCATGTTGGCCACCGTGTCCAGGGTCAGCACCAGTGCCAGTAACGACATCACACTGACCAGCAGAATGGCGCTGGCCGGCACCCGCTTTTTCGTGCGCAACTGGCCGAACACCCGCGGCAGCGCGCCGTCGCGGCCCATGGCGAACAGCACCCGCGACACGCTGGCCTGGGACACCATCGCCGAGGCAAAGCAGCCGGCGACATAGGTGGCAGTGAAGGCGCTGACCAGCAGCTCGCCGCCGACCCGGCGCATGACATCCACCGAGGCCGAGTCGGGGTCGGCGAAGCTGGCCCAGTCGGGGAACACCTGCTGGGCAAAATAGGACACCAGCAAGAACAGCAGGCCGCCCACCAGCGACACCACCATGATCGCCAGCGGGATGCGGTACTGCGGGTTGCTGGTTTCCTCAGCCATGGTTGAAACCGCATCGAAGCCGAGGAATGACAGGCACAGCACGGCCGCGCCGGTCATCACCAGCGGCACACTGAAACCGTCGTGGTAGAACGGCTTGAACAGCGACACTGGCTCGCCCTGGCCACTCAGGCTGCTGACCGACAGCGCCACGAAGACCACGATGAACACCAACTGCACCACTACCAGAATCCAGTTGACCCGAGTAATCGACTCGATGCCGATCAGGTTGAGAAAGGTCACCAGGCTGATCGAGCCGAGCACCCAGACCCAGGCCGGCACTGCCGGGAAGTACTCAGACATGTAGATGCCGATCAGCAGGTAGCTGAGCAGCGGCAGGAAGATGTAGTCGAGCAGCAAAGTCCAGCCGGCCATGAAGCCGAAGTAGCTGCCGAAGGCTTTACGGGTGTAGCTGTACACCGAGCCAGAATAGGGATGGGCCTGGACCATGCGGCCGTAGCTGTAAGCGGTCAGCAACATCGCGCCGAGGGTCAGCAGGTAGGCCGTGGGCAAGTGCCCTTTGGTCATCTGGGTGACCAGGCCATAGGTGGTGAACACGGCCAGCGGGACCATGTAGGCCAGGCCGAACAGCACCAGCGCGGGTAGGCCCATGGATTGGCGAAAGCGGCGAGACGCCGGGGCTTGCGCACAGTGAGTGTCGGCTGAGCTTGTTGTTATAGTCATTGCGAACTCCTGGAAGGCGAATACAGGACGCTGCAGTAGGCGAGGTGTACTCGCTACCGATGATGAAGCCGTGTCGAGAGGGTGCGCAGCGCTGCACGCAAGGCGCCCAGCCGGATCGGGCTGGGCGTTGCGCTCGGGTCAGAGGCGGCCGATGCTGCGCGCGGTGCGGTCGACGGCCAGGCGGGTTTTTTCGACCAGCTCATCAAGCTCGCTGCGGCTGGCGATCAGCGCCGGGGCCATGATCATGCGGCCCAGGGTCGAGCGGATGATCACGCCTTCCTCAAAGCCATAGGTGCGGCACTGCCAGGCCAGGTCGTTTTCATGGGCGAAGCGTTTGCGGGTTGGTTTGTCCTCGGCGAACTGCAACGCCGCCAGCAGGCCAGTGCCCTGAATCTCTCCAATAAGCGGGTGAGCGGCAAACGCCTCGTGCAGGAGTTGCTGCAGATAAGGACCGGTGTCGTCCTTGACCCGGCGCACGATGCCTTCGTCACGCAAGGCCTTGAGGTTGGCCACCGCCACTGCCGCCGCAACGGGGTGGCCGGAGTAAGTCAGGCCGTGGGCAAATACACCGCCGCGCTCGACCAGCGCCTCGGCGATGCGCTTGCTCAACACCAGCCCGCCCATGGGGATATAGCCGCTGGTCAGGCCCTTGGCGATCGACAGGGTGTCGGGCTCGAAGCCGAAGTGCTGGTGGGCGAACCATTCGCCGGTGCGGCCAAAGCCGCCGATCACCTCATCGGCGCACAGCAGCACGTTGTACTGGCGGCAGATGCGCTGGATCTCGGGCCAGTAGCTTTCAGCCGGGAAGATCATGCCGCCGGCGCCCTGGAACGGCTCGGCAATGAAACCAGCGACGTTGTCCGCGCCCAGTTCGAGGATTTTTTCTTCAAGCTGCAGCGCGCAGCGTCGGCCGAATTCGGCGGGGGTCAGCTCGCCGCCGTTGGCGTACCAGTACGGCTCGTCGATGTGGGCGATGTCGGGGATCATCCCGCCCATCTCATGCATGAACTTCATCCCGCCCAGTGCGGTGGCGGCCAGGGTCGAGCCGTGGTAACCATTCCAGCGGCCGATCATGACCTTCTTCTGCGGCTTGCCCAGCACCTGCCAGTAACGGCGCACGGTGCGGATCAGCACTTCGTTGGCTTCGGAGCCGGAGTTGGTGTAGATCGCGTGGCTGTAATGGCCCGGCAGTAGGCTGAAGAGCAGTTCGGACAGCTCGATTACCGCCGGGTGAGTGGTGTGAAAGAACATGTTGTAGTACGCCAACTGATCCATCTGCGCGGCAGCGGCGCTGGTCAGGTCCTTGCGGCCGTAGCCCAGTTGCGTGCACCACAAGCCGGACATGCCATCCAGATAACGGTTGCCGTCGTTGTCCCACAAATTCAAACGCTCGCCGCGGACCATCACTCGCGGCCCTTCGGCGTTGAGGGCCTTTTGATCGAGAAACGCATGGATGTGGTGGGCCGCGTCGGCCTTTTGATAGTCCTGGGTGTTTCGTTGCGGGATGAAGGGTGCGTTCATGACGTTTGTTCTCTTTTTTGGGAGTCGCGCAGGGCGGATGCAACTGAAGTCCCGGAAATGCTCCCACACCTCGAAAACCACCGAAATCACCCTTTGGGGTGAGCTGCGAACTGGTGTGGCTGCAGAGCTTTTTCATGGGTCCGGACCACATTTTTGCGAATTTGCCTGCCGCTGCGAGTGGCGCACGATTGTCTCCAGTCAATAACAACGGACCGGCAAACGGTCGCAAGAGGAGTGCAGCGTGTTCGACCTCAACTACTGGCAACAGCGGGCCCAGCGCCAAACCTTCATCGACACCGCGCTCATCGGCGGCCGGGCGGTGCAGTCGTCTACAGGGGCGACTTTTACCGCTATCAACCCCGCAACCAATCAGGAGTTGGCGCAGGTTGCAGCCTGCGGTGAGCGTGAAGTGGACCTGGCAGTGCGTTCTGCGCGCCAGGCCTTCGACCAGGGGCCGTGGGCACGCATGGCGCCAGGTGAGCGCAAGAAGATCCTGCTGAAACTGGCCGAACTGCTGCTGGTGCACCGTGAGGAGTTGGCCTTGCTCGACTCGCTGAACATGGGCAAGCCGGTGATGGACGCCTACAACATTGATGTGCCGGGCGCAGCCGGAGTGTTCGCCTGGTATGGCGAGGCGCTGGACAAACTCTACGATCAGGTCGCGCCGACGGCTGCCAACACGCTGGCCACCATCACCCGCGAGCCACTGGGCGTGATCGCTGCGGTGGTGCCGTGGAACTTCCCCCTGGACATGGCGGCCTGGAAGCTGGCGCCGGCACTGGCTGCCGGGAACAGCGTGGTGTTGAAGCCAGCCGAGCAGTCGCCGTTTTCCGCCTTGCGTTTAGGCCAGCTGGCGCTGGAGGCGGGCATTCCAGAAGGGGTGCTCAACGTTGTCCCGGGCCTCGGCGAGCAAGCCGGCAAAGCCTTGGGGCTGCACCCGGATGTCGATTGCCTGGTGTTCACCGGCTCGACTCAGGTGGGCAAGTACTTCATGCAGTACTCGGCCCAGTCCAACCTCAAGCAGGTCTGGCTGGAGTGCGGTGGCAAAAGCCCGAATCTGGTGTTTGCCGACTGCCAGAATCTCGATCTGGCAGCTGAAAAAGCTGCGTTCGGGATCTTCTTCAATCAAGGCGAAGTGTGCTCGGCCAATTCACGGTTGTACGTGCAGAGAGCTATTCACGACGAGTTCGTCGAGCGGGTGATTGCGAAGGCGCAGGCGTGGCTGCCGGGTGATCCGCTCAACCCGGCGAGTGCCGCCGGGGCCATTGTCGACAGCGAGCAAACCGCGCGGATCATGCGTGCTATCGGGCAAGCGCAGGAGGAGGGCGCGCAGCTGCGTTGCGGAGGCCAGCAACTGACGTTCAATGGCTCATCCAACTTTATCCAGCCCACTGTATTTACCGAGGTAAAACCGGGCAGCAAGCTGGCCCGTGAAGAGATTTTCGGCCCAGTGCTGGCCGTCACCGCCTTTGACGATGAGGTGCAGGCGGTAGCGCTGGCCAATAACAGTGTCTACGGCCTGGCGGCCTCGGTGTGGAGCGACGACCTCAACCGCGCGCACCGGGTTGCCAGGGCGCTGAAGGCTGGTACGGTGTCGGTCAACACCATGGACGCGCTGGATGTCAGCGTGCCGTTCGGTGGCGGCAAGCAGTCCGGCTTTGGTCGTGACCTGTCGCTGCATTCGTTCGACAAGTACACCCACCTGAAAACTACCTGGTTCCAGCTGCGTTAAGCGCTGACCCAAGGCGCACATGAGACGCCCGTGATGAGTACAGACCGGCTTGGATCCGAACAGTGGTTTCAGCACATGGCACAGGTGACCGATTGCATCGGCACCTCGGCCTTTGTCGAGTCGCTGTATTCAGCGCTGATCCTGCTGGCGCCGGCCAATGCCATCACGGTGTTTCTGTTTCCCCATGAAGGCCTGCCGTCGACGCTGTTCGAGCGCGACGATGAGGGGCCGTGGATGCCTGAGGGTAACGTGCGCAAGTATCTGGAAGGCTTCTATCTACTGTGCCCGTTCTACCGCGCGAGCCTGGAGGGCATTGCGCCCGGCTGCTATCGCCTCAGCGATGTCGCGCCGGACCACTTCAAGCGCAGTGAGTACTACCTGTTGTTTTATCAGCATGCGCGGCTGGAGGAAGAGATCAATTACCTGGTGCCACTCGGGCCGAAGCTGACCATCGCCGTTGCGCTGGCCAGCACCTCGCGATTGAGCAGGCAGCAAGTTGCCGAACTCAAGCGCATCGCACCGTGGGTGCTGGCGGTGGTGCGTCGGCATTGGGGCGACCTGGATGCGCACATGCTTGGTGGGCGTTTCGAGAGTGCGCTGGGGCGGCAGATCAATGCAGCGTTGGTGAAGTTTGGCTCGTCGTTGCTGACCGAGCGGGAATGCCTGGTCGCGCAGTACATGCTGCGTGGGCACTCTATACGCTCATTGGCAGAGCGACTCGGTATCAGCGAGGACACGGTCAAGACCCATCGCAAACACTTGTACGCCAAGCTCGACATCGGCAAGCAGTCCGAGCTGTTCTCGCTGTTTATCGCCTCGGTCGCACAGGCGCAGGAAGGGTTGAGCAAAGACCCGCTGGAAAGCTATCTGCGCCGCCGGCCCTGAGCGGGTGGCTTAGATAAGGATGTAGTCGCTGCGCTGGCGAATGCCCTGATGCTCGCCCTCGACCAGATGCACATAGCGCCCAGCCAGCAGATCGATCGGCAGGCAATCATCAACGTCGAGTATTGCGTCGGTATGCGGCTTCAACCAGCCAGCGGCCATGCGCTGTTTACCCAACTGCTTGGCCTCGGCTTTGTCCCTGGCAGCCACCAACAGATAACGGTGCGCTTCGCCGAACACCTGCCGCTCGTAACCGCCCAGATTGAGGAAGAACAAGCGCAGTGCCCCGGGTTGCGGCGCTGCCTGGCTGAACTCGACGCGGTAATTGTCGATGCCGTGCACTTCCAGCCAGGAGTCGACGTGCAGCCCTTTCAGGCTGCCGAACCAGGCATTGCGTAGTTCAGGGTAGAGCTGCTCGAGCGAGTCGCCCTGGGCAAAGACTACATCGTGGACTTCGATGCTGGCGCGCGGGTGGCGCCCGCCGAGCATGACAACGTAAAGCATGCATTATCCTCGCGCTGGGCGCTGCGGCTTACGCCAGCGCCTGTTCAAAATGTCACGGCCCACAGCGCAGCCGCCAATGCCGGCGGCATGACCAGCAAGCCCAGCCGCAGGAAGCGCCAGGCGCTGACATTCTCCCCCTCACGGCGGATGGCTACCAGCCACAGCAGGGTCGCCAGTGAGCCGGTGATCGACAGATTGGGACCCAGGTCGACGCCGATCAGCAGCGCCGCCGTGGTTTGCCCAGGCAACTGCACAATGTGCCCCATCGAGCCTGCGATCAGCCCGCTGGGCAGGTTGTTCATCAGGTTACTGGCAATCGCCACACCGAGCCCGGCAGCCCAACTGGCTTGCGCTGGCGACTGTTCGGCGAGTGCCGCCAGGGCATGCGCGAGATGATCGATGACGCCGGTCTGGGCCAAGGCTTCGACCAGCACGAACAAACCGGCCACCAAAGGCAGTACGCCCCACGCGACATGGCGCAGCACCGGCATCGGGCTGCGGCGCTGGCTCAGGTGAATCAAGGCGGTGGTGGTCAGGCCAGCGCAAAAGGTTGGCAGGCCCAGCGCAGTGTCCAGCGCCGAGGCGGTCAGCAGCAGCGCCCCGGTCAGGACAATGCCCAGCGCGCACAGCTTGGCCCCGGGAGTCAGCGGCTGCGAGTCGACGGTCAGCGCCAGTGGCTTCATGATCTGTTTACGCTGGGTCAGGCGCAGCACTATGTAGGTCAGGCTGATCGCTGCCAGCGAAGGCAGGCTGAACTGCCTCAGCCACTCCAGCAACGGCGGCATCTGGCTACCGAAGACCACCAGGTTGGCCGGGTTGGAAATCGGCAGGACGAAGCTCGCGGCGTTGGCGATGAATGCGCAGATGAACAGATAGGGCAGGGGCTCGGCTTTGGCCGCCTTGCACGCCGCATACACCGCCGGGGTCAACACCACGGCGGTGGCATCGTTGGAGAGGAATACGGTGACTAGGGTGCCGACCAGAAAGACCAGGTCGAACAAGCGCTGCCCGGAGCCGCGGGCGTGGCTTACGGCATAGCGCGCCAGCCAATCGAACAAGCCTTCCTGGCGCGCCAGTTCGGCCAGTACCATCATGCCGATCAGAAACAGGTATACGTCGCCGCCTTCGGCCATCGCAGCCAAGGCTTTTTGTGGCGCAATCAGGCCGAGCATGGTGAGCAGCAGCGCGCCACCCATGGCCCAGACGTATTCGGGGATGCGCCAGGGACGCAGGATGACGCCACAAGTGGCGAGGGCCGCCACCAACCAGATGATCAGAGCAGTATCTACAACAGGCATGGTGGATTCAGCTTCCTGCCACAGTAGGGACGACCGTCGGCGCTTCGGCCGAGCGGGAGGAGGTTTCCGGCAGCGCGACCAGTACCAGCACGAACGCCGCAGCGGCGATGCCAGCCAGGGTCAGGAAGGCTGCGTCATAACCGGCCGACTGTACCACCAAACCAGCGATTCCCGGGCTTAGTGCAGCGCCGAGGCTGAACACCGCGGTCAATGCGCCGAGGCTGACATTGAAGCGCCCGGTACCCTCGGTCAGGTCCTTGACCACGATCGGGAACAGCGCGCCGAAGATCCCCGCGCCGATGCCGTCGAGCAGCTGCACGCCGACCAGCCAGAAGGGATTGTCCGAGAGGACGTATAGCGCGCCTCGTAGAGGCAGGATCAAGAATCCCACCAGCAGAAACGGCTTGCGCCCCCACTGCTCGGCCTTGGCGCCAACCAGTAGTGCCATCGGCACCATCACCAGTTGCGCCGCGACAATGCAGGCTGAGGTCAGCGGTGTGGCCAGGCGCAGGTCCACCTGGGCCAGCTTCTGGCTTACCAGCGGCAGCATTGCTGCGTTGGCCAGATGGAAAAGCGCGCAGCACACGGCGAACAGCAGCAGTGTGCGGTTGTGCAGCAGCAGGCTCAGTCCGGCTGGCTGGGTGTCGCCGGTTGGCGTGTGGGACAGGCCACGGGCCAACTGGTGGTCGATGGCTGCTGGCGGAACTCGTTTGACGGCAATGATGCTGGCGATTGTCAACGCGGCCATCAGGTAGAACACCACCACCGGCCCATATACATAGGCCAGGCCGCCGGCGAGCAACGCCGAGAACGCATTGCCGGCATGGTTGAAGGTCTCGTTACGGCCCACGCGACGGGTAAATGCCTTCGGGCCGGTGATGCCGAGAGTGATGGCGGCGATCGCCGGGGCGAATACCGAGCCTGCTATGGCGCTGATGGTCTGGGTCAACGCCACCAGCCCGAACGATGAGATCAGCGGCAGCAACAGGCAGCTACCGGTAACCAGCAGCGCGGCAATCGCCACCACTGCACGTTTGGCTGGCGTGCGGTCGATCAATGCCCCGGCCGGTGCCTGCGCCAGCAGCGCGGTAACCCCGGCGATGGTCATGACCAGGCCGATGCTCGCCGGTTGCCATTGGTGCACGGCGAGCAGGTAGATCGCCAGATACGGCCCCAGGCCATCGCGAACATCAGCCAGAAAGAAGTTCAGCCAGTCGAGCGCACGATCATGAGAGCCGGTTTGCCGGTGGTTGTCCAAGGTTTGAGTCTCGCAGGGGGGGCGTGGGGATGAAGCGTTATCGACATCCGTCAGGTCACACCTCACTTGAGCAGAATGACTGGTGTAATGAGCAATAGGTTCCAGACTCACAGCGCCTGTAGGAGCGGTCGCGAAAGGGCTGCGCAGCGGCCCCAGATCTCAGCTTCGCCGCCGAAATCT
>NZ_VXCX01000015.1:0-94631 GCF_052850745.1 Pseudomonas sp. 1121_17
CATAGCGCCCGAAGAAGGTGTACAAAATCATTAGGCCAGTTCACCTTGTGTCGCGAAAGGGGCGCAGAGCGCCCCCCGGCTTCCTGACTGACATCACAGCGGGTCAGCATGCACCATCACATCCGCCTGTGGGTAGCGCTCGCGGATCACTGCCGAGGCCTGCACGCACAGCGCGTGGGCATCATGCAGTGACAGCGTGCCGGGCAGCTCAAGGTGCAGTTGCACAAACCAGTAGCTGCCGGACACGCGCGTACGCAGATCATGCGCGCCGAGCACCCCGGGGATGGCTGTGACCAGCGCCAGCATCTGCTCGGCCACATCGCCGGGCAGCTCCTTGTCCATCAGGATCGCCGTACTTTCCCGAGCAATCTGCACTGCACTCCAGAGGATGTAGAACGCAATGCCCAAGCCGAACAGCGCATCCAGCTGCGGCCAGCCATAACCGGCCAGCAGCAGCGCCAGCAGGATGCTGCCATTGAGCAACAGGTCGGAGCGGTAATGCAGGGAATCGGCGCGCACCGCAGTCGAGCCGGTGGCCTTGATCACCTTGCGCTGCAGCGCAAGCAGAGCCACGGTCAGCACCAGCGACAGTAGCATCACGCCAATCCCCGCCGCCGTGTCGCCCAGCGGTTGCGGTGATTGCAGGCGACTGACCGCCTGCACCCCGATCAGCACCGCGCTGGCGCCGATGAACAACGCCTGGGCCATGCCGGCCAGCGCTTCCGCCTTGCCATGGCCAAAGCGGTGATCGTCGTCGGCCGGGCGCAGGGCGTAGTGCACTGCCAGCAAGTTGAGCAGCGAGGCCACCGCGTCCAGTGCCGAGTCGGTCAGCCCTGCCAGCAGGCTGACCGAGTCGCTCAGCCACCAGGCAATCGCCTTGCTCACCACCAGAATGCAGGCCACCGCCAGCGATGCGCGAGTGGCCAGGCGGAGCAAGCGTTGCTGTTCGGCAGTAGGCGTCATGCGTTGAGCATCCTGCGAAGTGTCAGGCGGCCGGGATCAGACCGTAGCTGGCCAACTGCTCGACGCTGCCGCGGTGCTGGATCAGGCGCGGGTCGTTGAGCGGCAGGCGCTGGCCCAGTTCGCTTTCGAGAATAGCCTGCAGCTTGCTGTTGTCGATGCTGCCATCGGCATTCACCGCCGGCTTGAGCTTGGCCGGGTCGACCTGGGCGGTGGTGCCGCCGGGGTAGTAGATCGCGCCAGTGGCAAAGTCGACACCAAAGGCGATCAGGCCCGGGATCACGTAGAACAGAATGCCGATGGCATCGAGGGCGACGATCACCGGGTCGACCTTGCCTTCGATCTGGCCACGGCGATCTGGATAGAACAACGTGCCGCAGGCCGTCAGCTGAGTCAGCAGGGTGGCAACCAGGGCGCCACCGATGACGCGGGAATGAATGCGCATGTAAATCTCCGATGGAAAATCGCAACGAAACAGGCCAGCGGCCTGCTGCCGATAGTATGACCTATCGGGCCTCGCCCGGTTCGCCGTTATACTCGGCGCCTCGTTCGAGGACCACCATGATTTCATTACCAATCGATGCCGTACTACCCGCCCTGCGCCAGGCGCTCAGCGCGCGCCACGAAGCCGTGCTGGAAGCGCCGCCTGGCGCCGGCAAGACCACCCGTGTGCCGCTGGCCCTGCTCGACGAGCCGTGGCTGGCCGGCCAGCGCATCATCATGCTCGAGCCACGCCGGCTGGCCGCACGGGCCGCAGCCGAGCGGCTCGCCAGCGAGCTGGGCGAGCAGGTTGGAGAAACGGTCGGCTATCGGATTCGGCTGGACAGCAAGGTCGGGCCGAACACCCGCATCGAAGTGGTCACCGAAGGCATCCTGACCCGCCGGCTGCAGTCCGACCCGGCACTGGATGGCGTTGGTTTGTTGATTTTCGACGAGTTTCACGAGCGCTCACTGGACGCCGATCTGGCGCTGGCGCTGACCCTCAACGGGCGGGCGCTGCTGCGCGACGAGCCAGCGCTGAAGATCCTGCTGATGTCGGCAACCCTCGAAGGCGAGCGCTTGTCGCGCCTGCTCGACGACGCTCCGGTGGTCAGCAGCCAGGGCCGCATGCACCCGGTAACGGTCCAGTGGGGCCGGCCGATGCAGCCGGGTGAGTTCGTCGAGCCGCGGGTGGTCGACTGCGTGCTGCAGGCGCTGGCCGATCAAAACGGCAGCCTGCTGGTGTTTCTGCCCGGCCAGGCCGAGATCCGCCGAGTCCATCAAAGCCTGCAGGAAGCCGTCGGCGAGCGCTCCGACATCATCCTCTGCCCGCTGCACGGCGAGCTTGACCTGAACGCCCAGCGTGCTGCCATCGAGCCGCCGGCCAAGGGCCAGCGCAAGGTGGTGCTGGCGACCAACATTGCCGAAACCAGCCTGACCATTGATGGCGTGCGGGTGGTGATCGACGCCGGCCTGGCGCGGGTGCCGCGGTTTGACCCGGGCAGCGGCATGACCCGCCTCGACACTCAGCGCATCTCCCGCGCCAGCGCCACCCAGCGCGCCGGGCGGGCAGGGCGGCTGGAGCCGGGCGTGTGCTACCGGCTGTGGTCCGAAGCGCAGCATGAACAACTGGCCGCCCACGGCACCGCAGAAATTCTCCAGGCCGACCTGGCCGGGCTGGCGCTGCAACTGGCGCGCTGGGGCGTGAGCCCGGACCAGTTGAGCTGGCTCGACCAGCCGCCTGCCGCTGCCTACGCCCAGTCGCAAGACCTGCTGGCCCGGCTTGGCGCCTTCAAACCGGCCAGCCGCAGCAACCTGAGTAGTCATGGCCAGGCCATGGCCGAACTGCCCGCGCATCCACGGATCGCCCATCTGTTGCTGCGCGGTCAGCAACTGGGCCTGAGCGAAATGGCCTGTGACGTCGCCGCGCTGCTGGGCGAGCGTGACATCCAGCGCGGTGGCGGCGCTGATCTGCACAGCCGGCTGGCACTGCTCAGCGGCCAGAGCAAAGCAGTGCGCGGTGCACAAGGCGGCGTGCAGCGCGCCCGCCAGTTGGCGCGCCAATACCGTGGCCTGCTGCGTGGCAGCGCGCAGACGCCGGTCGCCGACCCGCAGCACTCGCGCTGGCTCGGTGCACTGCTGGCGCTGGCGTATCCAGACCGGGTCGCCCAGCAGCGCCGTGACGGTGGTGCCGAGTACCGCCTGGCCAATGGTCGCGCAGCGTTGTTTGCCGAGGTCGATGGGCTGATGAAGTGCCCGTGGCTGGTGATTGCCGACCTCGGCAGCCGTCAGGGCCAGCGCGAAGAGCGGATCTATTTGGCTGCCGAGTTTGACCCTGAGTTATTCGACGGCGTGCTCGCCGAGCAGGTGCAAACCCTCGACCTGCTCGACTGGGATGAGCGTGAGCAGGTCCTGCGCGCCGAGCGCCAGCGCAAGGTCGGTGAGCTGGTGCTGAGCCGTGAAGCCCTGCCGGGGCTCAACGATGAAGCCCGCGCACAGGCGCTGCTCGGGCTGGTTCGACGCAAGAGCCTGGCCTTGTTGCCGTGGACCCCGGAGCTGCGCCAGTGGCAAGCTCGGGTGGCCTTGCTGCGACAGCTTGATGTGGCACAGAACGGCGCCAGTGACTGGCCCGATCTGTCTGAGCAGGCCCTGCTCGACAGCCTCGAAGATTGGTTACAGCCGTATCTGGGCAAAGTCTCGCGGCTCAGCCATTTTGCCCAACTGGACCTGTCGTCGATCCTGCGCAACCTGCTGCCCTGGCCGCTGCCGCAGCGGCTGGACGAGTGGGCGCCGCAGCATCTGCAGGTGCCCTCCGGCTCGAGTATCCGTCTGGACTACAGCGAGACGCCGCCGATTCTGGCGGTGCGCCTGCAAGAGCTGTTCGGTCTGGCCGACACCCCACGCATCGCCCAGGGCCGCCAGCAGGTCAAGCTGCACCTGCTGTCACCGGCACGCCGGCCAGTGCAGGTGACCCAGGATCTGGCCAACTTTTGGCGCATGACTTATGCCGAGGTGAAGAAAGACCTTAAAGGCCGTTATCCCAAGCACTACTGGCCTGATGATCCGCTGATCGCGCAGGCCACCTCGCGGGTCAAACCGCGAGGGACCTGAGCAGTGAGGGCTAGCTGGTTTTTTGCAGGAGGAACGTGGCGGTCTCACCTTCGCTGACATTCAGATAGTTGAACCGGCCGGGCTTGTGGTGGGGATTGTCTTGGAGAGTTGCTACCTTGTAGCCGCGATGGTCGCGCAGGTGGCAGAGCAGGCCCCCTTTGATCTCCTGCAAAGGTTCTACTTTCCAGTAGTCGGTTACCTCCTCGCGCCAGTAAAAGCCCAGGTATCCATTCATGCTTGCATCCAGCCTGCGCGGTACCAGCGGCCCGGTCGCGGTTTTGGGCGGGCCAGGGATGTGCAGGTGGTAATGCAGACGGTTTTCGTCCATCGAGTGGTAATCGAAGCTGATGACCAGCGATGGTTCATCGCCGCCAGTCTGCAGCCAATCGTATTCCGGAGTGACGCCCCAGGAGAACTTGTCTCTTGTCCGGCTCAAGCGCAGCGGAGTATTTCTGCCCGCTTCGTGCAGATACAGCTGGGCGCGAAATGAAGTGGCGTACGTCGCAATGATGCTCTGGTCCATGGCATGTTCCTCGCAATGTCTAAGGGGTGGGCCGCACGGTTTCGGGCGGTGTCACACCTTAGGTGGCGAGCTCTGCTCAACGGAGCCTGAAGCCCTTCCTGGCGCTGTTCATCTGCCCTGAACGGGCAACTGCAGCCCAGGCAGGGCGAGGTCGGCGCGTACGGGCAGGTGATCGGAAATCTGCTCGGTGCCGTTGCCCAGCACATAGGCCTGCAAGCGCAGCAGGCGCGGGCTATGGAAGATGAAGTCGACACTGCGATCAGGCCCGCTGAGGGCAGGGTCGTTGGGGAAGTGGGTCAGCCAGCGGGCACGCTCGGCGCCGCTGGCTTCAGCATTGCTGGGGATCATCGGGTACTTGTCCCAGAGCAGGTGCAGGTCGCTGTCCGGGGCGTAGCTGCCACGCTGGGCAGGCGGCAGGCGGCGATACTGGCCTAGCGGCAACTGCTTGAAGTCGCCGCCGAGCAGCCACGGCGTACCCTGACTTTCGAGGCGGTCGACGACCTTGCTGACGTGGTTCATTTGCCGCCTTTGCAGGTCGCTGCCGGCGCGGTAGGGCGACAGCTGGGTGTTGAGCACCGCCAGCCGGCTGCCATCGCTCAACGGCAGATAGCTGACCTGCAATGCCGGTTGCTGCTCGAGCAGCCGGCTCAGCGGGCCGTTCACGTCATTGGGCAGTTGCAGGCGCTCGGCCTTGGCGATCGAGTAGCGACTGAAGGTAGCCAGGGTGCGGCCCACGCTGCCGAAGATATGCCGGTCGGGCACAAAGCCAGCCTGCCACTGATAGCTCTGCACGCTGCACGGGTAGAGGTCGGCCAGACGCTCGTGGAGCAGGCCGAGCTGGTCCTGGTAATCGCTGGCCTTGGCGTCTTTGTCCAGCTCCTGCAGCAGCACCACATCAGGCTGCTCGGCACGGATCACCCGCGCAACCTCATCGAGGGTAAACGCCAGGTCTTCAGCGGTGGCGCGGGTATCGCTGCCCTGGCCCTGGTCGTTCCAGAACACATAGCGCTTGCCGGCCAGGTGCTGCACGTTCCAGCTCATCACCTTCAGCGGCTGGCCAGCTTGCAGGACTGGCGCCGGGTTCGGACAGGCGACTGGCAGCGCTTCACGCGGGGCAGGTTGCCAGCCCAGATGGTTGGCCAGCAACCAAAGCAAGGCCAGCGCCAGGAAAATCAATAGCAGGACGTTGCGCAGTAGTCGGATCATCGGCTCGGCTTGTCGGTGCGAATGGCGCCAGCATACCCAAGGTGGTGGCGCCGTGTCAGCGTGGTTCAGGCGCCAGCATTGGCCTCAAGCAGCATGAAGATGCGGAACAGCACCACGCTGCTGAACAACTGCAGCAGCCCACTGAGGCTGTCCATGGCCAATTGCACGCCGCCGGCGGGATCGGGGAAGGCCATCAGCAACAAGCCGTCGAGCAGCCATGCCGGTGCCAGCGAAACGAATACGCACACCAGAATGCGCATGAAATGGCCGGTGGTCATCCGCGCGCTTTCGCGCATGGCCTGCATCAACGGCATGCCGCGCAGCACCAGCAGGTACTCGGCAAACACCAGGTTGATCATGATCCAGATGCCGGGAAACACGAACAGTGCCAGGCCGGCCATGATCAACAAGGTGCTGATCATGATCAGCAAGGCCAGCGGCGGCCACAACTGCACGGCGCGGGCAAACAGATCGCGCTTGGCGATGTGCTGGTCTTGGCTGCGGGTGTCCAGGTAGAGGATCAGCGCCGCACTGTACAGCGGGTACAGTAGCAGGCTGACAAGCATGCCGTAGACCGGGGAGGCGCTGTCGCCAAGCTGGCGATAGAGCAGTTGGGTGGCCAGTGCCTCGAGCACGATCAACGGCAGGCAGAGCTGGACGATGCTCGCCAGGTGGCGGCGGAAAAAGTACAGGGAGTCGCGCAGAACGCTCAGCGGATTCATCAGTCAACATCGCATGGCAGTAATAGCAGGGGCGTAACTTTAGCCCACTCCGGCCCTTGCTGAAAAAAGTTTCACCCGTGCGCCGATTGAATCCCGCGCTGCCACCCCCCATCTTTGACGCATCCGATGTCCCGCCCAGCGCGTGAGGTAAGCATGAATACCGAAGAACAATCGCTGATCGATGGCCTGTTTGGCCGCATCAAGCAAGCCGAAGACCCCAACCAGCCGCGCGATGCCCAGGCCCAGGCCTGCATCGAAGCGCACCTGCGCACGCAGCCGGCGGCGCCGTACTACATGGCGCAGGCGATCCTGGTGCAGGAGGCTGCGCTCAAGCAGCTGGATGAAAAGAACAAGCAGCTGGAGGCCGAGCTGAAGCAGGCCCGCGCCCAGGTCGATGCGACCCGCAGCAGCACCAACAGCGGTGGCTTCCTGTCGAGCATCTTTGGTGCCGGTAGCCGCAGCCCTGATCCGCAGCCGCAGCGCCCGGCAGCACCAGCAACGTCTGGCGGTGGCTGGCGTGACCCTGCGCCTGCTGCGTACAACGCGCCACCACCAGCCCAGCAACCGCAGCAGTCGGCATTCAACGCCGCGCCGGCCCGCTCGGGTGCGTCGAGTTTTCTCGGTGGGGCCATGCAGACGGCAGCCGGCGTTGCCGGTGGCGTGCTGCTGGCGCAGGGCATCAGCAGCATGTTCCACCACAACTCGCAGCCAGAGGAAGTGGTCGAGGTGATCAAGGAAGAACCGGCGCCGGCCAGTGACAGCGGCGGCTGGCAGGACCAGGGCGGGCAGCAGCAGGTGGCCGACAACGGTGGCTACGGCGCTGACCAGGGCGGCTACGCCGACACTGACTATGGTAGCGACGATGGCGGCTTCTTCAGCGACGACGACAGCTTCGTCTGACAGCTGGCATACTGCTCAGCTTTGCGGGCGCCTGCCCGCTCAGCCGAGGCCTGGATGAAAAAAATCGCGCTGTTCGCCGACGTGCAGAACCTCTACTACACCGTCCGCCAGTCCCACGGCTGCCACTTCAACTATGCAGCCCTGTGGGCCGAAGTGAGCCGCGAGGGCACCATTGTCGAAGCGGTGGCCTATGCAATTGATCGCGGCGACAGCAAGCAACAGCAGTTTCAGCAGATTCTGCGCAACCTCGGTTTCGAGGTGCGCCTCAAGCCGTATATCCAGCGCAGCGATGGCTCGGCCAAGGGCGATTGGGATGTCGGCATTACCCTGGATGTGATCGAAGCGGCCAGCCGGGTCGACCAGGTGGTGCTGGCGTCTGGCGATGGAGATTTCGATCTGCTGCTGGAGCGGGCGATTCAGCGTCATGGGGTAGAGGCGGTGGTGTATGGCACGCCGGGGTTGACGGCGTTGTCGTTGATACGCGCGGCTAGCCGTTATGTGCCGATCGAGGGGCAGTTGCTACTGCGCCATTGACCCTGCGCGATCCCTCTGTAGCGGCCTTGCCGGGGCGCCGGACCGGTCGGAAAGGGTCGCGCAGCGGCCCCGCCATTCTGTGGTGCTGCACAGATCCTGGGCCCGCTGCGCGCGCCTTTCGCGACACAAGGCCGCTCCTACAGGGACGTATCTCAGGTTAAACTGCCGCCTTCGCTGAACCCCCCTGACGGTATTGAAATGAATTTCGCCCAACTCGGCCTGATCGAACCGCTGCTGCGCACCCTGCAGCAGCGCGACTACTCCACCCCGACGCCCGTGCAGGCCCAGGCCATCCCCGCCGTGCTGGCTGGCCGCGACCTGATGGCCGCCGCCCAGACCGGCACCGGCAAGACCGCAGGCTTTGCCCTGCCGGTGTTGCAGCGGCTGGCGCTGGAAGGTGAGAAGGTCGCCAGCAATTCGATCCGCGCACTGATCCTGGTGCCGACCCGCGAGCTGGCCGAGCAGGTCCATGCCAACGTCCAGCAATACGCCGAAAACCTGCCGGTTTCGACCTATGCCGTGTACGGCGGGGTCAGCATCAACCCGCAGATGATGCGCCTGCGCCGTGGTGTCGATCTGCTGGTGGCAACCCCAGGCCGACTGCTCGACCTGTTCCGGCAAAAAGCGGTCAAGTTCGGCCAGGTGCAGATGCTGGTGCTCGACGAAGCCGACCGCATGCTCGACCTGGGCTTTGCCGAAGAACTGCAATCGGTGTACGCCGCACTGCCGCGCAAGCGCCAGACCCTGTTGTTTTCGGCGACCTTCTCCGAGCAGATCCGCATGCTTGCAGGCCTCGCCCTGAACGACCCGCTGAGCATCGAAGTCAGCCCGCGCAACGCCGCTGCCAATACCGTCAAACAGTGGCTGGTGCCGGTCGACAAGAAGCGCAAGGCCGACCTGTTCTGCTACCTGCTGCGCAAGCAGCGCTGGAAGCAGGTGCTGGTGTTTGCCAAGACCCGTAACGGCGTCGATCAACTGGTCGAGCGCCTGCTCGCCGAAGGCGTAGTGGCCGACGGCATCCACGGCGATCGCCCGCAAGCGACTCGCCAGCGCGCACTGGATACCTTCAAGGCCCGCGAGATTCAGGTGCTGGTTGCTACCGACGTGGCCGCCCGTGGCCTGGACATCGACGACCTGCCGCTGGTGGTCAACCTCGACATGCCAATCGTCGCCGAAGACTACGTGCACCGGATTGGCCGTACTGGCCGGGCCGGCAACAAAGGCGAGGCGATTTCGCTGGTATGCGCCGATGAAGTGCAGATGCTCTCGGCGATTGAAACGCTGATCCGCCAGACGCTGCCACGCCACGAAGAACCGGACTTTATCCCCGAGCACCGGGTGCCGCTGACCGACGCCAGCGGGCAAGTGATCAAGAAACCGAAAAAGCCCAAGAAGCCCAAGGAAAACAGCGCCAAGCGTGGTCTGGGCAAATGGATGGACAGCACTGATTCGGCCGACGCCAAGCCAGCGGTGAAAGCCGTGCGCAAGGTGCCGAGCTTCAACGGTGGCCCGCGCAAGCGCAAGCCGTAAGCTGATCAGAGCCGAGCGCAGACCCTGCGTTCGGCTCGACTCGCCATCAGCGTGCGTTGAGCCACTCGGCCGCAGCCTTGCCCGCACGCAAGCCACTGGCAAAGCACGCCGTGAGCAGATAACCGCCCGTCGGTGCCTCCCAGTCGAGCATCTCGCCAGCGCAGAACACCCCCGGTAGCTGACGCAGCATCAAGCCCTCATCCAGCCCGGTAAAACGCACCCCACCGGCACTGCTGATAGCCTCGTCCAGCGGCCGCGTGCGTACCAGCTCGATCGGCAGCGCCTTGATCGCCGCCGCCAGTGCCTGCGGGTCAGCGAACGTGGCCTGATCGGTCAGTTCGCGCAACAACCCCGCCTTCACGCCATCGATGCCCAACTGACTGTGCAGATGCTTGGCCATCGAACGCGAGCCACGTGGCTTGGCCAGGGCCTGGACGATTTTGTCCACAGGCTTGTCTGGTAGCAGATCGAGCAGCAGGGTAGCGCGGCCCTCGCGGTTGATCGCCTCCCGTACCGGCGCCGACCAGGCATACACCAGGCTGCCTTCCACGCCTTGGGCGGTGAGGATGAATTCGCCCTTGCGCGGCGGGCTGTCGGGCATGGCCAGGGCGATGTTCTTCAGCGGTGCCCCGGCAAACTTGTTCACCAGCAGTTCGCTCCAGCCTGCCACTTCAAATCCACAGTTGCTCGGCTGCAATGGCGAGATATCCACAGCCCGCTCTGTCAGCAATGGCAGCCAGGCGCCGTCAGAGCCGAGCCGTGCCCAACTGCCACCACCCAGCGCCAGCACCACGGCATCAGTCTGCACGCTCAGTTCGCCCTGTGGATAAGCTATCCGCAGCGCGCCCTCGGCATTCCAGCCCAACCAACGATGCCGGGTGTGGATAACTACGCCGCTGTCGCGCAGGCGTTTGAGCCAGGCGCGCAGCAACGGCGCGGCTTTCATATCGGTGGGGAACACCCGCCCGGAGGTGCCGACAAAGGTCTCGATGCCGAGATCATGTATCCACTGGCGCAGCGAGTCGGCATCAAAGTCGCGTAACAGCGCGTCGATCTCGCGGCTGCGCTCGGCGTAGCGGCCGACAAACGCGGGATAGGGCTCGGAATGGGTGATGTTCATCCCGCCAACGCCCGCCAGGAGAAACTTGCGCCCAACCGACGGCATGGCGTCGAACACCTGCACCGCTGCGCCCGACGCTGCCAGGGCTTCGGCGGCCATCAGCCCGGCAGGGCCGGCACCGATAACGGCAACCAGAGGAGGGCGAGCAGGGTGAAGATCAGACATGGTCGGCGGCAACGGGCTGTGGAAAAGAGCCGGCATTCTACCCCAAGCACGCTTTCGCAAGCACTGCTCAAAAAATGATCAGTGCTGTGCAGGCCATACAGCTAGTGGCCTGCAGCGGGTTGCCAGCAGGTTATCCACAGGCGGTTCCACAGTCATTGTGAACAACTGATGACACGTGCTGCAGTGTGATGAAGGATGCCATGGCGTTTGGCCAGAGCCAGGCGGTCCTTGCTGTAGCCGCCACCAATCACCCCCACCACCGGAATATCCCGCCCCAGGCAATGCCGCAGGACCTTTTCATCGCGCGCCGCCAGGCCTTGGTCGGTCAGTTGCAGATAACCCAGCGCGTCGTCCTTGTGTACATCGACTCCGGCGTCGTACAGCACCAGGTCGGGCTGATACAGCGGCAGCAAATAGTTGAGCGCGTCATCCACCACCTGTAAGTACTCGGCGTCACCCATGCCCCGCGGCAGCGGGATGTCCCAATCGCTCTGCGCCTTGCGCGCGGGGAAGTTCTGCTCGCAGTGCAGCGACACGGTGATCGCCTCCGGGGTGTCTTGGAGCATGCGTGCGGTGCCGTCGCCTTGATGCACGTCGCAGTCGAAGATCAGTACCCGGTGCACGCGCCCGGCCTCCAGCAGATAACGGCTGATCACCGCCAGGTCATTGAAGATGCAAAAGCCTGCCGGGTGGTCGTAGTGGGCATGATGAGTACCGCCGGCGAGGTGGCAGGCGACGCCGTCGCGCAGGGCCATCTCGGCGCTCAACAGCGAGCCACCGACCGCCCGCACGGTGCGCCGGGCGAGCGCTTCGCTCCAGGGTAGGCCAAGCCGGCGCTGGTCTTCACGGGACAACTCGCCGCTCATGTAGCGCTCGATATAGCCGCGGTCGTGGGCCAGCGCGAGGATGTCATTGGGGCAGATTTCCGGGCGCAGCAAATCCTCGTCGCGGGTCAGGCCGCTGTCGATCAGGTGGTCGCGCAGCAGGCGAAACTTGTCCATCGGGAAGCGGTGCTCGGCGGGAAACTCCGGGCTGTAGTCGTCGTGGTAGATCAGCGGCAACGGCATGATGGGATCGCACTAGAGATGTGTGTGGATAGTGCCAGCTCCGATGGCCGTTGGGCTATTGCCGGGCGCCGCCGCGTTGCTGGGCCTACCCTGTAAGATGCGATACGACCTTTTCGGAGCTGGCTGATGACGCTGATCCCCAAACTTGAGAGCGCCCGCCTGATCTTGCGCCAGTGGCACGACGAAGACCTCGCCGAGTTTGCCGCGATGTCTGCCGACCCCCAGGTAATGCGTTACTTCCCGGCGCCGTTGAGCCGGGTCGAGACCGCTGCGCTGATCGGCCGGGTGCGCGGTCACTTCAATGAATACGGCTACGGCCTGTGGGCGCTGGAGCGCAAGGATACCGGTGCCTTCATCGGCATGACCGGCCTGCTCAACGTCAACTTCGACGCGCCGTTCGCCCCAGCGGTGGAAATCGGCTGGCGCCTGGCTCGTCGGCACTGGGGCCTGGGTTTTGCCAGCGAAGCGGCCTGGACCTGCCTGCGCTGCGCCTTCGCCCAGCTGCGTCTGGAGCAGGTGGTGTCGTTCACTACCGAGAGCAACCTGGCGTCGCAGAAGGTCATGCAGGCCATCGGCATGCAGCAGGACCTCGACGGCAGCTTCGACCACCCCAAGCTTGCCGCCGATGACCCGCTGCGCCGGCATGTGCTGTACCGCATCGACCGCGCCCACTGGCAGGACACCCTGCACGGCTGAATGGCGCTGCATGCGTAGCGCTGATGACAAATTCTGTATCATCTTGTCTTTCAAAAATGCTGTAGCGCCGTGCTGCCTAGCTAGGAGAACACCCCCATGAGCCACGTGTTGGACGACCTGGTCGACCTGTTGAGCCTTGAAGCGATCGAGGAAAACCTGTTCCGTGGCCGCAGCCAGGACCTGGGCTTTCGCCAGTTGTACGGCGGCCAGGTGCTCGGCCAGGCGCTGTCGGCTGCCAGCCAGACAGTCGAAGACGCCCGCCATGTGCATTCGCTGCATGGCTATTTTTTGCGCCCGGGCGATGCCAGCCTGCCAGTGGTGTATTCGGTTGATCGCGTGCGAGACGGTGGCAGCTTCAGCACCCGTCGGGTGACTGCGATCCAGAAAGGCCACACCATCTTTACCTGCAGCGCCTCGTTCCAGTACGACGAAGAAAGCTTCGAGCACCAGGCGCAGATGCCCGATGTGGTCGGCCCGGAAAACCTCCCCAGCGAAGTCGAACTGGCCAGCGCCATGGCCGAGCAATTGCCCGAGCGTATCCGCGACAAGGTGTTGTGTGATCGGCCGATCGAAGTGCGCCCGGTAACCGAGCGCGACCCGTTCAACCCCAAGCCCGGCGACCCGGTCAAATACGCCTGGTTCCGCACCAGCGGCAGCCTGCCGGACGTGCCCGCGCTGCACAAATACCTGCTTGCCTACGCCTCCGACTTCGGCCTGCTGACCACCGCACTGCTGCCCCATGCCAAGTCGGTGTGGCAGAAGGACATGCAGATCGCCAGCCTCGACCACTCGCTGTGGTTCCACCGTGACCTGCGCGCCGATGACTGGCTGCTGTATGCCACCGACAGCCCGTGGGCCGGCAACGCCCGTGGCTTCTGCCGCGGCAGCATCTACAACCGCGCCGGGCAACTGGTTGCCTCGTCGGCCCAGGAAGGCCTGATTCGCCATCGCAAGGACTGGTCATGAGCCTCTCGGCAGTACGCAACTGGGTGTTCGACATGGACGGCACGCTGACCGTGGCGGTGCATGACTTTGCCGCCATCCGGGTAGCGCTGGGCATTCCGCCCGAGGACGATATTCTTACCCATCTGGCCGCCTTGCCTGCTGCCGAGGCCGAAGCCAAACACGCCTGGTTGCTCGAACACGAGCGTGACCTGGCCGTGGCGTCGACTGCCGCAACTGGCGCGGTCGAGCTGGTGCGCGAGCTGGCCGGGCGTGGTTGCCAGTTGGCGATCCTCACCCGCAATGCCCGCGAGCTGGCACACGTCACCCTCGAGGCCATCGGCCTGGCCGATTGCTTCGACAAGGAGCTGGTGCTCGGCCGCGACGAAGCCGCGCCCAAACCAAGCCCCGACGGCCTGCTGAAAATCGCCCAGGCCTGGGACGTCGACCCCAGCGAGCTGGTGATGGTCGGCGATTACCGCATCGACCTGGAATGCGGCCGCACCGCGGGCGCACGCACGGTACTGGTCAACCTGCCGGACAACCCCTGGCCAGAGCTGACCGACTGGCACGCCGCCGACTGTCACCAGCTGCAGGCGATGCTCGGCTAAGCTGCACAGCACCCCAATCACTCACATAGGAACAGCTGCCATGACCAGCAAGGCCATCTACGTTCAGCCCGGCGGCGGTTACGCCAACGTCCAGATCGGCATCTGCGAGGCTGCCGCGCCGCAGGCTGGCGAGATCAGCGTGCGCCTGCACGCCAGCTCGCTCAACTACCATGACTTTGCCGTGGTCAGCGGCATGTGGGGGCCGAGCGAGCGGCGCATTCCGATGGCCGATGGCGCTGGGCTAGTGACGGCGGTGGGCGCGGGCGTCACCGAGTTCAAGGTCGGCGATGCGGTGGTCAGCACGTTCTTCCCCGACTGGCTCGACGGCCAGCCGCTGGTCGAGGGTTTTGCCAGCGTGCCTGGCGATGGTATCGATGGCTATGCGCGCCAGCAGGTTACTGCGCGCGCGACCTCGTTTACCCGTGCGCCCAGTGGCTACAGCCATGCCGAGGCCGCTACCCTGACCACGGCTGGGCTGACTGCCTGGCGTGCACTGATGGCCGATGATCAGCTCAAACCAGGTGACAGCGTGCTGGTGCAGGGCACCGGTGGCGTATCCATTTTTGCCCTGCAGTTCGCCAAGCTGGCCGGCGCTACGGTGATTGCTACTTCGTCCAGCGATGCCAAGCTGGAGCGGCTCAAGGCGCTGGGCGCCGATCATGTCATCAACTACCGCAGCACCCCGGCCTGGGGCGAGCAGGTGCGCAAGCTGACCGACAATCGTGGCGTCGATCATGTGATCGAAGTCGGCGGCCCGGCCACCCTTGAGCAGTCGATGATCGCGGCGCGGATTGGCGGGCATATTTCGCTGATCGGTATTCTTACCGGCGTCGCTGGGGAGTTGCCATTGGTGCAGGCGCTGGTGCGGCAGATTCGTCTGCAAGGCGTGCTGGTCGGCAGCCGCGCGCAGCAGCAGGCGATGGTTCGCGCTATCGACGCCAATGGCTTGCGGCCGGTGGTCGACAAGCACTTCGAGCTGGAACAGATCGTCGAGGCGTTCCAGCATCAGGAAAGCAATCGCCACTTCGGCAAGATTTGCCTGACCTTCTAAGGCCCTTCACTCGGGCAGCAAGCGGTCGCGGCTGTTGGACAGGTGCAGGCAGATCGCTGCCCGCGCCGCATCCGGGTCCTGCCGGCGGATGGCATTGAGGATCGCCTCATGTTCCAGGTTGGCCAGGTAGGCATGCCGGGCCAGCTTGGCGCCTGAGCGCTCATCGGCCGCCATGCGGTTGCGCGGGATCAAGCCGCTGCCCAGTTGCGCCATGGTCTCGCTGAAATACAGGTTGCCGGTGGCCTCGGCGATCAGCAGATGAAAGCGCCGGTCTGGTTCGATGCAACTGTCGCCGGCGGCGGCGAGGTCCTGATGATCATCCAGCGCCTGGCGCATGCGCTGCAACTGGCTGTCAGTTCGGCGCAGCGCGGCCAACGCCGCAGCCTGGCCTTCCAGACCAATCCGTAATTCCAGCAGATCACGCACGCTGGCTGCGCTTTCGGCGCCGACGCGCAGGCCGCTTTGTGCCTGGCGTTCGATAACGAAGGTGCCGATGCCATGGCGCGGCTCGACCAGCCCGGAAGCCTGCAACTTGGATAACGCCTCGCGCACCACGGTGCGGCTGACAGCGTGCTCGCGTACCAGGGTGTTTTCCGAGGGCAGCTTGTCGCCGGGCTTGAAGGTGCCGAGCAGAATCTGCTGGGTCAGGCTCGAGACCAGATCATGGGCGCGGCTGTGGCCACGTTTACGCGGGGGATCGATGGCTTCGGGGGCGGTCATGGGCGGCTCCGCAACGGTTCAGACAAGTGCCAGGGGCTCGCGGCGAGATTAGCATCGGCGCTTGTCTGACAAGTTGAAATTTCAAATTATTTTCGTCGGTATAAATCAGACAGGTGTTGTCGTTGTTTAAACCATATTCATTATTTTTGCCGAATTTATCCACTTTATAAGCTTGTATTTTGCTTTTTGCTGACCGTTCAGCATCTTGTCGTACAACTGCGTGAGGCCTATTCTGGCCTCCACTGGCATGTCAGACAACCAAGCGCGCTGCCCGCCGCCGTGACCGCCATCGACCCGCACAAAAACAATTAGTGGGAGATTCTGCAGTGAACGACACCCTCGCTCCGTCCGCACGGCGTGACGACGTGTTGACCAGCGCCGTGGCCAAGGTCAAACGCCACGTCCTGCCGCTGTTCGTCATCATGTTCATCGTCAATTACCTCGACCGCGTCAATATCGGCTTCGTCCGCCCGCACCTGGAGAGCGACCTCGGCATCAGCGCCGCCGCCTACGGCTTTGGCGCCGGGCTGTTCTTTATCGGCTACGCCTTGTTCGAGGTGCCGTCGAACATGCTGCTGCAGCGCGTCGGCGCCCGTGTGTGGCTGACCCGGATCATGTTCACCTGGGGTCTGGTGGCAACTGCCATGGCCTTCGTCCAGACCGAAACCCAGTTCTATGTGCTGCGCTTTCTGCTTGGCGTGGCCGAGGCGGGGTTCTTTCCGGGGGTGATCTATTACTTCACCCGCTGGTTGCCTGCGGCTGAGCGTGGCAAGGCGATTGCGATCTTCCTCAGTGGTTCGGCGGTTGCCTCGCTGATCTCCGGGCCATTGGCCGGCATGCTCATGCAGATTCAGGGCTTCGGCATGCACGGCTGGCAGTGGATGCTGTTCATCGAAGGCATGGCCTCGGTGTGCCTGACCTTTGTGGTGTGGTTCTGGCTCGACTCCAAACCCCACGACGCCAAGTGGCTGAGCCGTGCCGAGCAGGACGCGCTGGTCGAGACCATCGACCGCGAGCAGCGTGAGCGCGAGGCGAGCGGGGTGGTCAAGACCTCGGCCTGGCGCCTGCTCAAGGACCGGCAGATTCTGCTGTTCTGCGGCATCTACTTCTGCATCCAGCTGACCATTTACGCCGCGACCTTCTGGCTGCCGAGCATCATCAAGCGCATGGGTGATCTGTCCGACATCCAGGTCGGCTTCTTCAACTCGATCCCCTGGCTGATCTCGATCATCGCCATGTATGCCTTTGCCGCCGGCTCTGCCCGCTGGAAGTTCCAGCAAGCGTGGGTCGCCGCAGCGCTGATCATCGCCGCAATCGGCATGTTCATGTCCACCACCGGTGGCCCGGTGTTCGCCTTTGTCGCGGTGTGCTTTGCCGCCATCGGCTTCAAGTCGGCTTCGGCACTGTTCTGGCCGATCCCGCAGGGCTACCTGGATGCGCGCATCGCCGCGGCGGTGATCGCCTTGATCAACTCGGTCGGCAACCTCGGCGGCTTTGTCGCGCCAACCACCTTCGGCTTGCTCGAGCAGCACACCGGCTCGATCCAGGGCGGCCTGTATGGGCTGGCGGTGACCTCGGTACTGGCGGCGATTGTGGTGTTCTTCGTTCGCACCGGCCCCAAGGCCAACACGCCCAATGAGCTCAAACCGCAGTCGGCCCTGAGCCAGACCCACTGACCCGGCAGGAAAACAATAATGACTATGCATAACCCAGCAGACACCTTGAGCGTCACCCAGGCTCACAATGGCACCCCCGTGGTCACCGATTTGCGCGTGGTGCCGGTAGCCGGCCACGACAGCATGCTGCTCAACCTCAGCGGCGCCCATGGCCCGTATTTCACGCGCAATATCGTCGTCCTGCGCGACAGCGCCGGCAACACCGGCGTGGGCGAAGTACCTGGTGGCGAAACCATCCGCCAGACCCTCGAAGACGCCCGCAGCCTGGTAGTCGGCCAGCCCATCGGCCATTACCAGCGCGTGCTCAACTCCATGCGCCAGAACTTTGCCGGGCGCGACGTCGGCGGTCGCGGCCTGCAAACCTTCGACCTGCGCATTACCGTACACGCCGTGACGGCCATCGAGTCAGCGCTGCTCGACCTGCTCGGCCAGCACCTCGGCGTGCCCATCGCCGCCTTGCTCGGTGAAGGCCAGCAGCGCGATGCGGTGAAGATGCTCGGCTACCTGTTCTACATCGGCGACCGCCAGCAGACCGATCTGGCCTACCGTAACGAACACGATGCCGATGACGACTGGCTGCGCCTGCGCCACGAAAAGGCCATGACCCCAGAAGCGATCGTGCGCCTGGCCGAAGCCGCCAAGGCCCGCTACGGCTTCAGCGACTTCAAGCTCAAGGGCGGCGTGCTGCGGGGTGAGGACGAGATCGAAGCGGTTACCGCCCTGGCCGGACGCTTCCCGGAAGCGCGCATCACCCTCGACCCCAACGGCGCCTGGTCACTCAAGGAAGCGATTGCCCTATGCCGTGACCAGCACCATGTGCTGGCCTACGCCGAAGACCCTTGCGGTGCCGAAAACGGTTACTCCGGGCGTGAGGTGATGGCCGAGTTCCGCCGCGCCACCGGGCTGCCGACCGCGACCAACATGATCGCCACCGACTGGCGGCAGATGGGCCATGCGATCCAGCTGCAGTCGGTGGATATCCCGCTGGCCGATCCGCACTTCTGGACCATGCAAGGCTCAGTGCGCGTTGCGCAGATGTGCCATGACTGGGGCCTGACCTGGGGTTCGCATTCGAACAACCACTTTGATATTTCCCTGGCGATGTTCACCCAGGTGGCGGCCGCGGCGCCGGGCGAGATCACGGCGATCGACACGCATTGGATCTGGCAGGACGGCCAGCGTTTGACCCGTGAGCCGCTGCGCATTGTCGATGGCCATGTGCGCGTGCCGGCGCGTCCTGGCCTGGGCGTCGAGCTGGATGAAGATCAGTTGGCCAAGGCGCATGAGTGCTACCGCAATATGGGCCTCGGCGCGCGCGACGATGGCGTGGCCATGCAGTACCTGATCCCGGGGTGGAAATTCGATAACAAGCGGCCTTGCCTGGTGCGCTAGAAGACCGTGTAGCATCCGGGCGACGCGGCTTTTGTAGGAGCGGCCTTGTGTCGCGAAAGGCCCGCAAAGCGGGCCCGGCGATATCGGCGGCGAAGCCAGATCTGGGCCCGCTACGCAGGCCTTTCGCGACACAAGGCCGCTCCTACACAGACCGCGCATCATCGGCAAACCACGGCTGTACACGACAGAAAGCCCTGTCCGTTGCTACCCCTCCAGCCGCCCATGACGCAATCAGATATGCCATTCACGACATCTGCCGCGATTCGACATCGGCTGTCGTGATCGCGCACCTGCGAGGCGGTCTCGCATAATTTCCAGCCGCTCTGGCCCGGTTAAATGGATGTGCATTCGAGCTGGCGCGCTGCTCTGCAAAGCGTGTAAAACATCCCGCCAAGAGCACACACAATGTGCCTACCCCCTTGTATTCGAAGGAGATTATTTCGCCTACGCCTGCCCGTCCTTCCTTGTGTCAGCAAAAAGAGAACAAGATCAATGAACACCGTGGGATCTGATGGAAGTAACCTCGCGCAAGGGTTCAAACCCCGTCACGTAACGATGCTGTCCATCGCGGGCATTATCGGAGCGGGGCTCTTCGTAGGCTCCGGTCACGCCATTGCGGCGGCCGGCCCGGCCACCATAGTTTCTTATTTCGTCGCCGGCACCCTGGTCGTGCTGGTGATGCGCATGCTCGGCGAAATGGCCGTTGCGCACCCCGATACCGGCTCCTTTTCAACCTACGCCGACCAGGCCATCGGCCGCTGGGCCGGCTACACCATCGGCTGGCTGTACTGGTGGTTCTGGGTGCTGGTAATCCCCATCGAAGCGCTCGCCGCAGGGCATGTTCTCAACGCCTGGTTCCCACAGGTGGACAGTTGGATCTTTGCCCTGGCCTCGATCATTCTGCTGGCCGGCACCAACCTGTTTAGCGTGGCCAAGTACGGCGAGTTCGAGTTCTGGTTCGCTATCCTCAAGGTCGTGGCCATTCTCGGCTTTATCGGGCTGGGCTTTGCTGCGTTGCTGGGCTGGCTGCCCAACCGCGAAGTCAGCGGCCTTAGCACGCTGGTCGACGAGTACGGCGGCTTCGCACCAAAAGGCTGGTCGGCCGTGATCGGCGCGTTCATCACCGTGATGTTCAGCTTTATCGGCACCGAGGCGGTGACCATCGCCGCCTCCGAGTCCAGCGACCCATCGCGCAACATCGCCAAGGCCACCCGCTCGGTGATCTGGCGGATCAGCACCTTCTATATCCTGTCGATCTTCGTGATCATCTCGATCGTGCCGTGGAATGACCCGCAACTGGCCGTGGTCGGCTCGTACCAGCGCGCACTGGAAATCATGAACATCCCCAACGCTGCGTTCATGGTCGACTTCGTGGTGCTGGTCGCCGTGGCCAGTTGCATGAACTCGTCGATCTACATCGCCTCACGGATGATGTATTCGCTGGCCAAACGCGGCGACGCCCCGGCCCTGCTGAAAAACACCTCGAAGGTCGGCGTACCGCGTGCAGCCGTGTTCGGCAGCACCCTGATCGGCGCGGCGATTGCCATCCTCAACTACTTTGCCCCGGCCGGCGTGTTCGAGTTTCTGCTGGCCAGCTCCGGCGCCATCGCGCTGCTGGTGTACATGGTCATCGCCATCTCGCAGTTGCGCATGCGCCGCCGCCTGGAGCGGGAGAACACCGAGCTCAAGTTCCGCATGTGGCTGTTCCCGTACCTTACCTGGCTGGTGATCATCTTCATCGCTGCGGCGTTGAGCGTGATGATGTACACCCCCGAGCACCGCGTCGAAGTGTCGGCAACGTTGGGCTTGGCGATCATCATTTCGTTCCTCGGCATCATCACTACCCGCGGCCACGGCCGCGCCACCGCAGCCAAGCCGCTCGCAGACACCGCGTAGCATAGGCATGCGCTCCTGCTCTTGTCCGCGCATGGCATTGCTGTGCGCTGTCAGGTGTGGCTTGCAAGTGCCTCAGCCTGCCAACTTCCCCCAGAACTCCTGCGCTGACTGGCTGATCGGTCCGGTCGGTCGGGTCAGGTGGATTTCCAGTGGGATATCCCAACTCTCGTCCAGTGCGCGCACCAAGCGCCCATCGGTGACTTCCTGTTCGGTCAGGCTGCGCGGCAGCCAGGCCACGCCTTTGCTCTCCAGCGCCATCGACATCAGCACCGCCGCCAGGTGGCTGCTGAACAGCGGCTTCAGGTGCAGGTATTCCTCCTTGCCGCGCAAGCGGTGGGCAACGATGCGCCCCAGGCCCGACTCATGGGTGTAAGCCAGATAAGGCAGCGCCTCAGGTGAGGTGCCAAAGTTGGCCGAGGCACTCGCCAGCGGCACCAGCACATCCTCGCCGACCTTCTTGCTGACGAACTGATCCGGCGCCAGCAGCGGCGGTACGTCAGGGTGGCGGTGGCAGAGCATGAACTGCACCTGACCATGGATCAGCATCTGCTCGCACACCGCCATGCTGTCCGAATGCAGCTGCACCGCTTCGATCGGCGCGCCGTTTTCTGCGCTGCGCAGCCACTTCGGAAAGAACGTGAACGACAGCGAATGGGTGGCCGCAAAATGCAGCGACTTGGCCGCCATGCCCGCCACTTCCTGGGCCTCGGTGCGCATGCGGTACAGGCGCCTGGCCGCGTCCTGCGCACTCGGCAGGATCTGCCTGCCGGCCTCGGTCAAGGTCGCCCCCTGCGGGGTGCGGATGAACAGTTGCACGCCCATCCAGTTCTCCAGCGCCCGCACCCGACGGCTGAACGCCGGCTGGGTAACGTGGCGTGCTTCGGCGGCGCGCACGAAGCTGCCGTACTCCGCCAACGCGGAAAGATCCTCCAGCCAAACCAGTTCCAAGGGCCATGCCTCCTGTGCATAGGGTCCGGCATTAATAGCATTGGGCGGGTACCCTCGCAACGCCTAACGTGGGGCCACAAACAACAACAGGAACCCCGCCATGCGCATCGTCGACATTCGTGAAAAAACCGTTTCGATTGCCTCGCCCATCGCCAACGCCTACATCGACTTCTCGAAAATGACCTGCTCGGTGGTCGCCGTGGTCACCGACGTGATCCGCGATGGCAAGCCGGTGATCGGCTACGGCTTCAACTCAAACGGCCGCTACGGCCAGGGCGCGCTGATGCGCGATCGCTTCCTCGCGCGCATCACCGAAGCCGACCCGGAGACCTTGATCGACCACGAGAACAACAACCTCGACCCGTTCGCCATCTGGAAAACCCTGATGACCAACGAAAAGCCCGGCGGCCACGGTGAGCGCTCGGTTGCCGTCGGCACCATCGACATGGCCGTGTGGGATGCGGTGGCCAAGATCGAAGGCAAACCGCTCTATCGCCTGCTGGCTGACCGCTACCGCAATGGCGTCGCCGACGACAAGGTGTGGGTCTACGCCGCTGGCGGCTACTACTACCCCGGCAAAGACCAGACCAAGCTCAAGGCCGAAATGCAAAGCTACCTCGACCGCGGCTACGACGTGGTCAAGATGAAGATCGGCGCCGTGCCGCTGGACGAAGACATCCGCCGTATCGAAGCCGTGCTCGAAGTGGTCGGCGACGGCCAACGCCTGGCGGTCGACGCCAACGGCCGCTTCGACCTGCAGACCGGCATCGCCTACGCCGAGGCGATCAAGAAGTACAACCTGTTCTGGTACGAAGAAGTCGGCGACCCGCTCGATTACGCCCTGCAAGCCGAGCTCGCCAACCACTACGAATTGCCGATGGCCACCGGCGAAAACCTGTTCTCGCACCAGGACGCGCGCAACCTGCTGCGTCACGGCGGCATGCGCCCCGACCGCGACTACCTGCAGTTCGACTGCGCGCTGTCGTACGGCCTGGTCGAGTACATGCGCACCCTCAAAGTAATGGAAGACCTAGGCTGGTCATCGCGCCGCGTGGTCCCTCATGGCGGCCACCAGATGTCGCTGAATATCGCCGCCGGCCTGCACCTGGGCGGCAACGAATCCTACCCGGACGTGTTCCAGCCATTCGGCGGCTTTGCCGACGGCATCCAGGTTGAGAACGGCTATGTCGGCCTGCCGGATATCCCAGGCGTCGGCTTTGAAGCCAAGTCTGCGCTGTACGCAGTCATGCGCGAACTGGGCGAGGGCTGAGCCACCCCCGCGCTGCGGTCTTGCGATAGAGACCGCAGCGTCGGCGTCGCCTGCCGACGCCAAGCCACACGCCCATCACAACAATAAAATGAGGTGCATTCGTGGAAACGTCCAAGTCCCGCTGGTACAGCCAGCTCTACGTGCAAGTGCTGATCGGCATCGTCATCGGCGCCGCCATCGGTTACTTCGTGCCCGACATCGGCGCCAAGCTGCAGCCGTTTGCCGACGGCTTCATCAAACTGATCAAGATGCTGCTGGCGCCGATCATCTTCGGCACGGTGGTAGTCGGCATCGCCAAGATGGGCAGCATCAAGGAAGTCGGCCGCATCGGCGTCAAGGCGCTGATCTACTTCGAGATCCTCTCGACCATCGCCTTGGTGGTTGGCCTGATCGTGGTCAACCTGGTCAAACCCGGCGAAGGCATGAACATCAATGCCGCCGGCCTCGATGGCAGTGCCATCAGTAAGTACAGCCAGGCTGCCAGCGAACAGGGCGGTACCGTTGATTTCTTCCTCAATATCATCCCCAGTACTTTTGTTGGCGCGTTCTCCAATGGGGTGATGCTGCAGGTCATTCTGCTCTCGGTATTGATGGGTGTGGCGCTGGTGCAGATGGGCGAAACCAGCAAGCCGCTGATCAACACCATCGACCTGTTCCTGCAGGGCCTGTTCAAGATCGTCGCCATGGTCATGCGCCTGGCCCCGCTCGGCGCCGGTGCCGGCATGGCGTTCACCATCGGCAAGTACGGCATTGGCACCTTGCTCTCGCTCGGGCAGTTGCTGGTGGCGCTGTACATCACCACGCTGATCTTTATCGTGGTGGTGCTCGGGGCTGTGGCCAGATGGTCGGGCATGCCGTTGATGCAGTTTTTGCGTTACTTCAAGGACGAGATTCTGATCACCCTGGGGACCTGCTCAACCGAGGCGGTGCTGCCGCGGATGATGGTCAAGCTTGAGAAGCTAGGCTGCAAGAAGTCGGTGGTGGGGATGGTGTTGCCGACCGGGTATACCTTCAATGCCGACGGCACTTGCATCTATCTGACCATGGCGGCGATCTTCATCGCCCAGGCGACCAATACGCCGCTGACGTTCATGGATCAGATGATCTTGCTTGGCGTGTTTCTGCTGACCTCGAAAGGCTCGGCCGGGGTGGCGGGGGCAGGCTTTGTGACGCTGGCGGCGACGTTGACCACGATTCATTCGATACCGTTGGTGGGGCTGGTGTTGCTGCTTGGGATTGACCGCTTCCTGAACGAGGCGCGGGCGGTGACCAACTTGATTGGCAATGGGATTGGCACGATTGCGATTGCCAAGTGGGACAACTCGTTTGATGTGGCGGCGTGTGAGCGCGAGATTGCTGCGATGAAGGAAGAGAAGGCGGCGAGGAAAGCCCTGCTGGCGCATAAGTAAGCCGCACGCGTGTGCGTAGGAGCGGCCTTGTGTCGCGAAAGGCCAGCGCAGCTGGCCCGGCGATATTGGCGGCGAAGCTGAGAATCTGGGGCCGCTACGCGGCCCTTTCGCGACACAAGGCCGCTCCTACGCCGACCGCGTTATACCTTGGGTTCAGCTCTCGACGGTCTGCTGCTTGGCAATCTCCTGATTACGCAGAATAAACCGTTGCAACTTGCCGCTCGGGGTCTTCGGTAGTTGCTCGACGAAGTCGATCTCACGCGGGTAGGCATGCGCAGCCAGGCGGTTGCGCACGTGCAGGCGCAGCACTTCGGCAAGCTCCGGGCTTGGTGCATGGCCGCTGTGCAGTACCACAAACGCCTTGATCAACTCGGTGCGCTGCGGGTCGGGTTTGCCGATCACAGCGGCTTCGACCACCGCCGGGTGTTCGATCAGCGCGCTCTCGACATCGAACGGGCCGACGCGATAACCGGAGGTGGTGATCACGTCGTCGTTGCGGCCGACAAAGCTGATGCTGCCGTCGTCATTCAACTCGACGATATCGCCACTCAGGTAATAGTGGTCGACAAAGGCCTTGGTCGGCATGCCGTAATAACCGTCGAACCAGCACAGCGGCGAGCGCTTGCGATCGACCGCGAGCACGCCCGGCTGACCGGGTGGCAGCTCGCGGCGCTGTTCATCCAGCACCACGATGCGGCAACCCGGCACGGCGTAACCCGCTGAGCCCTCGCGGATCGGGTGGCTGAGGCCGTGGTGGTTGCACAGCACCATGCCGACTTCGGTTTGGCCGTAGTGGTCGTGAATCACCACGCCAAGCTCTTCGGCAAACCAGCGGATCACCTGCGGATTGAGCGGCTCGCCGGCACTGCTGACGGCGCGCAGTTTGCCGCGAATGGCATCGGAGAATTCAGCACCCGCGGCGATCAGCAAGCGGTACGCGGTGGGTGAGCCGGCGAGGTTGCTGATCGCGTATTTGTTGATCAGGCGGCTGGTGCTTTCGACCGAGAACGGGCCGTCGTAGAACAGCGTAGCCTGGCCGCAGGCGAGCGGGCCGGTGACGGCGTAGTACAGGCCGTAGGCCCAGCCGGGGTCGGCGAGGTTCCAGAAGCGGTCGTCGTCGCGCAGCTCGATCGCGTCGCGCATATAGCTCTTGAACGCGAGGATGGCGCGCAGGGGCACTTCCAGCGGTTTGGCCGGGCCGGTGGTGCCGGAGGTGCACATCAGCAGAAACGGCGCGTTGCCGTCGAGCAGCGCCGGCGGGCAGTCAGCCGAATGCTGGGACAGCACGTCCCAGAAATCGAAGTCGTCCAGGTCCAGCCTGTCCGCGCCAACGACGATGATGTTCGGGCAGTCGGCGATCTCGTCGAGCTTGGAGCGGTTGTGTGGGTCGGTGAGCAGCCAGCGCGCCTTGGAGCAGCTCAGGCGTTGTTCGATGGCCTTGGGCCCGAACGCAGTGAACAAGGGCTGATAGACCGCGCCGATGCGCCAGGTGCCGAGGATGGCAATCAACAGCTCAGCCGTGCGCGGCATCAGCCCGGCGACGCGGTCGCCCGGCTTGACGCCCTGGCTGCGCAGGAAGTTACCGAATTGCGCGGCCTGAATCTGCAGCTCGCGAAAGGTGTGCTGGGTCGCACGGCCATCACGGGTTTCGCAGTACAACGCCACGGCGTCACTGTAGGCGTGGCGGTCGCAGCATTCGATGCAGGCGTTCATCGCGGCCAGCTCGCCGCGAAGGTCTTGCGCGGCCAGCTGGTGGTAATTGAAGGAGGTCACTGCTGAGTCGTAATCGCGCATAAAGTACCTGATTGTTATTGTTTGGAATCTTTAACGCCGCGCTGGCGCTGGGTTAGCTGTCGATCATCTGCGCTGCTTGTTGCGTTGCCTGACTGGTGCGCGTGGCCAGCTTGCGCACCTCGTCGGCCACCACCGCAAACCCACGCCCGGCTTCGCCCGCGCGGGCCGCTTCGATGGCGGCGTTCAAGGCCAGCAGGTTGGTCTGGCTGGCGATGCCCTGGATGGTGGCGACGATGTGGGTCAGTTTGCCGAGGGTCTCCTGCATCACCTGGTGCTGTTGCGCCTGCGCCTCGCGGATGGTGCTTTCTTCATGGCGGGCATGGATATCAGTTATAGCTCCAACTACCCGCAACGGCGCGCCATCTGCAGCACGCCGGGTTTGCCCGCGGCCGCGGAACCAGCGGTAGGCGCCGCTTTGGTGGCGTAGGCGATACTCGACATCGAACGGGGTGTTGCCGCTGCGATCGTCGACATGGGCGACAAACGCCGCGATGGCGCGGGCGCTGTCGTCGGGGTGCAGGCGTGAGGTCCAGCTTTCCAGGGTGTTGGGGAATTCTTCGACGGTGCTGCAGCCGAGCAGCCGGCGCATCTGCGACGACCACCAGATGGTGTTGCTCGGGTTGGCCGGGTCGCCGGCGACGACTTCGATATCCCACAGACCGTCGTGGAGCATTTCGCGGGAAATGTCGAAACGCTCGGCGGCCAGCTCAAGCTCTTGGATGTGCAACTGTTGCTCGTGGATATCCAGCAGGGTGCCCGCCGTGGCGATGGCAACGCCGTTGGCGTCACGCAGCGAACTGCCGCTGACCCGGCACCAGCGATAGTCGCCGCCAGCGGTGAATTTCATGCGCAGGTCCAGCGCAAACGGTGTGCGCCCGCTGCGGTCGGCGAGGTGCCGGGCGAGGGCTTGCTGATGGGCGTGGCGATCAGCCGGATGCAGCTGTTCGTGCCACTGGCCCAGCTCAGGCAGATGCGGGGCATGGATCGCGGCTGAGCCCGTCCACTCCATCGCGCAGTCTGGTGCAGGCGTGCCTGTGGCAGGCAAATGCAGTTGCCAGAACAACTCATCGGCGCCTTCGGTGACCAGCGTCCAGCGCGCTTGCAACTGCTGCGCCTGTTCGTCGCGCTCAGCCAGGCGCTGTTGCAGTTGGCTCACCTGCGCGGCAAGTTCGCGAGCCTGCTCCTTGAGCGTGCGCCGCTCCTGCAGCAACTGCTCGACGCCGGTAAGGATGCGCCGCAGCAGCGGGTTGCGCGACGACAACGGTGCGCCCGGCTGGTCGGGCTGGTCGAGGCGGTCGGCGAGTGGGGCCAGAACCCAGCGGCTGGTGCGATTGAAAAACAGCATGCTACATCTCCAACTAGATAGCGGCAGCAGCCGGTAATGGCGGCGTCTGCCTGGCGGACAAGGCGAGGTTGTCGAAGGCATTCGCCCAGGGCAGTGCGGGCCAGGCCGACGGGCCGGTAGCGATTTCGTCTGCGCTCAACAGGCAGTGGTCGAGCTCGCGTTGCAACGCTTCGGTGTCCAGGTCCTGGCCGATGAACACCAGCTCTTGCCGGCAGTCGCCGACGATGCTGTCCCACTTGGCCATGATCCCCTGCAGGCGATACTTGTCCTGCGGCCACTGCGAAGGGTCGATGAAGTTCCACCAGTGGCCGACGTAGTCCCACTGGAACTGCTTGCCGCTGTGCACCAGCAGGCCGATTTCGCGGTGGCGGCTGGCCACCCAGAAGTAGCCTTTGCTGCGCAGCAGGCGGCCATTGCCCCACGGGCGGGAGAGAAATTCGAGCAAGCGTTGCGGGTGAAACGGGGCGCGCTCGCGATAGACCCACGACGTCACGCCGTAGGTGTCCGACTCGGCGGCGGGAGTGTCGTCGGCGTCCATCTGCTTCATCCAACCGGGCGCGGCGGCCAGGCTGTGCAGGTCGAACAGCTGGGTGCCGAGGATGGTGGACAGCTCAACATTGCCAGCGACCATCGGCAGGATCTGCGCGCCGGGATTGAGCCCGGCCAGCACCGCCCGCAGCGTCTGGTATTGCGTGTCGTCGATCAGGTCGCACTTGTTCACCAGAATCACGTTGGCGTACTCGACCTGCTCGATCAGCAGGTCAGCCAACGGACGCCGCGGCGCAGTGGCGTCGGCCCGCTCGACGGTTGCCGGTGAGTCGAGCAGGGCCTGAAACTGGCTGGCATCGACCACGGTTACCAAAGTATCCAGTCGCGCCAGTTCACTGAGGCTGAAACCCTCGGTGTCGAGAAAGGCAAAGGTCTCGGCCACCGGCATCGGCTCGGAAATACCGGTGGACTCGATCAGCAGATAATCGAAACGCTGCTGGCGCGCCAGCGCACTGATCTGCTCGAGCAGGTCGGCGCGCAGGGTGCAGCAGATGCAGCCGTTGCTCATCTCGATCAACTCGTCCTGGCCACGGTGCAGCGTTACATCACGCTGTACCTCGGCGGCGTCGATGTTGACCTCGCTCATGTCGTTGACGATCACCGCCACTTTCAAACCCTGGCGATTGCGCAGGATATGGTTGAGCAGGGTGGTCTTGCCTGCGCCGAGGAAGCCGGAAAGAACCGTCACCGGCAGTCGGCCTGCCTGGGCGCCGGCAGTCATGCGTGCACCGCTCGCGGGCTGTCGACTTTGTCCAGGTAGCTCTCGAACAGGTCGACCACCACCAGGCCATCGTCAGCGGCGTCGCCCCACAGGTCCTTTACCCGGAACTCGACGTGGTAGGTCGGTTGATGCGCCGCGCTGCGGTCGCCGTGGCCGATCGCATCCGGGAACGGCCACTGCGCAGTGGTGCGGTGCAGCACCACGCCTTGCTTGCCGCGCACATAGGCCGGCATGCGCACATGCCCGGCGACGTATTCATCACGCACGCTGACCCGGTCGCCGACTTCAAACGGCGGGCGCCCGGTGATCGCTTCGCGGCCTTGGGCATGGGCTGGGTTGGCCAGCTTGAAGTGCGAGCCGAGGGCCTCATCCAGTTCGGCCTGAGTGATGACGCCGGTCTCGACCAGCAGGGTGGCGGTGGCGATGACATAGCGCTCGTAGTACTCGGTACCGACATGCTGGCGTACATCGATGCGCTCCACGGCATGACGGATTTCGTCGACGCTGAACTTGCCCATGTGGTCGGCGCCAATGAACATCAGGCTGTAGGCCAGGTGCTCCCAGTCCTGCTTGAACACCTGCTTGTAGCTGAGGCTGTTGATGCGGTGGGGCACTTTGCCAAAGCCCTGGAAACCGCCGAGATCGTGAAAGCCATCCATTTTGAACACTCCGCAAGGGTAGGGGGTTGGGCGCGTTGCTCAGCCGACACGCGGCAGGGCGACGCCAATCAGCACGTCCTTTGTCACCAGTTGGCGCAGCTGCTCTTCGCTCATGTGCTCGGAGCCCGCTGGCCGCTGTGGCAGCACCAGGTAACGGCTTTCAGCGCTGGTGTCCCAAACCTTGATCAGCACGTCTTCCGCCAACTCGGTGCCCAGCTCGCGCAACACCGTGCGCCCCTCCCGTACCAGCCGCGCGCGGAACTCGAAGCCCTTGTACCACTCAGGCGGCAGGCCCAGCACCGGCCAGTTGGTGCAGGAGCACAGGCTGCAGACGATCACGTTTTTAAGCTGCGGGGTGTCTTCCAGGGCGACGATGTATTCGCCCTGCGGCCCGGTGAAACCGAACTGCGCGCAGGCGGCAGTGCCGTCCTTGAGCAGCAGCTCGCGGAAGGCCGGATCGACCCAGGCCTTGGCGACGATGCGCGCGCCGTTGTCCGGGCTCCAGCCGTGTTCCATCAGCTGGGTGAGCTGCTCGATGTAGCCTTCAGGGATGAGGTCTTTGTTCTTCAGCACTGCGTACAGTGCCCGCGCCCGCTCACCCGGGGTTGAGGTTGCCGTCATGGAATTACTCCTCTCGTTGAACACGGTTGTTGATCTAATTGTTGTTGTTGTTCGGGGCTGTGGCGCTGGCCGCATGCGCTACAGCGTGCGCCAGTCCACTGCGCCTTCGAATGCCGCCGCCGCCTGGTAAATAGTGCCCTCGGCGTAATGCTTGCCGACCAGCATCAGCCCAACGGGCAAGCCGTCGACCAAACCGCAGGGGATGGACATGGCCGGGTGGCCAGTGATGTCCTGGGCGGCGGTGTTGCCGAGCATTTCCAGCGCCCGTGAGACGTTCTCGGTGATCGAGCAATCCGCCTCTGGCAGCGGCTGGGCGATGATCGGCACGGTCGGCATCACCAGCAGGTCGTATTGCTCCAGCGCCTTGTCGTAACCGGCGCGGGCGAAGCGGGCGATGTTTTGCGCCTTGGCGTAGTAACGGCCGTGGTAGTGATCGAGACCAAACTGGCCGACCAGCATGCACAGCTTTAGCGAAGGCGAGAGGGCGTTGGCCTGGGTGCGCCAGCCGACCTGTTTGTCGAGCAGGCCGACGTCGTACAGCCCCTTCCAGTTAAACCCCGCACCGTTGCCGTGCATCATCTGCATGGTCAGGCCTTCGCAGCCGATCGGGCCCCACAATGTGCCGGCCAGGGTGTGCTCGGGCACCGAGACTTCCTCGACGACCGCGCCCAATGCTTCGAACTGGGTGATGGCGCTGCGCACCGATTTGGCAACCCGCGGGTCGAGGTTGGCCAGCTCGAAGCCTTGTTTGAGGATGCCGATGCGCAGGCCGCGCACGCCACGATCTAGGTAGTGGCTGTAAGCGTCGACTTCAGGCGTGCCCTGGCGGGGATCGAGCCCATCGGCGCCGGCCATCACTTCCAGCATCAGCGCGTTGTCGCGCACGTTGTTGGTCATCGGGCCGACATGGTCGAAAGTCGCCTCGACCGCCATCACCCCGGTATACGGCACCAGGCCGAAGGTCGGCTTCAGGCCATAGATACCGCACCACGCCGCAGGAATACGCGCCGAACCGCCTTGATCGCCGCCCACCGCCAGGTCGACTTCGCCGGCCGCCACCAGCGCCGCACTGCCCGAAGACGAGCCACCGGTACTGAAGCCTGGGCGCAGAGGGTTATGCACTGGCGCCGGGTCCGAAGTGTGGCTGGCGCCGGACAGGCAGTAGTGCTCGCAGGTGGCCTTGCCGAGGATGGTCACCCCGGCGTCGAGCAAGCGGGTAACCACGGTGGCATCGAACGACGGTACATGGCCGGCCAGCGGTGCGGCGCCGTTCATCATTGGCACGCCGGCCAGGGAGATGTTGTCTTTCAGGGCCACGGTTTTACCGAGCAGTTTGCCGGAGCTGGCGCCCATCACCTCGGTGCGGTAGTACCAGGCGTTCAGCGGATTTTCGCGGCTGGACGGGCGATACCCGGCGGTGCGCTCGTAACGCACCAGCGGGGTGAAGTCGGGCAGCTCGTCGACCAGGTCGTAGGCGTCCAGGCTGGGCTGCATGAGTGCCAGGTATTCGCTGGCTTGCTCGGGTGTCAGCTGCATATGCAGGCGCGCGGCGAGGGCCTGCAGTTGTTCGAGCGTCGGGCGGGTGATGGCCATGGTGTGTCCTGTTTCCGATGCCAGGCCTCAGGGCCTGGCAAATGGCTGTGCGAGAGGCCCGCCGCGGCTGGGCCTGCTACTAAGCTAGCGCCAGCGCGCGGCCGGCACTTGGTTGAGCAGGACAGTTGCTTGGTTGAGAAGGACTGCCTGCGCCAGGTGCTGAGCCCCATCTAGGTGGCCGAGCGGTGTTACGACTCGAGCTTGGGCACCGCGGCCTGTGCCGCCGCTTCGCCGCGCGCGGGCCAGACCACGCCGACGCTCTTCATGCCCTTGGCTGGGTCCATCTCCGGGTTGGCCAGGACCACGTCGCGGTAGGACGGGCTGCCGATCACCGCCGGCTTGAACTTGATCAGAAAATCGTTGACCTCCTCGCGCAGCTCCGGCGCCAGGTTGTAGTCGTTGTAGCACTCCTCCAGGCAGTCCAGCGTGGCTTGCCAGTGCACCTCGGTCAGGCCCATGCCGCGGTGCGCGGTGACCATGTCGCGGCCGCGGTACTTGGCGCTGCCACCCCAGTGCTGGGAGAGGAAGTCGACAAAGTTGATGTGCTCTTTCTGGAAGGTCGACTCGGACATATGCGCCCAGATATGCCCAATGGCCGGGTGGCCCATGGTCTTGCGCAATACCGCGCCGGCGAACTGGTAGATCACGTCGTAACCGCCCAGGCGGGTGTACAGCGAAGGTTGTTGTTCGGTAGAGGCGTTTTGGTCAGTCATGTGAATGCTCCATTTCAGCTGAGGATCGGCAGACGGTTAAAAGACCCGGGCGTACCTGAGGTTCAGGCGGAAGTTCTCTTTCGGGCCGTTTTCTACCGCGAGGTCACGGCCCAGCTGCATCTGCAGCTGGTCCTGAGCGGTAAAGAACTTGGTCGCGGTGACGCGGAAGTTGGTGGTCTCGCCGCGGTCGTCCTGGGAAGTGCCATCAACTTTGTTTTCGCCGCCCCAGGTGTGGCCAAAACCAAGCGCCAGGGACGTGCCCGGGTCGATGATGTAGCGCCCCATCAACTGCGCTGCGTAGGACATATCCTGCTCACGGCGGACCGAGTTGGCGCCGAAGTCGTCGTTGTCGCTGTACCAGATCGCATCGCCGACCAAATCGACCGCCCACTTCTCGCCGAAATGCTTGATGTACGCCGCCTGCAAGTCGACCTTCCAGCGGTTTTCGCCCAGGTTGAGCCCGTCTTTGCGGTCGTAGTTGCCCGTCGGTGCGGTGATGTAAACAGTTGCGCCGACCGTGTCGTTGGCTTCGTTGAGGCGGTACTTCAGCGGCGCCGTCACGGTGAGGTCACCGATGCCGCTGGTGTCGCCCAGGGCCGAAGCGTCACCGCCGCTGGAGACACGGCCGAACGGCAGCAGAAATTGTGGCGAGATGGTCAGGCGGTCAGTCAATTGATAGACGTGCAGCAGCCGCAAAATGCCAACATTGGAGGTCAGATTGAAATCCGAGCTGGCCTTGTGGCCTTGGGCGTAGGCACTGTCGGTGGTGGAATGCTGGTAGTACAGCAAACCGACAGTTGCACCCACCGGCAGAATTTCATAATCCCCCGGCGAAACTTCAATTGCCTGGGCAGAGAAGCACGGCGCGGCCGCCGCGAGCATCAGGTAACGGAGCTGTTTCATGGACTAAGTCCTTACTGTGAGCCCAAACTCGGGCAAAAAGAGCCCCGCTGCCGTAACAACGACAGGTGCAAGGCTAAACGTGGAGTTCGTTGTTAGTTGGTGTTTACTTGCGCGTCACGCAACATGCCCGTGTGCGGGTGGCAGTTGATGTATTCGAACACCTGGCTGCTTGCATCCGACACCGACACCTCGTGGTACAGGCGCAACTTCTGCAGACCCGCCGCCACTCGGAAGAAGGTCACGAAGATGCGCAAATGAGTCGGGTGTGATTCCGCCCAGCGTTCGAGTTTCTCTACCGAGCGCCAGTGGCCGATGTTGTAACTCATGTCGAGGAAGTTGCCGTCGGCATCGATATTGCGCACGAAGCGATTGCTGTAACAGCCCAACGGCTGGCCGTTATCGCGCAAGAAGTCCATGCCGTCCTGCAAGGTCGGCAAGATCTCATCCAGGTACAACGAACGCTCCGCCGCCTCCGCCGCGGCCCAGTCCTGGCCCGAGCGAATCAACGCGATATTGTCATGGCCGACCACCACCACCCGACCGCCCTTGGCCGGGTCGCCAGACACCACCCGCAGCTCGCCGTTAGGGTTCATCCAATCGGTTTGCGACACCGGGAAACGGTCGCGCATCGAGCCCCAGTAACCGTGCTCTTCGATCTCGCCACTGGTGTTGTTCATCACCGCGCCAACGCCCGGCAAGTCGCTCTGAAACGCATACAACGTCTCGAACTGCTCCGCCCGCGGCGCAGAGATTTCGCGGTAATAACCCAGGCCATCATTCAAGCGCTGCGGCGAACTCCACCAGCCCTCCACCTCGGCCGAACGCACCCAGCGGCAATAAGCGCCCGCGTCCTTCCAGTAGCCGACGATCATCAGGTTGTCGTAGCCGCTGCTGTCGGTGTGGTGAGTCAAGTCGTGAGTCAACGGGCCGTCGGCCAGGCTGAAGCTGGCAACGATGTCACGCATCGCCTGCAAGGCCTGCTCACGCTGGCCGTCACCTTTGTATTGCACGCCCAGGTAAGCCATCACCACCTGAGTCAGCTGCTCATCAGCGCGGCCAACCCACATCGGGAAGGGCGGCTGGTAATCATCAGGCACCCGGCGCGACAACGTGCGCGGGCACTTGAGGTGTTTGTCGATTGCAGACTCCATCACAGGCTCCTCATTATTTTATTTTCAGGCACACGCTCAGTATTCAGGGTCATTGCTTTCAAACGCTTCCTACTCCCCCGAACAGCACCCCTGTCGGACGCGGTAGCCCTGTTGGGCGCGGTCCGTGTAGGAGCGGCCTTGTGTCGCGAAAGGGCTGCAAAGCAGCCCCCAACCCACGCAAACCAGACCCGATTTTTCGCTTTCAAAGCCATGGCATTAAGCAAGCCCCTCCCCAACCGAGCCCGCACCGCACATCCCCCCCACTCAAGCACCCAAGACAAAAACTCCTCGGGCGCCAGATCACGCATATGCAGCCACCTCAACTCATCGGCCACCTGCTGTTGTTGTTCGAATTGCATGGGCTCACCTCATCGGCATGGGTTGCTGATTTGCCGTAAGGTCAAAGTTAGGCAGGACTGACCAGCCCCGCTTTGTTCGCAAGGACAACCGTTTGGTTGGAAAAGACAGCACCAAAACACCCGCCTGAGCACGAACCAAGAGGGTGCGGCGCACCGCGCAAAAAAGGACTTTTGCCCTAAAACGGGGGGGAAGTTGACGCTGTTTACAGCCACACGTTTGCGCAATCACGCAGTAGACACTCTCGCGCCACCACAACCCGCTGGCGTGTTTATTGCCTGTACCACCCACGGTAACAGTGCCCCGTTTTCTCCCGTTGTTGCATCAAGGTGAGCGCCATCATGGCTGAGACCAACCACTACACCACCCTTGCCGTTTCACCCGCTCGCCGCTTTGATTACTGGCGAGAAGTGGTCTGCCATCATTGCCTGTCGGCAGACAGCAAACCCTCGTCGCAGAGCGATTTCGAAGGTGCGCTGCAGGTCAACGGAATTGGCCCCCTGGACATCACCACCCTGTCGTCGCCGCTGCACCACTGGGTGCGTTCCGAGCAGCATTTGCGCAGCGACCCCGCCGAAGATATCTGGCTCGGATTCACCCTCGACGGCTACGGCGAAATCGAACAACACACCCGCAAAGCCAGCCTCAGCGCCGGCAGTTTGTTTCTTTACGACGCAACCCAACCCTTCCGCTTCAGTCTCGGTGGTACCGAAAACCACCTGATCCGCATCCCCCGCCCACTGCTCGTCCAACGCCTGCCGCGCATCGGCGACTTCACCGCGCTGGTGCTCGACGAAACCCGCCCCGGCGTGACCCCGCTGCGGCAGATGATCGGCCAGGCGGCCAGCTCAGTCGCGCTGCTGCAGGATGAAGGCATCTCCCGGCGCTACTCCAACACCATCATTGATTTGCTGGTGCTCAGCCTGGAGCTGCAGGACCTGAAGACTACCCATCAAGAGCTGGATTTGTATGGGCGGATCATGAACTACATACAGCGGCATTTGACTGAGCCTGAGTTGTCGATCGAGACGATTGCGGTGGCGCATCATGTGTCCACGCGGACGGTGACTAGGGCGTTTGCTCGGCATCAGAAGTCGCCGGTGGCGGAGATTTGGAAGGAAAGGCTGAATGCTAGCCGGGCGGCGATTGAGTGTGGGCAGGTTAGGAGTGTTTCGCAGGCGGCGTTGGAGTTTGGGTTTTCGGATTTTTCGCATTTTAGTCATGCGTTTCGGAAGGCGTTTGGGGTGGCGCCGCATACTTTGTTGCCGAAGAGTGGGGGGTGAGACTTTTTGGGGAGGCGAACAGGAGGAGGGCACGGTAAACACGGCGTTGGATGCCCGTCGCTATGGCGGCCCCGATCTAGCGCTCGGGTTGTGAGCCAGCACCGGCCAGGCGCTGGCTATTCCGCGGTAACCCAGTGGCCTCGCAACATTTCTTTGAGCTCATCGATGGTCAAGGTCATATCTCGCTTGAGATGAACTACCGCGTGACAGTTGGCGCATAGAGGAACTAGGTCAGTTTTAGGATTAACGGCTTTCTCTCCATCGTATGTCGAAAGCGGTACGACGTGATGGATGTGTATGAATCCCTTAGCGTGCTTGCCGTAAGCTCGCTCAAAATCGAATCCGCAGGCTTTGCATTCCACGCCATGAAGCTTGATCGCCATCGACCTTAGTTCTCTTCGCCGCTCGTACTTGGTGCCAAAGTAACTCGACTTACCGCCCTCATTGGCGGATTCGAACGTCTGAGGACCGTGGTCGATATCTGCTTCGGCGACGTCAAAAACGGGCGTTAGTGTGAGTTCGAGGTGGCTCAGGATGGCATCGTAGTCGGCTTGAGAAATGTGGCGGACCCCATCCCTCCAGTAATTTTTTACGCGGGTGGCAGGGATGGTCTCTAGATACTCGCCGTCAATTTTTGCGGGGATGGGGCTCTCGAATGGGGTGTAGCTTTCGATTGCCGCAAAAAGGTCTCCCTTCTTACTCGACTTATCTGAGTCAACCTTGCCGATACGGGCTATCGCGAAATAGTGCGGCGCGTTGCTGAGACGGGCAGACGCAAAGGCTTTGTCCTTGAGGCGGCCCTTGTAGTAGATCACCTCTGTGCCCTGGGCTAGCCATTTCTCATAGCGCTTGGGGAAGTGGTAAACGGCGCCTGTCTGGTCGGCCCACTGGGATGTGTCGTTTTCGACGATGACGACGGGCATATCGCTTCCTCTGAAGTGGTGGCTGAAGCCTACCAAAAAAGAGGAAATTTCCTACGTGATTGTCAGATCGAGTACGGAGTCAGGTCTGTTGCCTGGCTTCGCATGGCGCGCCAACCGTGCTCTTGCCAATGATCTGCTGATAGAAGAGCGGCCTGCTCATACGCGCCGGGGTAATCTGAACTGTCCGCGTATCACGTTGATTTTGTTTATTATTTCCAGTTAACTATTTTTTTTGGAATACCAACTGGAATACCACTGATTCAAAGATTCAAAATGTATCGGCTGGCAACGGATATTTTTTCGCCAAATCCATCAAGCTTCAGTCGGCTCAACGGCTGCGGTCTCCCGTTGAAGGACATAAGCCGCTGGCTATCATCGGCGATTGCTTCCTGTCCTTGATGGCTCATTGCCTTTCTGAATGCTAATATTTCAGATCTTTTCCAAAGGCCGTAGAGAATGGACTCGCTAGGTATCGATCAGCGCATCAATTCTGCTCCAGAATTGGGCTGCGCGTTCCATGTTTGCGCTCCAGCACTCTCCAATACCATCACCAAGAGAATGGCATGACTAATCATCAAAAGCCCATGCTGGGCGTTTTCGTGCATGGCTTCACCGGCGGCAGCGAAACGTGGAAAAACCCTAGCGGCTTAACTTTCAAGAGCCTGCTCGCAGCAGAGCCTGAAATCAACCAACAGTTCGATTTTGTCGAGTTCGAATACTTTACTAAGGTAGTAAGTATTTTTAATACAAACCTCTTGCAGAAGGCTGCAGGCTTTTTGGGGTTTGGGCGTAGTGCTGTCAGATATAATAGGCCAATTAACAAGTTGGCCCAGGAGCTTCAAACGTTTATCCAGTTGAATGCTGATGCTTATGAAGGCATAGTATTAATAGGGCACAGCATGGGTGGACTAATCTGTAAGGAAGTAGTTTTATCGCAAGTGAGAGGAGAGGTTCCAGAAATAGTTGGTTATGTGTCTGTAGCAGTTCCGCATAAGGGATCTCTCAATGCAATGCTTCTTTCAGGTGTGAACACTAACGCCAAAGAATTTACTCCTCTTAATGAATATAATGATCAGCTAAATAATAGATGGATAGATCAAAAGAGTAGTCTTCCTGAGTCCTTGTATTTAGTCGGGCAGCATGATCAATACGTGCCTAGTACCAGTGCACTTCCTTTCAACACCAAGCACTTTACATTGGCGCACGATCACAACACTATTTCCAAACCGGTAGGTCCTGCTGATGGATCATTCAAAGCAGTTGCTAAATTTATCTCAAAAATCGCTAAGGCGAAAATGATGGAGGCAGCTTTAAATGTTTCATATGACGAAGCTGCCCCTGAATATGATAAAGAGATTTTCGTCATAAAAATGATTCTTGCTGAAATCGGGCCAAAGGGGATAGATGATGCGAAAGAGTCATTTTTTAATGCGGAAATAATCACCAAGGCAGCCGACGACGCCGACAAGGAAATGTTACGCGACTTGCGAGCGAAGGTTATATCCCTCTACCGCCAAACGTACAATCACTACACAGCAATCCAGAATTCACCAAATGTGGTTTTTGCACAAGTGCATGAGAAGCTTCTATCGCAAGACAGACAAAGTCTTGAAGTGGGTGCTAAGTATGTAAATTTTCTGCATAAAAAGGGATTGCTTCATCAGGTTGCCAATAAGCTATGCACTACCGTTGTTTGGCACGACGACACCGATCTTGACGAATTACATAGGAAGACTCAATGAGCATCGACTACATGTTCTTCGATTATCGGGAAGAACAGTATACGAGTATGTTCAGAATATGGGCGATTGCTGAGACATTAGACCGCAATAGTAAGGGGCGCAATGTCTTGACCTTGAATAAGGCTCTGCTCATTGATTTGATAGTGAAAAACCCGTCTTTGTTTCGGCGAACCTGCGAGTTTTTGAGCGGGAAAGGAACTGCTCGAATGGTGGGGGACGTTCTATACAGTACTCATGTCGATAAAAGCCATAGAACTCGGCAAAAAGACTTTCTAGCTAAAGTTCTTCTCCTGCAAAAAGATGGAGTAGTTAACTTCTTTCGTGAGGAGGAGGACTACTACTTGCAGTGCTTGCAACCGCTGCCGATTAGTGAAGATGAGAGTCTTGTTCACCTCAAGAGTCAGCTTGTTGCAATAAAAGGCATCCTTAGTAAATCGGATGCAATTATCGAGAAAATGATTTTAGGTGCCGAATGAGCAATAGACCGTCTTTAATAATCCAGCGATTAGTTTTGTCTGGGGTAAGCAAGAATTATGAGTCTACTTTTGCGCCAGGACTGAATATCGTTCGTGGTGCAATGGACTCTGGAAAATCTACAATTCTTCACATGATCAATTATTGCCTTGGTGGGTCAAATAGGAAAATTCTATATGACGAGGTAAGAGCAAAAGTTCGTATAATATCTCTTCAGGTTTCGCTGAACGGCCAAGTTTTTACTTTCGAGCGCCAATTGCTGGATTCTAAAGCTGCTGTCAAAGTTTATGCCTGCCCCTACGATAATCGCGATGAGGTTTTTCCTCAGTTTATGTCCGCTGATTCGCAAGGCTCTATGCCTGATGGCTGGCTGTCGGACTTCATTCTCGAAAACTTGGGGGTCGCTCGTGTAAAAATCACTGAGTCGTCTAGGAATCCGAACGCAGGCGAAGATCGTCTTAGCTTTCGTGATCTAATGAAATTAATGTTTTTAAAACAAACCGAAGTCGGTTCTGACGGTCTGTTAGACTATAAGAATAAGTCGGTATTTTTTAAGAATGTTAATGTTCAAAAATTTGTTTTTAATGTTCATGATGAACAGCTTTCCAATCTAAAAACTCAACGAAATCTAGAATCTACAATACTTAATGAACTTCAAAAAAGCGAAAAAACAATATCTGCATTTTTAAAAGACGTAAGAATTCCTCTTGATAGATTTTCTGCGGGCGATCAGATTGATGAGGCGAAGAGTAAAATTCAAGAGCTAGATGCTGCGACTCAAGAGTTAAAAAATGACTTGGGTTTTAGCACTCAAGCCTCATTAGCTCTGCGTCAAACTATAGTAAATTTCAAATCGGAACTTGACACTAAAAATTTAGCGATCGATCTCGCAAAAAAGCAAATTGACAATTTTACAAAATTGAAAAGTACTTATCGGCTTGAATATGACAGTCTTCAGTACTCCAAGCTGGCACGGCCTCATATTTTTAGTATGCAATCCTGTAAGACAATTGCGTGTCCTTTATGCACTTCCGAGTTGTCGCTCGATACGGAGGTTATCCCAGAGGAGGATATAGCCGCGCTTGAACGTTCTCTTAAAAATCGTTTGGCGGGGTTAGATGCGTCAATCAAAAATTCTTTAGAAAAAATCGAGAGTATAAAAACTGAGACTGCTCATATAGAAAGCTTGATCAACGAAAATACTCAGATTTTCGATCAGAGTAATCTGTCTAGCATTTCTCCATTGATTTCGATGATTGAAGCTTCTGAAAAAACGAAAATACAAGCTCATCTTGATCTTTCCCAATTGAAGCGAAACTTATCGATATATAATAAATATACGGAAATAAAAGATAAAATTCGAAATAAACAGGCGGTGATTGATAATCTTAATGATGCCATTTCTACCGTCGAGGGTGGTCTGGTTGATTTGGATAATGTAGTAACTGAATTAGGCGCCATGTTTCGTAATTACATGAGCCGTAGCGCGGTTCAGAATGTCCAAGCGGCCAGTTATAATAAGACATTTACAGCTAGCTTGAGGGGGGTTTCCTATTATGATCATCTTTCGGGTGGTATAAAAACTGTTACTTCGATTGGGATGTATCTGACGCGTTTCTTATACACGCTGGATCATAAAAGTAATTTGCCTCCGCTTCTTATGATTGATACCCCTGGGCAGAATATCGGTCGAAAGCGTTCAGCGGATGATGGTGATGCAAGCGTTTCCGATCCGGATGTTTATGAGAAAATCTATCAGCAATTATTAGACGCTGTTAATTATGCTGAGGAAAAACAAATTCCTTGCCAGATAATTGTAGTCGATAATGATTTTCCAGATATTTTGACTACACCACCGTACAGCGATAAATATCATTTGGTGAAAAGGTTTCAGAAAAATAGTGATAAATTTGATAAGGGCCTTATTGATGATGCGTGATTTATCTTGCTAATAAATTAACGGGTTGTCAGGGCTCTAGCTGATTGGTGTTGGTTTTTTAAAGGTGTCATTTAGGGTGGGGATTAACTTTGAAGGGGTTTTTCCTCATTCGCTTCCAGATAATGAGAGCGGTGAGTTGGTAGTAATACCGGGACGCGTATGAATGGGCTTTTAGGTGCTGATTAAAAAACCAGTGCACATGTTTGAGTTGCCAGGCCCAGGGATTATCTCGTTGCCATCGCTGGTGAATGGCTGTTTGCATGATTTGGGCTTGCCGTAGATGGCGTTGTCGAGTGGCCTTTGAGCCAGTTAAGACACCGCTGAGGAACAGCCCCATATCGTAGGGCTTGGTCATGCTCGAACTCCAATGTAGGCCGAAACCACATCGATTCGGTTATGCCCAAGCTCGAGACTGATTTGCCGTCGCGCCTGTTGGTCCAGAACGCGGTCGATGCTATAGCATCGGCCACCGTTGACGGGGGCTGCGTGGCCAGTAAATTGTGCGTAACGCTCGCACGCATAGGCCGCTCGCAGTTCATGAAGCCCCTTCAGCCCCAACTTCTGTAGTAATTCACGGGTGGGCCTAACGGACTGTTGCTGGAACTTGGCGTAGCTTTCACCTTGGGCCAGCAAATTGCGGCTGTGGGGCGGCGAAGCGTGACGAGCCATTTGCAAGGCTGCCTTAACCTCGTTATTTGCGATGATCCAACGTGGTGCCGAAGCTCCGGCCCGGCCGCCTTTGGTCCCGTCCTGAATATTGATGCGGCCTAAGTGTTCAGCCTCGCGCTGCAAGCGTGGCAAGTCAGCCAGGATTGCTTCGCGCAAGCGGATGCCGGTTGCGCGGGCCAAGCAGACAATCGCAGCGACGCGGTGGTGTTGCTGTTCGCGAAGCGCTTCAATCACTCGACTCAGTTGTTGGTGGTCTTGGCCATCCGGTGCGCGGGTGCGTACGCTTGATCGCAGCATGCCGAGTGCCTTGCTCGGGCTGGCGATGTTCACGTACTGGTCACCGCGTAGCGCTGCGAGTGTGCGGTTGACGCTACTCAGGCGGTTCTGCGCGGTGGCGATGCAGATTTCACCTTGTTGGATTTGCTGACGCAGGTGTGTGGCGTAGCTGTGCAAGGTACTGCGATCTATCTGGCGAGCGTCGTTGTAACCGGGGCCATCTGTTGACCGACACCACTTCACAAACGCTTGCCAGCGATCACTGTGTGCTTTGACCGTAGCGAAATGTCCGCCGGCAAACATATCTTTCAGCGCTTGTGGGCCGGCATAGCTGAGCTGACGGCCGTAGCCAAAGTTGCGGCCATCACGCCGGCCGACCAGTGCCATCGGCTTCACCGTTTTCCGTGTCTTGCAGAAAGCGCAGCACCGCTTTCCAGTGGGCGCTGATCTTGTTCACTTGTTGCCAATGTGTGGGGCGAATCAGCAGTGCATGTTGCTGATGCCGCAGCATTGCTCCCTCTTCGCGCAGTTGGTGGACCAGTTGGCCGATGTCGATAGGCCCTAAGGCGGGTGTGGCGACAGAGGCGACAGTGGCGACAACCCTTGTAGTTGCTGCTCTGAAGCATGGCGACAAGGCGGCGACGGAAGTGGCGACACTCCGCAACGCAGGCCGTGTCTGATGCTGCGCCTGATAACGGCGCACCGCATCATTGAGGCGGAACATGGCGCACCTCGAAAGTCTTGGCATCGCGACTGTTCAACCAGTTATGCGTGATCAATTCGACCAGCAGCGTAATGGTGTGATGACTGCTTCTGCGGGCAAAGCGGGGGCCATTACGATTGAGATCGCGCACGGTAAATTGGTTCCAGCCTTTTTGCGTCAGCCAACGCAGCAGGCGATCCGCCTCTTCGCGTAACGTGTTGATGGGTTCTTGTTCTGTCAGGCGCTGGATCTCAGCCAGGTAGTAATCCATCAGCGTCGAAGCGCGCTGGATATGGACTTCGCCTACCACTTTGGCGTCTTCAATTACTGCTAGTACGCCGGCAATGCGCAGCACATTGGCTGCCGCTTTTCCCGCGACGGATTGGATGCTGGCCAGTTCGCCGAATTCGCCAGACTGGCATTCGATTGTGTCGTGAATATCAATCCAGGCAGTGCGGGCGCTAGGCGTCAGTTCCAGCCTGGCTGGGTTAAGTGAACCGTCCTTATGCAGCGACAACGGCTTATCCAGCAGGGTAATGATGCGTGCTTGGTAGCGCTGGACCTTTGCATCTCGCGTCAGGTCGATTGCCTTGTACAGGCGCCGACCGACCAGGCGTTCGGGCCAACTGATCAGGCAGCGGCCTAGGATGCCTTGACCATTGATTACCGGATCTTTGAGTAGCTGGTTGGCCAGGTAAGGCTGAAGCATCAGATGCAGACTTAGGCGGCGATCATAGGCACGCAGGCTTTCCCCGGGCATGGAGCGCGCTCGGTCGATTGGGCTGCCATCCCAGAGCGAGGATAGGGTAGTAATGGCCTTGAGTTGGTTCTCTTTGCTCATGGTGCTGCTGCCGAGGAACTGGCCACCTTCATCGTTGAATAACCCCATACTGGGCAAACCATGGCACAGGCTTTTGATCAAAGCCTCGATAGTGGGTTCGGCGATGATCAACCTGGGCGGTACGGGTTCGGAAAGCTCACGGGCTTCAAGCTTTCCACGGATGGCTGCGCGGTAGGCTTTCAGCTGTTCCGAGTACAAGGCCCATTGCTGCCGCTCCCATTCGCGCGCCGCTGTCAGCGCCAAGTGGTCCACCGCGCTTTTGCGATCACCCGACGACGCCACCGTCAGCATATACAGGGACAACGGATAAATGCGGCCATCGAGATGCACATTGGCGTGCGGCTGGCTCACCAGGGCTGAGGTGGCCAACACCGATTGCGCGGCCATAGCGCAAGGCACGCCGATGACGTCGGCCATCCGCTCCACCGCTGGCCCCAATATCTGTCCCAACGCTTCGACCGGATACGCCAGCGGCTCGGGCCGATACCCCAGCAGCGGCCGTGGCAGGTCGAACGTTTCGCACAATTGCATCGCCATTCTCCTGGTGCTTCGAGTTTTTTCCTCACTTTCCCCGCCACGGTTGTTGAGTGTTATCAGGGATCAAGGCCCCTGCCGCCTGTGAGGGTTGTCCACTAACGCGGGACTGGCGGCTCCTTACGGCCGAGAGCTTGGGCATCTCATGATCTGGCCCCCTGAGCACCGATACCGGTGGGCGGGTGGAGGCTGCGTCGGGTGACGAGACCGGCGCCGCGAGATCCTGAGTCGGTTGCAGGTAGTAATGCGATGACCGGGGCGTGCCTGACTGTCAGTCAGGTGCAGTCCATTCCATGGGCTGCGGCACCATCATCTGCATCGCTGCTGCGGGTGACATCGGGATTTGTCATGCCGATTGTCACTGGGACAAAAGCCGCAATGCATTGCCGGGTAAGGGCTGCGGCAGTGGTTTCGGCGCCCGTCTCTTTCCGGGAGAAAGAGACGGGCTTGGGTTGCCGCATTTGCACTGTGGATAAGTTGGCTTCCATCACGTTGGGCGTGACCGCGCGTACTACCGGAAGCGAACGCGCATGGGCATGGACCACCACGGCGTGGCGTAGCCTTAAAGGTCCTGGCTACCTGGGCATGCTGTCGCGGACAGCGGTTTACGGTTCTGGTGTAACGCTTGCGCGGCGGGTGGTCAACCGAGTGTGCGGTGGGTTTTTTATGCGGTGTACGAGTATGGAAGAGGGTGGCATTGAGTGGACGAGAGGCCATTCGTCGGTTTTTTAAGTGAGCCTCTGAGGACGGGAAGGCGAAGCCTTCCTGCCCTCAGGGGCTTGGCCGGTAAAGCTCAAGGGCAACGCAGATGGTGGCGACTGTCGCCGATTTGTCGCCATATGCCAGACCCGTTAATGCGCGGGTTGTCGCCACTGTCGCCGCTGTCGCCAACAGAACTGTCACTGCGTCTGAGGTGTTACGGATACTGGCGCCATCCACTGAGTGCTTAACGTATCGGTATGGCGTTGCGGTCCTGCGTTTAATTGATCGCTGGGCCAATCCATCATCGTACGGCGGCGTTCGATGCTGTCCTCGCGGTTGTACCTGACAGCCTCAACCGCTAGTCGTTACACTGCGCGCACCTTGTCAGGCTGGCGTTTCCCCGGCTTGGCATATTGCCCTCAGTGTTGCTTCGCTGAGCATCAAATCCATTATTCAATTCAGGTAGTCATCAGTAGTGATCACAGGCGCCATCAAATCCCAAGTTGACCAGATCTGGAGTGCGTTCTGGAGCGGCGGTATTTCCAACCCCATGGAAGTTATCGAGCAGATGACCTATCTGCTGTTTATCAAACGCCTCGACGAGTTGCAGACGGTTAAAGAGCGTAAGGCCGCGCGCACCGGGCAGCCGATTGATAATCCGATTTTCAGCCCCTACCAGGCGAATTTGCGCTGGGCGGCGTTCAAGTCACTGGGTGATCCGGCCAGCTTGTACACACTGATTGCTGACAAGGTCTTCCCTTTCATCAAGTCGCTGGGCGGTGAAGATGGCGAGTCCACTTACGCCGCGCATATGAAGGATGCGCGCTTTACCATCCCCAGCCCGGCGTTGCTGGCCAAGGTGGTGGACATGCTCGACGCCATCCCCATGGAAGACCGCGACACCAAGGGCGACCTCTACGAATACATGCTCGGCAAGATCGCCAGTGCTGGGCAGAACGGTCAGTTCCGTACGCCTCGGCACATTATCAAGTTGATGGTCGAGATGATGGCGCCCAAACCGTCGGACACCATTTGTGATCCGGCCTGCGGCACCGCTGGTTTTCTGGTGACGGCTGCCGAATACCTCAATACCCATCACAGCCACGAGTTGTATCAGGACGCGGCCAGCGCCAAGCGCTTTAACCACGACACCTTCCACGGCTTCGACTTCGACAGCACTATGTTACGCGTCGGCTCGATGAACATGCTGCTGCACGGCGTGGAAAACCCGGCGATTGAAAACCGTGACTCCCTCAGCGAGGGCCATGCCGGTGTCGAAGGTCAGTTCAGTTTGATTCTGGCTAACCCGCCGTTTGCCGGCAGCCTGGATTACGAGAGTTGCGCCAAGGATTTGCAGCAAATCGTTAAAACCAAAAAGACTGAGCTGCTGTTTCTCGCCCTGTTCCTGCGCCTGATGAAAGCCGGCGGCCGCGCGGCGGTGATCGTCCCGGACGGCGTATTGTTTGGCTCCAGCAAGGCGCACAAAACACTACGTCAGATGTTGGTGGAAGACCATAAGCTGGACGGCATCGTCTCCATGCCCTCCGGTGTGTTCCGCCCCTATGCCGGGGTGTCTACCGCGATTTTGCTGTTTACCAAAACCAACTCTGGCGGCACCAACCACGTCTGGTTCTACAACATGCAGGCCGACGGCTTCTCGCTGGACGACAAGCGCAGCGAGCTGGATGCGAGTAAGCACGAGTGCAACAACCTGCCCGACATCATCGACCGCTGGCACAAGCGCAATACCAGCGCCGGCCTCGACCGCACCGCGCAAAGCTTTCTGGTGCCCAAGGCGGAGATCGTCGGCAATGACTATGACCTGTCGATTAACCGCTACAAGGAAGTGGTGTACGAGGAAGTGCAGCATGAGTCGCCGCAGAAGATTCTGGCTGAGTTAAAAGTGCTGGAGGCGGAGATTATGCGGGGGATGGATGAGTTGGAGGGGATGTTGTCGTGAGTTTGATGAGGTCTCCTACGAAAAAAATTGAAGACTTTTGCCGTACAGGTAGTGGCGGTACACCGTCGAGGTCTAAATCCGAGTATTTCGAGGCCGGAACTATCCCATGGGTTAAGTCAGGCGAGCTGAAAGCGAGATTTGTAACGAATACCGAGGAGGCCATTACAGAAGCTGCTGTGAAAAATTCGTCAGTTAAGCTTGTGCCTAAAGGCTCATTGTTAATTGCGATGTATGGCACAACGGTTGGGGAGATTTCTGAGCTCGCAATGGATGCAGCGACTAATCAAGCTATCTGTCATATCGTTCCAGATCCCAACGTCTGCGACCGTGGCTACCTATTTCAATACCTCTCTTCCATAAAGTCTGAGTTGCTGGACAGGCGTGTTGGTGGCGGTCAGCCTAATATATCGCAGGCGATTATTAAATCTTTGGAAGTTCCGCTCCCAGCACTCTCCGAACAACGCCGTATCGCGGCGATTCTGGACAAGGCCGACGCGCTGCGCGCCAAGCGCCGTGAGGCCATTGCCAAGCTTGATCAACTACTGCAATCGGTATTTCTGGAAATGTTCGGTGACCCGGTCACGAATCCCAAGGGTTGGCAGCAGGTACGCTTCTCTGAATTGCTTGAGTCTATTGATAGTGGTACCAGCCCTGTATGCCTCGACCGATCTGCTAGTGATAACGAATGGGCCGTATTGAAGCTGAGTGCGGTTACTCGCTGTGAGTATGATCCGTCTGCCAATAAAGCTTTGCCGGAGGGCGTAGAGCCAGACAAGTCTTTGGAGGTGAAGGTCGGGGACTTGCTTTTTACACGGAAAAATACGCGTGATTTAGTTGCGGCATGCGCGTTTGTTACTGACACACCACCACGATTATTGCTTCCGGATTTAATTTTTCGCTTCAGGCTGAAGCCGTTGGCACCTGTCGTACCTCGATATTTGCAGGCATTGCTGGCCTTTCCTGGGAAGCGGAAAGATATTCAGAGTCTGGCAGGTGGCTCCGCTGGTTCGATGCCAAACATTTCAAAAGCAAAGCTTTCTAACGCGCTTATTGAGCTTCCACCTACAGACCTGCAATGTGAGTTCGAGCGCCGTTTGAAGCACTGTGATCTATTAAGAGAGAAGCAGCGTTTCGCCTTAGCGAAATTGGATGCAACTTTTTTTGCTCTACAGCAGCAAGCGTTCGCAGGGCAGCTCTAAACCGTAGGGTGGATCATGCTTCACCGATCCACCGCGCGGCGTTATGGTAGATAAAAAGAGCCCCATCCACCCTACAAAGTGCCCCATCACGCCAAGGAACAGGCAACCCCATATGGCTCAATTCTTCCCCGCTCGCACCACCTGCCGCTTCGACACGCCCGGCGAACGCCGCCTAGCGGAACGTCTGGAGAAAAAGCTCGAAGACGACTACTTGTGCTGGTTCAATATCCCAGTAGGGCCAAAAGCCTTGCAGCCAGATTTTGTGCTGATGCATCCGGTGCGCGGGCTGCTGGTGCTGGAGGTTAAGGACTGGAAACTGGAAACCATCCAGAGCATGGATCGGGGCCAGGCGAAAATTTATGCCGACGGCCTGCTAAAAACCCAGAAGAACCCCATGCTGCAGGCGCGAGCCTACGCCATGGACGTGGTGATGATGTTGCAGAAGGACCCTGCGCTAAAACACCCCCTCGGTTCGCCGCATGCTGGCAACTTGATCATGCCCTACGGCTGGGGCGTGGTAATGACGGCAATTACCCGCAAGCAGTTCGAGGGCACTGATCTGGTCGAGGTGCTGAACCCACATCATGTACTGTTTCAAGACGAGATAACCGAGACGGTAGACGCCGAAGTCCTCCAGCAGCGGCTGTGGAATATGTTCCACCATGTCTTCCCTTGCCACTTGAGCCTGCCGCAGATCGACCGCGTGCGTTATCACTTGTATCCCGAGGTACGAGTGAACACGGTGCCAGGCCAGTTCGGATTGTTCGCCGAACAGGACGCGCCACTGCCGACGTTAATCAAAGTCATGGACTTGCAGCAGGAGCAACTGGCGCGCTCGATGGGCGAGGGACATCGGGTGATTCATGGCGCTGCGGGTTCCGGCAAGACCATGATCCTCGGCTATCGCTGCGCCCATCTGGCGAAAGTATCGAGCAAGCCAGTGCTGGTGCTCTGTTACAACAAATCCTTGGCGGGTCGTTTGCAGCAGGTGCTGGCCGAGCGTGGCCTGAGTAATAAGGTCACGGTGCGTAATTTTCACGCTTGGTGCTCGGACATGCTCACGGCTTTTAACGTCGACCGCCCGGCGCAGCATTTGTCGATCAACGTGAAGATGGCGCAGATGGTCGAGAACACTATTGATGGCGTCGACCGCGGGCAAATTCCCCGTGCTCAATACGCGGCGGTGCTAATCGATGAGGGCCATGATTTCCAGCCGGAGTGGTTCAAGCTGGTGGTGCAGATGATCGACCCCGATAGCAATTCTCTGCTGGTACTGTATGACGATGCGCAGTCTATCTACCGCAGCAAGGGTGGTAAAAGCGGCATGGATTTCAGCTTCGCCAGCGTCGGCATTCAAGCCCAGGGGCGTACTACCATCCTGCGGTTGAACTACCGCAATACCGTCGAGGTGCTATCGGTGGCGCGGGCCTTTGCGTTGGAACTGCTAACCGCCCGCGATGCCGCCGAAGATGGCGTGCCCATTGTCGCGCCACAAAGTGCAGGCCGGCGTGGCGCGTTCCCGGAGTTGCTACGGTTTGAGTCCGATTGGCAGGAATACAACTGCATCGTCGAGCGCATCCGCGACGAGCAAGGTCAGGGCCGCGCATTGGATGACATGGCGGTGATCTATCGCAGCACCGCTCAGGCCCAACGCATCGAGCGGGCGTTGAGTGAGGCTGGCATCGCCTTCGCCTCGGGCCAGTCGGCCAAGGGCCGTGGCGCGTTGTATGGCAGTGAGGACTCAGTCAAGATCGTCAGTATGCATTCGAGCAAGGGCTTGGAATTCGGCTTGGTGTTGATTCCCAGTCTGGGTGACATGCCGAAAAAGGGCGAAGACGAAGCCGACGAGGCGCGTTTGCTGTATGTCGCCATGACCCGCGCGATTGATCGGCTGGTGATGACCTATCGCGAACATTCCAGCTTTACCCGCAGGATTAAGGATTCAATCGGCAGCGTGCGCCAGCACCTGGACGAAGTGGACTCACAGAAGGCAGCCGGTTGATATGAGCAACTTTGAATTTCTCATCCCCGAATTTAAAGCACTGTTTGAGCCGGCCAAGGGCGCGGAACAACTGGTGTATTCCGACCCGCGTGCCTGCTGCATGCGTACTCGGCATGCGCTGGAGCAGGCGGTGCATTGGCTGTACGAGCATGACCGCGACCTGCGCATGCCTTACGACAACGGCCTGAATCTGCTGCTGACTCAGGTGGAATTTGTACGCCTGCTGCCGCCACAGATCCATCAGAAGGCGCGCTTGATTCAGAAGTTTGGCAATCAGGCGGTGCATGCCAATCAGCCGATTGGCTACAGCGATGCGATGAAGCTTGTTCGCGAGCTGTTTCATCTGCTGTTCTGGGTGGCGCGTACTTACACCCGCGCCAGCGACCCGAAAAGCATTGGTGCCGCGTTCGACGAAAAACGTGTGCCGCAGTTGGTCAGCGTTAGCGAGGCAGCAGCCTTTACTCGTGCGGAACTGAAAAAGCAGGAAGTCACATTCCAGCAACAGATTGCAGCTCAGCACGGCACCCTTGAAGCCCGCGAAGCGGCGATTGCCGAGCAAGCCGCAAGCCTAAGTGAGCGCGAATCGCTGTTGGCGCGACTGGATGCTGAACTGGTTGCCACCCGTGCGGCGCTGGCCCAAGCCAAAGCGACCAATATCGCAGTACCGGATACCCATGATTACGACGAGGCCGACACTCGCCGTTTGTTTATCGATGTGCTGCTGCGCGAGGCCGGTTGGGAATTGGGCAAAAACGCTGACGCCGAAGTACCGGTAAGCGGCATGCCCAATGGGCAAGGCGAGGGTTTTGTCGATTATGTGCTGTGGGGCGCCAACGGCAAACCGTTGGCGGTGGTAGAAGCCAAGCGCAGCCTGAAAGACCCGGACGTGGGGCAGCAGCAAGCCAAGTTGTACGCCGATTGCCTGGAAATCGAGAAGGGCCAGCGTCCGCTGATTTTCTACAGCAACGGTAACCACACTTGGCTGTGGGACGACCGCCGTGCGCCGCCACGCGAAGTACAGGGCTTTTATACCCGCGAAGAACTGGAATTGGCGATTCAGCGGCGCAGCCTGCAAACCGACTTGCGCGAACTGCCGATCAATAGCGAGATTGTTGAGCGGGCATATCAGCACCGGGCGATTCGAGCGATGACCGAATCACTGAGTCAGGGCCGCCGCGCCGGTTTGCTAACCATGGCCACCGGCACTGGCAAGACGCGGATGTCGATTGCCCTGATCGAGCTGTTGATGCGGGGTAATTGGGTCAAGCGCGTGCTGTTTTTGGCTGACCGGGTAGCCTTGGTAAAACAAGCTACCAATGCCTTCAAGGAGTTCCTGCCAGACTCCAGTCCGGTCAATCTGGTTACGGACAAGAACGGCCAGGGTCGGGTGTATCTGTGTACCTATCCGACCATGATGGGCTTGATCGAGCAGATGGAGGGTGATCGCCGCAAGTATGGCGTTGGCCACTTTGACCTGATTGTGATTGATGAGGCGCACCGCAGCGTGTACCAGAAGTACGGCGCGATTTTCCGTTACTTCGACAGTTATCTAGTGGGCCTGACTGCTACCCCGCGTGACGAAGTGGACCGCGATACCTATCACCTGTTCGGCCTGGAAACCGGCGTGCCAACCGATGCCTACGGCTTGAGTGAGGCAGTGGATGACGGTTATCTGGTACCACCCAAGGCGTATTCGGTGCCGATCAAGTTTGTCCGCGAAGGTATCCGTTACGACCAGCTCAGCGATGATGAGAAAGAGCACTGGGAGTCGCTGGATTGGGGCGATTACAGTGCCGAAGGTGATGCACCTACTGAGGTGTTGGCGTCTGAGGTCAACAAGCAGCTGTTTAACGAGCCTACCGTTGACCTGATGCTCAAGCACTTGATGCAAAACGGCCTGACGGTGGAGGGCGGCGACAAGCTTGGTAAGACCATTATTTTTGCTGTGAACCAGAAACACGCCGCGTTTATCACCCAGCGCTTTAATCACCATTACCCGCACTTTAATGGCGAGTTCGCGCGAGTTATCACCCATTCGGTGAGTTATGCGCAGACCTTGATCGATGATTTCAGCAGCAAGCTCAATAAGGTGCCGCAGATCGCCATTTCGGTGGACATGCTCGACACCGGCATTGATGTGCCACAGGTTTTGAATCTGGTGTTCTTCAAGGCCGTGCGCTCAAAAGTGAAGTTTTTGCAAATGATCGGTCGCGGCACGCGCCTGTGCCCGGATCTGTTTGCGCCAGGCGTGCATAAGCGCGAGTTCGCCATCTTTGATTTCTGCGCAAACTTCGAATATTTCAACGAACACCCCAAAGGTGCACTGGGCGGTATGGCCGAGCCACTGGGCAAGCGCCTGTTCAAAGCGCGGCTGGATCTACTTTCGTTGTTAGCTCCTAAGGACGTTTGCGAGCCTGGTGGCCTCGCGGAGACCAGTAGTCAGTATGATGTCTTTGTTGAGCTGCGCAGGGGGTTGACCAACGAGCTGCATGACGAAGTGGCAGCGATGAACCAAGACAACTTCATCGTGCGAATTGAACTTGAGCACGTGACCCGCTTTTCCGAGCGTGAAGTTTGGAATGCGCTGGATGATGCGGCGCTGGGTGATCTGCGCAGTCACGTAGCTGGCCTTCCGAGTGAGCGCGCTCCTGAGCACATCACCGCCAAGTTGTTCGATTTGTTGTGCCTTAATTTGCAGTTGGCGTTACTGCGCTCGACCAGCGACTTCGTGGCCTATCGCGACAAGGTGGTCGAGTTGGCCAGCCAGTTAGAAGTGATGGACAGCATTCCAGCAGTGCACGCTGAACTGGCGTTGCTCCAGGACGTGCAGACCGACGAGTATTGGCAGGACATCCGCTTGCCGATACTTGAGCAGCTTCGCCGCAGGATGCGGGAGCTGATCAAGTTTATCGAGCGCCGGCCAAGTAACCCGGTGTACAGCGTGCTGCGCGACGAGATAGGCGAAGCGACGGTAGTAAATTTGAAAGACTTTAACACCGGCATTAATCTAGGGCAGTACAAGAAAAAGGTCGAAGCCTATATCCGTGCCAATGAGAATCATGTGGCCATCGCTAAGCTTAAATTCAACCGACCGCTAACGCCGAGCGATCTAAGCGAGCTGGAGCATTTCGTCTACGAGTCGGAACCGGTGCGGAGCCGCGAGCAGTTCGAACAATGTTATGGCGCTGACCAGCCGCTGACCCTGCTGATCCGCTCATTAGTAGGCTTGGACCGCAACGCAGCAAAAGAGGCTTTCGGTCAATTTCTCGACGAAAACCGCTACAGCAGTCAGCAGATTCGTTTTGTTGAAATGATTATCGAGCGTCTCACCCGGCAGGGTGTGATGGAAGCGGCTCAACTCTACGAACCGCCGTTTACCGCACTGCACCATGAGGGATTAGACGGTGCATTTGGCGACGCGGATGCCAATGCGATTGTAGCGGTGATCGCGGCAATCAAGCGCAGTGCGGCAGCTTGAGGGTGAATGGGTCAATCATTGGGACTGCTTGGTTTGCACTGGCGTAGGGGTCTGTAACGTTTGACTAAGCGCTTGGCGACAGTCGCCACTTCTGTCGCCATGCTGCACGCCACGGATTACGCGGGTTGTCGCCGGTGTCGCCGCTGTCGCCATCCGGTGAGCCCTCAGCGTATCGGCACGACGTTACGGTCCCTGGTTTGATTGATGGCGGATGCCGACAGGCTGCCGGTGGCTGCCTTCTGGATATGTTCACTCCACCAGGCCATCATCGGACGCCGGCGTTCGATGTAATCCGCCCGGTTGTAGGCGCTTCGAACTTCGTCTTTATCGACATGCGCCAGCGCGACTTCGATTAGCTCCGGATCCCATCCATGCTCATTCAGAATTGTGCTGGCCATGGAGCGCATGCCGTGGCTGACTAAGCGGTCCTGAAAGCCCATTCGTTTCAATGCCATGTTGGCTGTCTGGCTATTCGCGTGGGTGCGCGGATTCCTATCTGACGGGAACACATATTCCCTGTGGCCGCTATGGGGCTTAAGCGTCTCCAATAACGAGAGTGCATGTTCGGTCAACGGAATTGTGTGCGGACGACGCTTTTTCATTCTCTCCGGAGGGATGGTCCAGATGCGTTTTTCGAAGTCGATGTCTGCCCATCGGGTAGTCGCCGCTTCGGCAGGGCGGGTCATAGTGTGTAGCTGCCATTCGATCAGGCAGCGGGTCGTCCGCTTAATGCTGGCGTTCGCGATTTCCATCATGAGCTCCGGAAGCTCATCTGGTGGTAGCGCTGCCATGTTCTCTTTCTTAGGTTTCTTGAACACCGCTCGAATGCCGCTGAGAGGGTTGGCAAAGATCATTCCGGAATTGACCCCGTAGGTCATGATCTCGTTAAGGCGCTGGCTCACTCGCTTAACTGTCTCGAGGCTGCCTTTGGCCTCAATCGGACGAAGGAGCTTGATGACCATTGGGGCGCTGACTTCGGAGAGAGGCGTTGATTTCATGCTCGGAAAAACATGCAGTGTGAGAGACCGCCAAATGTCTTCGGCATACGCCGGCGTGACGGAATCCTTCTTCAGCTCGAACCACGCGGTGGCCACGTTCTCGAAGGTGTGTTCCGTTTCCGCTCGTTTGGCTTCCTGTAGCTCATTACGCTGAGCTTTTGGATCGATGCCCTGTGCAAGCAGCTCTCTGGCCTCAACGGTTTTCTTCCTCGCTTGCGCGAGAGAAACCTCGGGATAAGAGCCGAGTGCCATGTTGATTCGATTTTTGGTGACGGGATGCCGGTAGTTGAAATTCCACTGCATCGAGCGATTGACCCTGACTCGCAGCTGGAGCCCGTCGCCATCCGTGAGGACGTAATCCTTGTCTTTCGGTTTGACCGCCTTGAGCTGGCGGTCGGAGAGGCGGGTGGTTTGAGCGCACATGAGAAGTACTCCATGACACTTTTTGGTATTCCCAAGATTAGCGCCGGTTAGCCGGGAATACCATTGGGAATACCAAACAGCCTGGAACTCAAAAAACCTGGAAAACCCCCCGAAGCCCTGAAGCCCTCGTATTCACTGGATTTCAGGCACAAAAAAAGACGTCCGTGGACGTCTTTAGATGATGAAGTGGTGGAGCCGGGGGGATTTGAACCCCCGTCCGCCAGTACTCCGCTGTCGGTACTACATGCGTAGCCATCTCAACTAAGTTAATCCGCAGCCGCCCGAGTGGCAGGGTGCTTTGGACGAGTTGGGTAAGTTTTAGTCGCTTTGCCCCCAACGTGCTACACGACGATCCTGTTCTGTATGACAATCACTTCGGGTTTACAGGCATCCCCTAGTGATTGCTGGAGCCGAAGCTACCAGGAGAGCGGGCTCAGCTGCTTACGCAGCGAGAGCGTAACCCTCGTAGTTTTCGTCATTGGCAACTATAGAAAGTTGCAACAGTGGATTTACGAGTTCTGTTACCAACTCGGCATGCACCTAGAGTTTCGCGACCGGCGTCGAATCCTAATCGGCCCCAACTCAGCTCTAGAGCTGAGCGTGCTTTTCAGCACGCAAGGTGGAGTATACGCCTTTGTGCGGACGACGTCGACTGCGGGTGTCGTCGTCCGTTTACAGCCTGGCCTTACGAGCCGCTGCCGCCAGCGGTGCCGCTGCCTTTGTCGGTTTTCTCGAGGCGCTCGAGCACTTTGCTGGTGATGGTGATGCATTCTTTCTTGTCACCGCTGGCTTGGGCGGCCTTGGCTTTGTCGATGTGCTCGGTGAGGGTTTTATCGAGGCCTTCGGAGGTGGTGGCGGTGGTGGCCATGCTGTCGTCGATCTTCTGCAGGTTGATGGCGCAGAGGTCTTGATCAGCAGCAAACACTGGCGAGGCCAGCAGTGTGGCAGCCGCGAAGAGAGCGGAAAGCGCAGTACCTTTCATGGGTGTCTCCTTCTGGAAGGCCTCTGGAAGGCGGGCCTGTAAAGATGGACTGCGCGGTTTCCGCGAGGGTTCAATGCAAATGCTGGCCTGCTGATATGGCTGTCGTTATTGGGTCGCGTCGCGTAGGGCTTTGCCGCTTTCTATGTCGGTGCCGAGGGCTCGGGCTAGAGCGCTCAGGTAGCGGGCGGCTTCGAGGGCGACGGGGTCGTCGTTTTTGTCGGCTTGCTGGGTGAGGTGGCGGACCATGCTCAGTAGCGCGGACAGTTCCTGGAAGGCACGCTCGACGTGCACGCCGGGCTTGATGCGGTAGAGGTCGTGGCAGGTTTCGGTGCCGACGGTGGTCCAGCTGTCGAGGTCGTGGGTCATTGCGGCGCTCCTGCTTCTGCGGTCGCTCGGCGCATCACGTGTTCGACCAGGGCGCGGGCGGTTTCGGCGGCGTGGGCGGCGTTGCTGAGCATGTTCAGGCCGGGCTCGCCGGCGTGATGGCGGCAGTGCTCGTCGATGGTTTCGATCACACCGCGCAGCAGTTCGCTGGAATGGGCGAGGGCGTCGGGCGTGGGCAGGTCGTTGTGGAGCGAGAAAAAGGGGTTGTTGAGCATTTTGAAGCGGGGTGGATCGGGCACTATCTTCTTCATGATGTAACTCCTGGATGTTTACAGGAGCTACCTCCAGCATCCCTCTCACAGGATAAGGGTGGCAGCCGTACGCGGGGTGAGAGACCGGGCCCAGGAACACGCCGGCCAGGCCGAAGCCTGCCCACGCACAGCTGCCATAGCAGCGCTGCGGGGGTTCCGGACACAGGGCTCTCACACCCAAATCGCCTTACAAAGACGACCCGAGGAAATTAGCCCTGATGGCCAAGATCAACAACAGCGAAACGGCGTTAGCGCCCGTAGGATAATTCCCAAGAGCGCCGATTTAGAAGCATTTGGTTTCAGGTTCGGAAATGTCCTACGGAAAACCCGCCACTGGACACCGCCGAACCCAAACTCAGATCACCCGCGCCCGAGTCACCCGATCCACCAGATAAACCAACCCGTGATAGTCGATTCCGCTGTTGCTCGACAGCCCGATTTCACACGTACGGCTGGTCGAAATCCCCTCGCTGCAGTACTGCACCGCATCCTTCAAACTGCGCAGCGCATGGCTGTTCAGCTCCGGCGTGGTAAAGCCCTTATCGCCGGCAAACCCACAGCAATGAATCCCCTCGGGGATCACCACCTGCTTGCTGCAACGCCGCGCCAGGTCAATCAGCGCCTGGCTTTCACCGAGGTGCTGAGTGCTGCAGGTGACGTGCACCGCCACCGGCTCCTCCTGCGGGGTGAACTCCAGTCGGTCGACCAGATAGGTACGGATGAAGCGCACCGGGTCGTACAGGTCGAGGCGGGTTTCGCCGAGGTCCTGCACCAGGCGCAAGGTGCACGGGCTGGTGTCGCAGTACACCGGGTCGAGGCCGCCGCGGGTGGCCAACAGCAGGGCGTTGATCAGCTCCTGGCGCTTGTGCTCGGCCTGCTCGGCGTAACCTTTTGACGCAAATGGTTGGCCGCAGCACAGGCTGTCGGCGTTTTCCGGGAATACCACCTGGTAACCGGCTTTTTCCAGCAGGCGTTGGGTTTTGTCCAGCAGCGAGCTTTGTTCGCGGTCGGCGTAGGACGGGCCCATCACCCGCGATACGCAGGCGGCGAGGTACACCACGCGGGGGCGGGCGTCGTTGCTGGCCGGGCCGAAGTCGATGGCGCGCAGCGGTTGCGGCATGGCGCTGGTCCACTGCGGCAGGCGGCCGTTGCTGGCTTTACTTAATGAGGCGCTGATACGTGCGAGGCGCGGCGCACCGAGCAGTTTGCGTGCGCCGTTGGCGGCGGCGAGGGTGAAGCGGGCGCCGCGCAGGGTGGCCTGGAAGTGTTCGGCCAGCCAGTCGGCGGTTTTGCCGTGGTCGGCGGCTTGGCCGCGCAGCTTTTTCACCAGCTCGCCGGTGTTGATGCCGACCGGGCAGCGCTGGGCGCACAGGCCGGTGGCGGCGCAGGTGTCGATGCCCTGGTACTGGAAGTCGCGCAGCAGTTGGCGCACGTCTTCGCCGGCGCGCTTTTTCGCCTGGATGTCGCGCCACATAACGATGCGCTGGCGGGGGCTGAGGGTCAGCCCTTTGGACGGGCACACCGGTTCGCAGAAACCGCACTCGATGCACTTGTCGACGATTTCGTCGGCGGCGGGCAGCGGTTTGAGGTTTTTCAGGTGGATATCCGGGTCTTCACTGAGCACCACGTCGGGGTTGAGGATGCCGTTGGGGTCGAGCAGGCGCTTGAGCTGCCACATCAGTTGGTAGGCGTCTTTGCCCCATTCCAGCTCGACGAAGGGCGCCATGTTGCGGCCGGTGCCGTGCTCGGCCTTGAGCGAGCCGCCGAATTCGACGGCGACCAGTTGCGCGACGTCGTCCATGAAGGCCTGGTAGCGGGCGACTTCGGCAGCGTTGTTGAAGCCTTGGGTGAAGACGAAGTGCAGGTTGCCTTCCAGGGCGTGGCCGAAAATGATCGCCTCGGCGTAGCCGTGTTTGTCGAACAGCTGGATCAAGCGGTTGACGCCTTCAGCCAGGACTTCAACCGGGAAGGTGACGTCTTCGATGATTACTGTAGTCCCGGTCTGACGCACGGCGCCGACGGCGGGGAAGGTGTCTTTGCGGATTTTCCACAGCAGGTTGTACACGGTCGGGTCTTCGCTGAAGTCGACCTTCTGCTCCAGCGGGAACTCGGCAATCGATGCCATGATCAGCCCGAGTTGCTCGTGCAGCAGCGTCTGGCTGGCGGCGCGGGATTCGATCAGCAGGGCGCAGGCGTTGTCCGACAGGGCGCGGACCCATACCGGCATGCCGGGTTTGCTCTGCACCGAGCGCAGGCTGCGGCGGTCGAGCAGTTCGACGGCGGATACCGGTTGGCTTTTGAGTACGGTGACGGCCTTGCAGCAGCTTTCCACGGTGGGGAAGACGATCAGCGCCGAGGCTTTGTGTGGGTGGTCGAGCACGGTGTCGTAGGTCACGGCGCTGATAAAGCCGAGGGTGCCTTCGGAGCCGACCAGCAGGTGCTGGAGAATGTCGAGCGGCTGGTCGTAGTCGATCAGGGCATTGAGCGACAGGCCGGTGGTGTTTTTCAGGCGGTATTTGTGGCGGATTCGCGCAGCCAGTTCAGTATTGGCGCGGGTCTCCTGGCCGAGCCGGGTCAGCTCGGCGAGCAACGCACCGTGGCTGTGCTCGAAGGCGGCGACGCTGGCGGGGTCTTCGCTGTCGAGGCGGGTGCCGTCGGCCAGCACCAGGCGCAAGCCGGCGAGGGTGTGGTAGGTGTTTTGCGCGGTACCGCAGCACATGCCGCTGGCATTGTTGGCGACGATGCCGCCGATCTTGCAGGCGTTGATCGAGGCCGGGTCGGGGCCGATCTTGCGCCCGAACGGGGCCAGCCAGGCGTTGGCTTGGGCGCCGATGACGCCGGGTTGCAGGCGGATCTGCTCGCCCTGGCGGCGGATTTCCTTGCCGTTCCAGCTGTCGCCGAGCACGATCAACACCGAGTCGCTGAGGGCCTGGCCAGACAGGCTGGTGCCGGCGGCGCGGAAGGTCACCGGCACGCGTTCGCGCTGGGCCAGTTGCAGCAGGCCGACCACTTCGTCTTCTGATTCGACGCGCACCACCAGCTGGGGGATCAGGCGGTAAAAGCTGGCGTCGGTGCCAAAGGCCAGGGTCGAAGTTGGGTCGCTGAAGCGGCGGTTGGCGGGGATCAGGCGCTCGGCATCTCTGAGGAACGCGGCAGGCAGGCTCATGCAATCTCCTCGCGGGGCCGTCGCATCTGTGGCGCAACGTGCCCCGGGCAATCAGGCGGTGTGGGGTAGGGCGCGTCAGGCGCCCAGTTCGCGGACCAGCGAGTCGCGGCTGATTTCGCTGATCGACTTGGCGCCGGTCAGCACCATGGCCACGCGCATTTCTTTTTCGAACAGGGCCAGCAGGTTTTTCACCCCGGCTTCGCCGTGGGTGGCCAGCGCCCAGAGGAAGGCGCGGCCGATCAGCACGCTGTCGGCGCCGAGGGCGATCATGCGCACCACGTCGAGGCCGCTGCGGATGCCGGAGTCGGCGAGGATCTTGATGTCGCCTTTGACCGCATCGGCAATCGCCGGCAGGGCGCGGGCGCTGGAGAGCACGCCGTCGAGCTGGCGGCCGCCGTGGTTGGAAACGACGATGCCGTCGGCGCCGAACTTGACCGCATCACGGGCATCATCCGGGTCGAGGATGCCTTTGATGATCATCGGGCCGTCCCAGAATTCGCGGATCCACTCAAGGTCCTTCCACGAGATCGACGGGTCGAAGTTGTTGCCCAGCCAGCCTATATAGTCGGCCAGGCCGGTGGGGTTGCCGCGGTAGGTAGAGATGTTGCCCAGGTCGTGCGGGCGGCCCATCACGCCGACGTCCCAGGCCCATTGTGGGTGGGTCATGGCTTGCAGCACGCGGCGCATCGGGCCGTTGGCGCCGCTCATGCCGGAGTGGGCATCGCGGTAGCGCGCGCCGGGCACGGGCATGTCGACGGTGAAGATCAGGGTTTTGACCCCGGCGGCCTTGGCGCGCTCGAGGACGTTGCGCATGAAGCCGCGGTCTTTCAACACGTACAGCTGGAACCACATCGGCCGGTCGATAGCCGGGGCGACTTCTTCGATCGGGCAAACCGAGACGGTCGACATGGTGAAGGGGATGCCGTGCGCGGCGGCGGCGCGGGCGGCCTGCACTTCGCCGCGGCGGGCGTACATGCCGGTCAGGCCGACCGGGGCGAGGGCGACCGGCATGCTCAGGGTTTCGCCGAACAGCTGCGTCTGCAGGTTGAGTTCGGACATGTTGTTGAGCACGCGTTGGCGCAGGGCAATGCTGGCCAGGTCGTCGACGTTGCGGCGCAGGGTGTATTCGGCGTAGGCGCCACCGTCGGCGTAGTGGAACAGGAACGGCGGCAGCTTGCGCTGGGCCGCGACGCGGTAATCGGTGGAGGCAGAAATGATCATGGATGCTCGCTGCAAAGGTGGTGAGGGGTGGCTGCCGGGCGCAGTCGAGTGCGCCCGGCCCCTGTCACTTTAGTGGTGAACCAGCATGCCGGTGAGCCAGTAGGCTTGCACCAGGGTGATCACGCCGACGATGGTGGCGAAGAACAGGCTGTGTTTGACGGTGAAGCGGAACAGGTCCGATTCCTTGCCAACCAGGCCGGTCGCGGCGCAGGCCACGGCGATCGATTGTGGCGAGATCATCTTGCCGGTCACGCCGCCGCTGGTGTTGGCCGCTACCAGCAGGGTGTCGCTGACGCCGATCTGGTGCGCGGTGGTGGCTTGCAGCGAGCTGAACAGGGCGTTGGACGAGGTGTCCGAGCCGGTCAGGAACACGCCCAGCCAACCGAGGAACGGCGAGAAGAACGGGAATGCCGCGCCAGTGCCGGCCAATACCAGGGCCATGGTCGAGGACATGCCGGAGTAGTTGGTGACGAAGGCGAACGCCAGCACCATGCCGATCGACAGGATTGGCCAGCGCAGCTCCCACAGCACTTCTTTGAAAGTGGTAATACCAGTTTTGAAGTTGATCTTCAGGACCCACATCGAGATCAGCGCCGAGAGGAAGATCGCGGTGCCGGTGGCGGAGATCGGGTCGAGCTTGAACACCGCTGGCATGGCGGTTGGGGCTGCAACGATCGGCGCGGTCTTGATGACCAGCTGGTCGAGGTGCGGGATGGCGAAGTTGAACACGAAGTTGTACATCGCGCCGCCGGGGGCGAACGCGGCCTTGAATGGCTTCAGGGTCCAGATCGTTACCAGCACGGTGAGGATCAGGAACGGCGACCAGGCCTTGAAGATTTCACCGAAGCTGTACGGGGTTGGCTGGCTGCCGCTGGACTGCACCACGGCGGCGCCGACGCTGCCTTGGGCCACGGCCATCGAGCGCTTGGGCTGCCAGACTTTGAGGAACAGGGTCAGCGAGATCAGGCTGGCCAGGGCCGAGGTGATGTCGGGCAGTTCTGGGCCAATGTAGTTGGAGGTGAAGTACTGGGTCACGGCGAAGCTCAGGCCGGCGACCAGGGCGGCAGGCCAGGTTTCTTTGACGCCGCGCAGGCCGTCCATCATGAACACCAGCCAGAACGGTACGAACAGCGACAGCAGCGGCAGCTGGCGGCCGGTCATGGCGCCGATGTGGAAGGCGTCGATACCGGTCACCTGGCCGGCGACGATGATCGGGATGCCGAGCGCGCCGAAGGCGACTGGCGCGGTGTTGGCGATCAGGCACAGGCCGGCGGCGTAGAGGGGGTTGAAGCCCAGGCCGACCAGCAGTGCCGCGGTGATTGCCACGGGGGCGCCGAAGCCGGCGGCACCTTCAAGGAAGGCGCCGAAGCAGAAGCCGATCAGCAGGACTTGCAGGCGTTGGTCGTCGGTGATCGACAGCACCGAGCTGCGGATCACTTCGAACTGGCCGCTCTTGACCGTCAGTTTGTACAGGAACACCGCGGCAACGATGATCCAGGCGATTGGCCACAGGCCGTAGAGGAAGCCATAACCAGCAGCTGCCAGGGCCATGTCGACCGGCATGTTGAAGGCAAAGATGGCGACCAGGATCGACAGGCCGAGGGTGATGCTGCCGGCCACGTGGCCTTTGAGGCGGAATACGGCCAGGGCGAGGAAGAAGAATACGATCGGGATCACTGCCGCCAGCGCGGACAGGCCAAGACTGCCCAATGGGCTATAGATTTGTTGCCAGGTTTGCATGATGGGTTGGCCCCTAATTGTTGTTGGTCAGCACTGGCATTTGATAATTGGTAAGACCAATTTACAATGTCTGGGTGCTAGGGTAAAAGCGTGGCTAGGGCTGTGTCAATTTGTCTCGGGTTGTACTTTGGTGGAATGTCGATGAGTGGCTTGGTTTTAGGGGGGTGGAAATTGTGTCGGGCTTGAGGGTGCTGGGGCTGCTTTGCAGCCCTTTCGCGACACAAGGCCGCTCCTACGCCGACCGCGCAGCCCTCTGACAACGCGGCGATGCTGACGTGACGCGGTCAACTGTGAGCGGCCTTGTGTCGCGAAAGGGGCGCAAAGCGCCCCCGGCAATGCTTGCCAGGATCAAAGCCAGCGAGGCACACGAATACCCAGCTTTTATTACACAACTGATGCGTGTGAGTGCAGGCTGGATAGGCCAAAATAGGCGGCCTCGCTATGTGTGCGAGGGTTTGTGGAGAGTAAGTGATGGTTTTTGATCAGGTTCGCCAACGGCGCCTGTCCGACGACATTGTCGAGCGCCTGGAAGGGATGATCCTTGAAGGTACCTTGACCTCGGGTGAGCGCCTGCCGGCCGAGCGCGCCCTGGCCGAACAGTTCGGCGTGTCGCGGCCATCGCTGCGCGAGGCGATCCAGAAGCTGGTGGCCAAGGGGCTGCTGGTGAGTCGCCAGGGTGGCGGCAATTATGTGGCGGCGTCGCTGGGGGCAACCTTCAGTGACCCGCTGCTGCAGCTGCTTGAGCACAGCCCGGAGGCGCAGCGGGACTTGCTCGAGTTTCGCCATACGCTGGAGGCGTCGTGTGCGTTTTATGCGGCGCAGCGGGCGACCGAGCTTGACCGTGAGCGGCTCAAGGCGGCGTTCGATGAGCTGCAAGATTGTTATTCACGCAAGGCCGAGGTGAGCCGGGCGGAGGAGGGGGCGGCGGATGCGCGGTTCCATCTGGCGATTGCCGAGGCGAGCCATAACGCGGTGTTGCTGCACACCATTCGTGGGTTGTTTGATTTGCTCAAGCGCAACGTGGTGACCAACATTGGCGGGATGTATCAGCAGCGTAGTGAGACGCGGGATATGTTGATTGGGCAGCATCGCGAGCTGTATCAGGCGATTGTTGAGGGTAGGGCAGAGGAGGCTAGGGAGGTTTCCAGCCGGCATATTCTGTATGTGCAGGAGGTGCTTGAGGAGGCGCAGCAGGAGGCGCATCGGGTGGCGCGGGCGGAGCGGCGCAGCGGGCGTTGAGTTAGCGCTGAGAGTGCGGGGGCTGCGCAGCAGCCCCAATGCAGGCAGCACAAATCAGCGAGGAATCAGTCTTCCTTGCCTTTGTTGCGCACGGCCCGCTGCATCTCGCGGTTGGAATCGCGTTCGCGCTCGGTGTCGCGCTTGTCGAATTCCTTCTTGCCCTTGCCCAAGGCGATTTCGCACTTGATCAGGTGCTTGCTCCAGTACAGCGACAAGGCCACACAGGTGTAGCCCTTCTGCGCCACGGCAGCATGCACGCGCTCAAGCTCGCGCTTGTTCAGCAGCAGTTTACGGGTGCGGATCGGGTCAGCGATGACGTGGGTGCTGGCGGCAGTTAGCGGCGCAATGTGGCAACCGAACAGCCAGGCTTCACCGTCCTTGAGCAGCACGTAGCTGTCAGTCAGGTGCGCCTTACCGGCCCGCAGGCTTTTTACTTCCCAACCGGACAGGACCAGCCCGGCCTCGAACTTGTGTTCGATGAAGTAATCGTGACGCGCTTTCTTGTTCTGCGCGATGGTCCCGGTCGGATGTTTCTTTTGCTTAGCCATAGGGGCCGCATTATAGGCAGTCATGGCGTTGTCGGCTACGGGGTTTTCGGTGCGCTTGAGCCTGTCGGGTGAATCCCGGACAATGGACACACTGTGTAACCCACAGAACCTGTTTTCGGTGAGCTGCGAAGTGCTGCCGCCCAGCCTTGGAATCGATGCCTGGATGACTACCCATATTCAACGCTCTGCCCTGCTGCCGTACCCTGCCCAGGCGCTGTATGACCTGGTCAATGACGTCGCCAGCTACCCAGAATTTCTGCCGTGGTGCTCGGCCTCGACGGTGCTCGAGAGCAGCGAGACGAGCATGCGCGCCAAGCTGGAAGTGGCCAAAGGCGGGCTTAGCCAGCACTTTGTTACGCGCAATGTGCTGGTGCCTGGGCAGTCGATCGAGATGAACCTTGAAGAAGGCCCGTTCAGCCAGTTGCACGGCGTGTGGGTGTTCAAGCCGCTGGGTGACAAGGCTTGCAAGATCAGCCTCGACCTGTCGTTTGATTATGCCGGGCCGATCGTGCGCGCCACCTTGGGGCCGCTGTTCAACCAGGCCGCGAATACCCTGGTCGATGCTTTCTGCCAGCGTGCCAAGCAGCTCAACGGCTGACACTTTGGCAAAGCGCAGACACAAAAAAGCCCGAACCTAGGTTCGGGCTTTTTCTTGTGGCCAATCCGCTTACTGCGGATTGGTATCCAGCGGAGCTGGGGTCGGCACCGGTGTGGCTTCGATGGTGTCGATTTCGCGTTGGATCGATTCTTCGGCCGAGCCGCGACGAGCTGGCTTTTCTTCTGGCTGGGTGGGTTGGCCAGGCTGAGCGTCCGGGCTGACGGTAGTATCACCGCTGCCACCGAGGATCTCTTGATCTCGGCTGACGCCAGGCATGAAGTCACCGGACAGACTGACCAGCTGATCACCTTCATTGAAGAAGATGCTCATGCGCTCTTGCTGACGTTTACCGCCACCAGGCTGCAAGCTGTAGAGATAATCCCAACGGTTGGTGTTGAAAGTATCCTGAATCAGCGGGTTGCCCATGATAAACCTTACTTGCCGGCGGGTCATTCCCGGGCGTAATTGGTCTATCATGTCCTGCGTGACGACATTGCCCTGCTGGATGTCGATTTTGTAAACCCCGGGAAACGAGCAACCGGCGAGTGCGAGCAGTCCCACTAGGGTGAGGCTGGTTAGCAAGAGCTTGGACTTTTGCATCGGTGGGCGACTTCCACTATCTTGGCTGGACAACGTAAACCCCGATCATACCCGTATTAAGAGAAGCTGCGAAGCAGCATCGGCGAGAAAGCTGACCATGGTTGAAAATAGCGAACTACGTAAAGCTGGTCTCAAGGTGACACTGCCTCGAGTTAAGATCCTTCAGATGCTCGATTCTACCGAGCAGCGACACATGAGTGCCGAGGATGTCTACAAGGCGCTGATGGAGGCTGGCGAGGACGTCGGTCTGGCCACTGTTTACCGGGTTTTGACCCAGTTCGAAGCAGCGGGCCTGGTGGTTCGCCATAACTTCGACGGCGGCCACGCGGTGTTTGAACTGGCGGATGGCGGTCACCACGACCATATGGTCAACGTGGAGACCAGCGAAGTCATCGAGTTCTTCGATTCGGAAATCGAAAAGCGCCAGAAAGAGATCGTAGCCGAGCATGGCTATGAGCTCGTGGACCATAATCTGGTTCTGTATGTGCGTAAAAAGCGGTAACGATTTAGATCGTTGACGGCTGGCGGGGCAATCTTTCGAGGTCGTGCCCGCCAGTTGTGTTTTTGGGGCTGCTTCGCAGCCCTTTCGCGACACAAGGCCGCTCTTACAGAAAGCGCGGTCATCTGTAGGAGCGGCCTTGTGTCGCGAAAGGGCCGCAAAGCGGCCCCATAGCTTTACTTGCTGGTCACGACCATCTTGCGCGCATGCGCCAGCGATTCTTTGGTCAGGTCAATCCCGCCCAACATCCGCGCCACTTCCTCAACCCGCTCCCGCTTGCCGAGATTGGCCACCGCCGTGTGCGTGGTCTCGCTGTCGCGCACCTTGTGCACAAACAAATGATGATGCCCTTGCGCCGCCACCTGTGGCAGGTGGGTCACGGTCAGCACTTGCCCGCGTTCGCCAAGTCGGCGCAGCAACTGGCCGACAATTTCTGCAGTGGGCCCGCCGATACCGACGTCCACTTCGTCAAACACCAAAGTCGGGATGCGCGAGGTCTGCGCAGTGATCACCTGAATCGCCAGGCTGATCCGCGACAGCTCACCACCGGAGGCTACCTTGGCCAAACCTTTAAGCGGCTGCCCAGGGTTGGCACTGACCAGCAGTTCGATCTGCTCCAGGCCATGAGGCGAAGGCTCGGCACTTTCAAACGGATGCAGCTCGATGCAGAAACGCCCACCCGGCATACCGAGGCGCTGCACTTCCTGCTCGACCGCTGTGGCCAGTTGCACAGCCGCCTGTTTGCGCAGGGCGCTGAGTTCTTGGGCCTTGGTTTGATAGTGCTGGGCATAGGCGGCCAGCTCTTCACCCAGGCGCTCAAGTGACTCGTCACTGGCGTTGAGGCCTTCAAGCTCTTCCATCAAGCGCTGTTGCAGGTGCGGCAGTTCGGTCGGGTGCACGCGGTGTTTGCGCGCCAGCGTATAAATAGTGTCAAGGCGCTCTTCCAGCGCTTGCAGGCGCATCGGGTCGGCGTCGAAGTTGTCGAGGAAGCGATTGAGCTCGCCGACCGCTTCTTCTACCTGGATCTGCGCACTGGCAATCATGGTCGCCGCTTCGTCCAGCGCCTTCGGCCCGCCGGTCACCGCGCTGAGGCGGTTGAGGCTGACGGTCAGGGCGTTGAGCACATTGCCCGAGTCGCTCTCGCTGCATTGATCGATGACCTGGCGGCAGATGCCGAACAGGGCTTCGGCGTTGGTCAGGCTCTTGTGCTCCTGCTCCAGTTGCTCCAGCTCGTTTTCGCCGAGGGCGAGGTTGTCCAGCTCTTCCAGTTGATAGCTCAGCAGCTGTTGCCGGGCGCGTTGTTCGTCGCCGGAGTTGGACAGCCGCTCCAGCTCCTGGCGGGTCTGTCGCCAGCGCTGCGCCGCCAGTTGCACCTGGCGCGAGAGGTCGCTGGCACCGGCATATTCGTCGACCAGGCGGCGGTGAGTGTCGGTTTTCAGTAGCGACTGGTGCTCATGCTGGCTGTGGATGTCGATCAACAGTTCGCCGAGGGCCTTGAGGTCGCCGAGCGGGCAGGGCGTGCCATTTATATAGCCACGGCTGCGGCCTTCGGCGGTGATCACCCGGCGCAGGATGCACAGGCCTTCGCCGTCGAGGTCGCGCTCCTTGAGCCAGACGCTGGCCTCGGGAATGTCGACCAGGTCGAAGGTGGCGAGGATGTCGGCCTTGTCGGCGCCGGGGCGGACCACACCGCTGTCGGCGCGATCGCCCAAGGCCAGGCCGAGGGCGTCGAGCATGATCGATTTGCCCGCGCCGGTTTCACCGGTAATCACACTCATGCCGCGAGACAGCTCGAGGTCCAGGTGTTCGACGATGGCGTAGTTGTGGATGGACAGGTGCACCAGCATTAGGGCGGCTCCCGAAAGGTCAGGTCTGGATATTTATACAGTGCTTTTTGCCTGCCTGACAATATCCATTGGTAGATTGCTTTCGCGCCGATGGAAAACCACCTCAGCCCTTGAAGCTGATTTTTCAGACCCCATATAGCCGTCAACGGAGCGAGCAAGGCTCGCACAACAGAAATTGCGGAGGAGATACCCAATGGCTGACGAACAGCTGGACGAAAACACCCCAAACACCGAAGAAGCAGGTTCTGAGGATCTCGGTACCCGTGTTCAGGTGCTCGAGGAGCAGCTGGCCGCGGCCAAGGATCAATCCCTGCGCGCCGTTGCCGACCTGCAGAACGTGCGTCGTCGTGCCGAACAGGATGTCGAGAAAGCGCACAAGTTCGCCCTGGAGAAGTTTGCCGGCGACCTGCTGCCGGTAATCGACAGCCTAGAGCGCGGCCTGGAACTGTCCAGCGCCGATGACGAAACCATCAAGCCAATGCGCGATGGTATCGAGCTGACCCTGAAGATGTTCAGCGACACCCTCAAGCGCTACAACCTCGAAGCCATTGACCCGCACGGTGAACCGTTCAACGCCGAACATCACCAGGCGATGGCCATGCAAGAGAGCGCCGATGTCGAGCCGAACAGCGTGCTCAAGGTGTTCCAGAAGGGCTACATGCTCAACGGCCGTCTGCTGCGCCCCGCCATGGTGGTGGTCAGCAAGGCGCCTGCGGCAGCGCAACCTTCGATCAACGAACAGGCTTGAAATCTGTTTGGGTGACCCCATCTTAGTGTCAAGCATTCAAGTATTACCGCAGTTGGCCAATGTAGCCGCTGCCAGCTAATTCAGTTTCGGGAGAGTTAACATGGGCAAAATCATCGGTATCGACCTGGGGACCACCAACTCGTGCGTCTCCATCCTGGAAAACGGTAACGTCAAGGTTATCGAGAACGCCGAAGGCGCGCGTACTACCCCTTCGATCATCGCTTACGCCAACGACGGCGAAATCCTCGTCGGTCAGTCGGCCAAGCGCCAGGCAGTCACCAACCCGCACAACACCCTGTACGCGGTAAAACGTCTGATCGGTCGCCGCTTCGACGAAGAAGTCGTGCAGAAAGACATTCAGATGGTCCCGTACAAGATCGTCAAGGCTGACAACAACGACGCCTGGGTTGAAGTAAACGGCCAGAAAATGGCACCGCCACAAATCTCGGCTGAAATCTTGAAAAAGATGAAGAAGACTGCCGAAGACTACCTGGGCGAGCCAGTTACCGAAGCGGTCATCACCGTTCCGGCCTACTTCAACGACAGCCAGCGTCAGGCTACCAAAGACGCCGGCCGCATCGCAGGTCTGGACGTAAAACGTATCATCAACGAACCAACCGCAGCTGCGCTGGCTTACGGTATGGACAAGGCCAAGGGCGATCACACCGTGATCGTTTATGACCTGGGCGGCGGTACCTTCGACGTTTCGGTTATCGAAATTGCCGAAGTCGACGGCGAGCACCAGTTCGAAGTACTGGCCACCAACGGTGACACTTTCCTCGGTGGTGAAGACTTCGACATTCGCCTGATCGACTACCTCGTCGACGAGTTCAAGAAAGAAAGCGGCATGAACCTCAAAGGTGACCCGCTGGCGATGCAGCGCCTGAAAGAAGCCGCTGAAAAAGCCAAGATCGAGCTGTCCTCGAGCCAGCAGACCGACGTCAACCTGCCGTACATCACTGCAGATGCGACCGGTCCTAAGCACTTGAACGTGAAGATCTCCCGCGCCAAGCTGGAATCGCTGGTTGAAGACCTGGTGCAGCGCACCATCGAGCCTTGCCGCATCGCCCTGAAAGACGCCGGTATCGACGTTGGCGCGATCAACGACGTGATTCTGGTCGGCGGCCAGACCCGTATGCCGCTGGTACAGAAGCTGGTTACCGATTTCTTTGGTAAAGAAGCACGTAAAGACGTCAACCCGGACGAAGCCGTTGCCATGGGCGCTGCTATCCAGGGCGCGGTACTGGCCGGCGACGTCAAAGACGTTCTGCTGCTGGACGTCAGCCCGCTGACCCTGGGTATCGAAACCATGGGCGGCGTGATGACTGCGCTGATCGAGAAGAACACCACCATCCCGACCAAAAAGTCGCAGGTGTTCTCGACTGCCGACGACAACCAGAACGCCGTGACCATTCACGTGCTGCAAGGTGAGCGTAAGCAGGCTGGTCAGAACAAGTCGCTGGGTAAATTCGACCTGGCCGACATTCCACCAGCACCACGTGGCGTGCCACAGATCGAAGTAACCTTCGACATCGACGCCAACGGCATCTTGCACGTCGGCGCGAAAGACAAGGCTACCGGCAAGACTCAGTCGATCGTGATCAAGGCCAACTCCGGTCTGTCCGACGAAGAGATCGAGCGCATGGTGCGTGACGCCGAGGCCAATGCCGAGGAAGACCGCAAGTTCGAAGAGCTGGCCGCTGCCCGTAACCAGGGTGACGCGCTGGTCCACTCGACTCGCAAAATGGTTGCCGATGCCGGTGACAAAGTGACCGCGGAAGAAAAAACCGCGATCGAAGCTGCCGTGGTTGCTCTGGAGGCCGCTGTCAAAGGCGACGACAAGGCTGCCATCGACGCCAAGGTCGAAGAGCTGTCCAAGGTCTCTGCTCCGGTTGCCCAGAAGATGTACGCCGAGCAGTCGGCTGAACAGCCTCAGGGCGGCGCCCAGCAGCAAGCCGAGCCGGAAGCCAAGCACGATGACGTGGTTGACGCCGAGTTCGAAGAAGTGAAAGACAACAACAAGCAGTAATCCCTGTTAGTTGTCGGCCAGCTCAACGCCGTTTGGTGTTGAGCTGGTAGGATGTCGCCGCGCGGGGGCTTGCTCCCGCGTTGGTGTGTCTGGAATACGAGAATTTTTACAGCATCTGTCAGGGCGCATGAGTCATGTGTAGCGGCAGGTGCTGGCGGCACGGCGCGGAACGCGCAGAGCTTTGCCGAACGCCCACAAGAGTGCAAATGACCTATGTCCAAGCGTGATTATTATGAGGTCCTGGGGGTCGAGCGCGGCGCCAGTGAGGCTGACCTCAAAAAGGCCTATCGCCGACTGGCGATGAAGTACCACCCGGACCGTAACCCGGGCGACAAAGAATCCGAAGACATGTTCAAGGAGGCCAACGAGGCCTACGAAGTGCTGTCTGATGCGAGCAAGCGCGCAGCGTTCGACCAATACGGTCACGCTGGTGTTGACCCAAGCATGGGTGGCGGCGGTGCAGGCTTCGGCGGCGCCAACTTCTCCGACATCTTTGGTGATGTGTTCAGCGACTTCTTCGGCGGCAGCCGGGGTGGTGGCCGTGGTGGCGCTGCACGCGGCAGCGACCTGCGCTACACCCTGGAGCTGAACCTGGAAGAAGCCGTGCGCGGCACCACGGTCAACATCCGTGTGCCGACGCTGGTCAACTGCGAGCCGTGCGACGGCAGCGGCGCCAAGAAGGGCTCGACCCCGTCGACCTGCCCGACCTGCGGCGGTATCGGCCAGGTGCGCATGCAGCAGGGCTTCTTCTCGGTGCAGCAGACCTGCCCGCGCTGCCATGGCCAGGGCAAGATCATCACCGACCCGTGCGGTTCGTGCCACGGCGAAGGCCGTGTCGAAGAGTACAAGACGCTGTCGGTCAAGGTCCCGGCTGGGGTCGATACCGGCGACCGCATTCGCCTCTCCGGCGAGGGCGAAGCGGGCGCCCATGGCGGCCCGACTGGCGACCTGTATGTGGTGATCAACGTGCGTGAGCACGCGATCTTCCAGCGTGACGGCAAGCACCTGTACTGCGAAGTACCGATCAGCTACACCGATGCCGCTCTGGGTGGCGAGCTGGAAGTGCCGACTCTGGATGGTCGGGTCAAGCTGAGAATCCCCGAAGGCACCCAGACCGGCAAGCAGTTCCGCTTGCGTGGCAAGGGCGTCGCGCCGGTGCGTGGCGGTGGTGCTGGTGACCTGCTGTGCCGGGTTGCGGTGGAAACCCCGGTCAACCTCAGCCGCCGTCAGCGTGAGCTGCTCGAAGAGCTGCGTGCCTCGCTCGAAGGTGACAGCTCCCATTCGCCCAAGGCCAACGGTTGGTTCGAGGGTGTGAAGCGCTTCTTCGGCGATCTCTGACAAGGAACAGGCTATGCGACGTATTGCGGTAATGGGTGCAGCAGGGCGGATGGGCAAGATCCTCGTCGAGGCTGTGCAGCAACAGGCGCCAAGCGCCGGCCTCACGGCTGCCATCGACAAGCCCGACAGCTCGCTGGTCGGCGCGGACGCTGGCGAGTTGGCGGCCCTGGGCCGGATCGGTGTGACCATCTCGGGTGACCTGGCCAAGGTCGCTGATGAGTTCGACGTGCTGATCGACTTCACACACCCGTCGGTGACCCTGAAGAACCTGGCGTTCTGCCGCAAGGCGGGCAAGGCCATGGTCATTGGTACGACCGGGTTCTCGGCAGAAGAGAAACTGCTGCTGGCCGAAGCCGGTAAAGACATCCCGATCGTGTTTGCCGCCAACTTCAGCGTTGGCGTCAACCTGTGCCTGAAGCTGCTCGACATCGCTGCCCGGGTGATGGGTGACGAGGTCGACATCGAGATCAGCGAAGCGCACCACCGGCACAAGGTCGATGCACCGTCGGGTACCGCGCTGCGCATGGGTGAAGTGGTTGCTCAGGCGCTGGGTCGTGATCTGCAGGAAGTGGCGGTGTATGGCCGTGAAGGCCAGACCGGCGCGCGTGATCGCAAGACCATTGGTTTTGCTACCGTGCGGGCGGGTGACATCGTTGGCGACCATACGGTGCTGTTTGCTGCCGATGGTGAGCGCGTCGAGATCACCCACAAGGCTTCGAGCCGCATGACCTTCGCCAAGGGCGCGGTGCGTGCAGCGTTGTGGCTGGATGGGCGGGCGCCTGGGCTGTATGACATGCAGGATGTGCTTGAGCTGCACTGATTAGGTTTGGCTTTAGATTGCTGGGGCTGCGCAGCGGCCCCAGGATTTCCACCCCTGTCGCCAATCTGTGCATTTTCGACACATGCGCGGTAGACCAAAATCACTGTTTTCTGTAAGCTACAGCTTTAGTGTGTTCACTAAAAGCGCGCAGAGATATTCAGCACATGAAGCGGGGTGACGTGTCCATACGTCACTCCGCTTTTTTGCAACCTGCGATCGCCCTTTCAGGCTTTATTTACGGGAGGTCTTCTTGACTAAGCCAGCCATACTCGCCCTTGCTGATGGCAGCATTTTTCGCGGTGAAGCCATCGGTGCCGACGGCCAGACTGTTGGAGAGGTGGTGTTCAACACCGCTATGACCGGCTACCAGGAAATCCTTACAGACCCTTCCTACGCCCAGCAAATCGTTACCCTGACTTACCCGCACATCGGTAACACCGGTACCAACCCGGGCGACGCAGAATCCGACCGCGTCTGGTCGGCTGGCCTGGTCATCCGTGACCTGCCGCTGGTTGCCAGCAACTGGCGCAAGACCCAGTCGCTGTCCGAATACCTGAAAGAGCACAACGTGGTTGCCATCGCTGGCATCGACACCCGTCGCCTGACCCGCATCCTGCGTGAGAAGGGCGCTCAGAACGGCTGCATCCTGGCCGGTGACAACATCAGCGAAGAAGCCGCCATCGCAGCTGCCCGCGGCTTCCCGGGCCTGAAGGGCATGGACCTGGCCAAAGAAGTTTCCACCAAAGAGCGCTACGAGTGGCGCTCCAGCGTGTGGGACCTGAAAACCAACGACCATGCCGAAATCGCCGCTGCCGACCTGCCGTACCACGTGGTTGCCTTCGACTACGGCGTCAAGCTGAACATCCTGCGCATGCTGGTTGCGCGTGGCTGCCGCGTGACCGTGGTGCCTGCGCAAACCCCGGCCAACGAAGTCCTCGCGCTCAATCCGGACGGCGTGTTCCTGTCCAACGGCCCAGGCGATCCTGAGCCATGCGACTACGCCATCCAGGCGATCAAGGAAGTGCTCGAGACCGAGATTCCGGTGTTCGGCATCTGCCTCGGCCACCAGCTGCTGGCCCTGGCCTCCGGCGCCAAGACGGTGAAAATGGGTCACGGCCACCACGGTGCCAACCACCCAGTGCAAGACCTCGACACCGGCGTTGTCATGATCACCAGTCAGAACCACGGTTTTGCTGTTGACGAAGCGACCCTGCCAGGCAACGTGCGGGCGATCCACAAGTCGCTGTTCGACGGTACCCTGCAGGGCATCGAGCGCACCGACAAGAGCGCCTTCAGCTTCCAGGGTCACCCTGAGGCAAGCCCTGGCCCGACTGACGTCGCGCCGCTGTTCGATCGTTTCATCGATGCCATGGCCAAGCGCCGCTGAGCATTCGCCATCCAGGCCCCGGAGCAGCCTTGGCTGCGTCCGGCAGCGCCTGACCTGAGCATGTTCAAGCCGGCTTGCCGACTGACCCGCGGATTTGAGTGAGCACCCAATGCCAAAACGTACAGACATTAAAAGCATCCTGATTCTCGGCGCTGGCCCGATCGTTATCGGCCAGGCCTGCGAATTCGACTACTCCGGCGCCCAGGCGTGTAAAGCGCTGCGCGAGGAAGGCTATCGCGTCATTCTGGTGAACTCCAACCCAGCCACCATCATGACCGACCCGGCCATGGCCGACGCCACCTACATCGAGCCGATCAAATGGCAGACCGTTGCCAAGATCATCGAGACCGAGCGTCCGGACGCGCTGCTGCCAACCATGGGCGGCCAGACCGCTCTGAACTGCGCCCTGGATCTGGAGCGCGAAGGCGTTCTGGAAAAGTTCGGCGTAGAGATGATCGGTGCCAACGCCGACACCATCGACAAGGCTGAAGACCGCTCGCGTTTCGACAAGGCCATGAAGGCCATCGGCCTTGAGTGCCCGCGTTCGGGTATCGCCCACAGCATGGACGAAGCCAACGCAGTGCTCGAGAAGCTAGGCTTCCCGTGCATCATTCGCCCGTCGTTCACCATGGGTGGCACTGGCGGCGGCATCGCCTACAACCGTGAAGAGTTCGAAGAAATCTGCGCTCGCGGCCTCGACCTGTCGCCGACCAAAGAGCTGCTGATCGACGAATCGCTGATCGGCTGGAAAGAGTACGAGATGGAGGTTGTCCGCGACAAAAAGGACAACTGCATCATCGTTTGCTCGATCGAAAACTTCGATCCGATGGGCGTGCATACCGGTGACTCGATCACCGTGGCGCCAGCACAGACCCTGACCGACAAGGAATATCAGATCATGCGCAACGCCTCGCTGGCGGTGCTGCGCGAAATTGGTGTTGAAACCGGCGGTTCCAACGTTCAGTTCGGTATCTGCCCGGACACCGGCCGTATGGTCGTGATCGAGATGAACCCACGGGTTTCCCGTTCCTCGGCGCTGGCCTCGAAAGCCACTGGCTTCCCGATCGCCAAGATCGCCGCCAAGCTGGCGGTGGGTTACACCCTCGACGAGCTGACCAACGACATCACTGGCGGCCGTACCCCAGCGTCGTTCGAACCGTCGATCGACTACGTCGTGACCAAGCTGCCGCGCTTTGCCTTCGAGAAATTCCCGAAAGCCGACGCCCGCCTGACCACGCAGATGAAGTCGGTCGGTGAAGTCATGGCCATCGGCCGGACCTTCCAGGAATCCCTGCAGAAAGCCCTTCGCGGCCTGGAAGTCGGTGCGTGCGGCCTTGACCCGAAAGTCGACCTGAGCAGCCCTGAAGCCGCCAGCATCCTCAAGCGCGAGCTGACCGTGCCAGGCGCCGAGCGTATCTGGTACGTCGCCGACGCCATGCGCTCGGGCATGACCTGCGACGAAATCTTCGCTCTGACCGGTATCGACCACTGGTTCCTGGTGCAGATGGAAGACCTGATCAAGGACGAAGAGAAGGTCAAGACCTTGGCCCTGTCGGCCATCGACAAAGACCTGATGCTGCGCCTCAAGCGCAAGGGCTTCTCCGACCAGCGTCTGGCTGTACTGCTGGGTGTGACCGACAAGACCCTGCGTCGCCACCGCCACAAGCTGGAAGTGTTCCCGGTGTACAAGCGCGTTGACACCTGCGCCGCCGAGTTCGCCACCGACACCGCCTACCTGTACTCGACCTACGAGGAAGAGTGCGAGGCCAACCCGTCGACCCGCGACAAGATCATGATCCTCGGTGGCGGCCCGAACCGTATCGGCCAAGGCATCGAGTTCGACTACTGCTGCGTACACGCAGCCCTGGCGCTGCGTGAAGACGGGTACGAGACCATCATGGTCAACTGCAACCCGGAAACCGTATCCACCGACTACGACACCTCCGACCGCCTGTACTTCGAGCCGCTGACGCTGGAAGACGTGCTGGAAGTGTGCCGCGTCGAGAAGCCAAAAGGCGTGATCGTCCACTACGGTGGCCAGACTCCGCTGAAACTGGCTCGCGCTCTGGAAGAAGCCGGCGTGCCGATCATCGGTACCAGCCCTGACGCCATCGACCGCGCCGAAGACCGTGAGCGCTTCCAGCAGATGGTGCAGCGCCTGAACCTGCTGCAGCCGCCTAACGCCACCGTGCGCAGCGAAGAAGAAGCGATCCGCGCTGCCGGCGTGATCGGTTACCCGCTGGTGGTGCGTCCTTCGTACGTACTCGGCGGCCGCGCCATGGAAATCGTCTACGAACTGGACGAGCTCAAGCGCTACCTGCGTGAAGCGGTGCAAGTGTCCAACGACAGCCCGGTGCTGCTCGACCACTTCCTCAACTGCGCCATCGAGATGGACGTGGATGCGGTCTGCGACGGCACCGACGTGGTCATCGGCGCGATCATGCAGCACATCGAACAGGCCGGCGTTCACTCCGGTGACTCGGCGTGCTCGCTGCCACCGTACTCGCTGCCGGCTCACGTGCAGGACGAAGTGCGCGAGCAGGTCAAGAAGATGGCACTGGAGCTGGGCGTGGTTGGCCTGATGAACGTGCAGCTGGCCCTGCAGGGCGACAAGATCTACGTGATCGAAGTCAACCCGCGCGCCTCGCGTACCGTACCGTTCGTGTCCAAGTGCATCGGCACCTCGCTGGCGATGATTGCCGCCCGCGTCATGGCCGGCAAGACCCTCAAGGAAATCGGCTTCACCAAGGAAATCATTCCTAACTTCCATAGCGTCAAGGAAGCGGTGTTCCCGTTCGCCAAGTTCCCAGGGGTTGACCCGATCCTTGGCCCTGAGATGAAATCCACAGGTGAAGTCATGGGTGTCGGCGACAGCTTCGGTGAAGCCTTCGCCAAAGCCCAGATGGGTGCCAGCGAAGTACTGCCAACCGGCGGCACTGCGTTCATCAGCGTACGTGACGACGACAAGCCACAAGTGGCTGGCGTTGCCCGCGACCTGATCAACCTCGGCTTTGAGCTGGTTGCCACCGTTGGCACCGCCAAGCTCATCGAAGCCGCCGGCCTGAAAGTACGTCGCGTGAACAAAGTGACCGAAGGTCGCCCGCACGTGGTCGACATGATCAAGAACGACGAAGTGTCGCTGATCATCAACACCACCGAAGGCCGTCAGTCGATCGCCGATTCCTACTCGATTCGTCGCAATGCGCTGCAGCACAAGATTTACTGCACCACTACCATTGCGGCCGGTGAAGCCATCTGTGAAGCGCTGAAGTTCGGCCCGGAAAAGACCGTGCGGCGCTTGCAGGATCTGCACGCAGGACTCAAAGCATGAGCATTACCAAATACCCGATGACCGTCCAGGGCGCTCGCGCCCTGGAAGAAGAGCATCTGTTTCTGAGCAAGACCGAGCGTCCGCGCCTGAGCCAGGCAATTGGTGAAGCGCGCGAGCTGGGCGACCTCAAGGAAAACGCCGAGTACCATGCCGCCCGTGAGGAGCAGGGCATGGTCGAAGCGCGGATCCGCGACATCGAAGGCCGTCTGCAAAACGCCGTGGTGATCGACGTGACCACCATCCCGCATTCGGGCAAGGTCATTTTCGGCACCACCGTCGAGCTGGCCAACACCGAAACCGACGAGCGCGTGACGTATCAGATCGTTGGTGAAGATGAAGCCAACGTGAAACTCGGCAAGCTCTCGGTCGGTGCACCAATCGCCCGCGCCATCATCGCCAAGGAAGAAGGCGATACTGTCGTGATCAAGACGCCTAGCGGCACGGTCGAGTACGAGATTGTCGAAGTCAAACACATCTGATCGGCGCCTGCGGGCGCCTTCCCTCGAAGGGATTCTCTGGCAGCTGTCCCAGGTGTTCTGGGTCGGCGGCCTGTGGGTATTCCATGTAGGGCTGGTGCCCGCACTCAAGGTCACCGGGCTTGCGCCGTTGCTGGTGCAGGACGTCGCAACGCAGATCGACCGTTGGTTGGTCGGTGTGGCCTGGTTGGGTTTGATGGTGCAGTTGGCGGTGCTGGCGAGGGTCGATGGCCTGCCGGCCTGGTGGCGGCAGTTTCGCGGGCAGATGTTGTTGCTCGGCTTTGCTGCCTGCGTCAGCTATTACACGCTACGCTACGGTATATCCGTAGGTGAGCGCTGGCAGATGTTCTGCTTTTTGGTATTGGGCTTTTCCGGCATCGTGCTGGTAGCCCAGCCCGTCCCGGTCAGGGCGCGCCAGGCGCGCCGCTGAGCGGAGCCACCGTCACTTGTTGCGGTGGATGTTCGAGAGTTGCTTGTTTGGCTGTGGGTTCTTGCGGTAGATCAGCGCTTTTTTGCCGATGGTCTGCACCAGTTCAGCACGGCCAGCCTTGCACAGACCGGCGATCGCGGCTTTGCGTTCTTCGCGATCTTCCGAGCGAATTTCGACTTTGATCAGCTCATGGTCAGCCAGAGCGCGATCCAGTTCGGCGATCACGCCTTCGTTAAGACCGTTGCCGGCGACAATCAGGACCGGCTTGAGGTCGTGACCAATAGACTTGTACTGCTTCTTCTGCTCGTTGTTGAGCGGCATAATCTGACCCTTTTCGTCTGATTCTGTAAAATTGGAAGCCATTTTACCCGAGCGCCCGTGGCTGCGCCCAGTCAATCACGAAGCTATTCATCGAGGTGCCCCTTGGTACAGCGTTCCAAAAGCAGCCAGAACTGGCTGACAGAGCATTTCAACGACCCTTTCGTCAAGCAGGCGCAGAAGGACGGCTACCGCTCGCGTGCGAGCTACAAACTGCTGGAGATCCAGGAAAAAGACCGTTTGATCCGTCCTGGCATGAGCGTGATCGACCTCGGCGCAGCGCCAGGTGGCTGGTCGCAGGTGACCAGTCGTCTGATTGGTGGCAAGGGCCGCCTGATCGCGTCCGACATTCTCGAGATGGACTCGATCCCGGATGTCACCTTCATTCACGGCGATTTTACCGAGGATTCGGTACTGCAGAGCATTCTTGCCGCGGTAGGTGATTCGCATGTGGACCTTGTGATTTCCGATATGGCCCCCAACATGAGTGGTACGCCTGAAGTAGACATGCCCAAAGCCATGTTCCTCTGCGAGTTGGCACTTGATCTGAGCACCCGGGTGTTGCGCCCAGGCGGAGATTTCGTGATCAAGATCTTCCAGGGTGAGGGTTTTGATGTGTTCCTCAAGGACGTGCGTCGCAAATTCGACAAGGTACAGATGCGCAAGCCGAGCTCGTCCCGAGATCGCTCCCGTGAGCAATACATGGTGGCGAAAGGCTTCAAAGGGGCGTGAGATAGCGGCTTGAGCAGCTGCCGATAGGTAAATCCAATCAGCCGCTGCGTCAGGATCGTCCGAACTTCGTGTAGTCTGGTTTCACAAAGGGTTACAGACGGTGCCTGCGGTTGCGCAGGTAATGTAGTAAGTTAGGGCGATGAATATCATGCGAGGCACGGCTGCGTCGTTGCGCCGACCTCAGAGGGTAGCTAATTGAACGACATGGCAAAGAATCTGATCCTGTGGTTGATCATCGCTGCCGTCCTTGTGACGGTGATGAACAACTTCTCCAGCCCGAACGAGCCGCAAACCCTCAACTATTCTGACTTCATTCAGCAGGTCAAGGACGGTAAGGTCGAGCGCGTCACCGTCGACGGTGCCATCATTACCGGCAAACGCTCTGACGGCGACACCTTCAAGACCGTGCGTCCGGCAATCGCCGACAATGGCCTGATCGGCGACCTGGTCAACAACAACGTGGTTGTTGAAGGCAAGCAGCCTGAGCAGCAGAGCATCTGGACTCAACTGCTGGTTGCCAGCTTCCCGATTCTGGTGATCATCGCGGTGTTCATGTTCTTCATGCGCCAGATGCAGGGCGGTGCCGGCGGCAAGGGCGGGCCGATGAGCTTTGGCAAGAGCAAGGCGCGGCTGCTATCGGAAGATCAGGTCAAAACCACCTTGGCTGACGTCGCCGGTTGCGACGAGGCCAAGGAAGAAGTCGGCGAGTTGGTCGAGTTCCTGCGCGATCCGGGCAAGTTCCAGCGCCTGGGCGGCCGTATCCCGCGTGGCGTGCTGATGGTAGGCCCGCCAGGTACCGGTAAAACCCTGCTGGCCAAGGCCATTGCCGGTGAAGCCAAAGTACCGTTCTTCACCATTTCCGGTTCCGACTTTGTCGAAATGTTCGTGGGTGTCGGTGCAAGCCGCGTTCGCGACATGTTCGAGCAAGCCAAAAAACACGCGCCGTGCATCATCTTCATCGATGAAATCGATGCCGTCGGTCGCCACCGTGGCGCCGGCATGGGTGGTGGTCACGACGAGCGTGAGCAGACCCTCAACCAGTTGCTGGTCGAGATGGACGGCTTTGAAGGCAACGACGGCATCATCGTGATTGCCGCGACCAACCGCCCTGACGTACTTGACCCTGCGCTGCTGCGTCCTGGTCGTTTCGACCGTCAGGTTGTGGTGGGCTTGCCAGATATCCGTGGCCGTGAGCAGATCCTCAAGGTGCACATGCGCAAAGCGCCGATTGGCGACAACGTCAATGCCGCTGTGATTGCCCGTGGTACTCCAGGCTTCTCCGGTGCCGACCTGGCCAACCTGGTTAACGAAGCCGCGCTGTTTGCCGCACGTTCGAGCAAGCGCGTCATCGAGATGAAAGAATTCGAGTTGGCCAAAGACAAGATCATGATGGGCGCCGAGCGCAAAACCATGGTCATGTCCGAGAAAGAGAAGCGCAACACCGCGTTCCACGAAGCGGGTCACGCCATCGTTGGTCGTGTCGTGCCTGAGCATGATCCGGTCTACAAGGTATCGATCATTCCACGTGGCCGCGCCTTGGGTGTGACCATGTTCCTCCCTGAGGAAGACCGTTACAGTCTGTCCAAACGTGCCCTGATCAGCCAGATTTGCTCGCTGTACGGCGGCCGTATCGCCGAAGAGATGACCCTGGGCTTCGATGGCGTCACCACCGGTGCTTCCAACGACATCATGCGTGCCAGCCAGATCGCTCGTAACATGGTTACCAAGTGGGGCCTGTCGGAAAAACTCGGCCCGCTGATGTACGCCGAAGAAGAAGGCGAAGTGTTCCTCGGTCGCAGTGCCGGTGCACAGCAGACCAGCGTTTCCGGCGAAACCGCCAAGCTGATCGACTCTGAAGTGCGCAGCATCATCGACCACTGCTACGCCACGGCCAAGCAGATCCTCACCGAGAATCGCGACAAGCTCGACGCCATGGCCGAGGCCTTGATGAAGTACGAAACCATCGATGCCGATCAGATCGACGACATCATGAATGGCCGTACCCCGCGTGAACCTCGTGATTGGGATAACAACGATACCGGTCCATCGGGTACGTCGGCCTCCCAGGATGATCGTCCGGAGTCGCCGATCGGCGGTCCAGCGGCTCAAATCTAAGGTTTATCATGACCTCACAGCTGTACCCGACCCGGTTGCCTTGCGGCAACCGGGTTCTTGATTTGTCGCATACCCATGTCATGGGTATCCTCAATGTCACCCCCGATTCGTTCTCCGATGGCGGTCGCTTCAGCCAGCGCGACGAGGCCCTGCGTCATGCAGAAGCCATGGTCGCCGCCGGCGCAAGCCTGATCGACATCGGGGGCGAGTCGACTCGTCCGGGTGCCCGTGCGGTATCGGTTACCGAAGAGCTCGAGCGCGTTGCGCCCATGGTCGAGGCAATCAGCAGCCGCCTCGATGTGGTGATCTCGGTCGATACCTCGACGCCCGCAGTGATGCGTGAGTCAGCCAGGCTTGGTGCCGGGCTGATCAACGATGTGCGCGCGCTGGAGCGTGATGGGGCACTCGATGCTGCCGCCGCGACCGGCCTGCCGGTGTGTCTGATGCATATGCGCGGCGACCCGGACAACATGCAGAACAACCCGCATTACGACGACGTGAGCGTCGACGTGACGCGTTACCTTGAGCAGCGTATGGCCGCCTGTGCCGCGGCTGGAATCAGTGCCGAGCGCATAGTGCTCGACCCCGGTTTCGGTTTCGCCAAGACGCTGGATCACAACCTCAGCCTGTTCAAGCACATGGAAGCGCTCTATCGCCTGGGGCGGCCGTTACTGGTCGGTGTCTCGCGCAAGAGCATGATCGGCCTGGCCTTGAATCGCCCGGTCGGTGAGCGCTTGTATGGCAGTCTGGCCCTGGCCGCGCTGGCCATGACCAAGGGTGCAAGCATCCTGCGTGTGCATGATGTGGCTGAGACCGTCGACGTGGTGCGCATGATCGCTGCCGTGCAAAACGCCGAATAAGAACATTGGAGTTCCTATGAGCAAAAAATACTTTGGTACCGATGGTATCCGCGGTCGCGTTGGCGTCGCTCCGATTACGCCTGACTTCATGCTCAAGCTTGGCTGGGCGGCTGGCATGGCCTTCCGCAAGCAGGGCGCCTGCCGCGTGCTGGTGGGCAAGGACACGCGGATTTCCGGTTACATGTTCGAGTCTGCGCTGGAGGCCGGACTGTCTGCGGCCGGCGCCGATGTGATGCTGCTCGGGCCGATGCCGACTCCGGCCATCGCCTACCTGACCCGCACCTTCCACGCCGAGGCGGGGATCGTCATCAGTGCTTCGCACAATCCGCACGACGACAACGGCATCAAGTTCTTCTCCGGCCAGGGCACCAAGCTGCCTGACGAAGTCGAGCTGATGATCGAAGAGCTGCTCGATCAGCCGATGCAGGTAGTCGAGTCGAGCAAGCTGGGCAAGGTTTCGCGCATCAACGACGCTGCCGGTCGCTACATCGAATTCTGCAAGAGCAGCGTGCCCAGCAGCACCAGTTTCGAAGGCCTCAAACTGGTCATCGACTGCGCCCATGGTGCCACCTACAAAGTCGCGCCAAGCGTGTTCCGTGAGCTGGGGGCGGATGTCACCGTGCTGCATGCCGAGCCGAACGGGCTCAACATCAACCTTAACTGCGGCTCGACGCACATTGAGTCGCTGCAGGCGGCGGTGCTGGTCGGTCATGCCGATCTGGGCATTGCCTTCGATGGGGACGGCGACCGCGTGCTGATGGTCGACCACACCGGGGCCATCGTCGATGGTGACGAGCTGCTGTTCATCATGGCCAGAGACCTGCAGGAGCGTAACAAGCTGCAGGGCGGGGTGGTCGGTACCCTGATGAGCAACCTCGGCCTGGAGCTGGCCCTCAAGGACCTGGACATCCCGTTCGTGCGGGCCAAGGTCGGTGACCGGTACGTGATGGCTGAGCTGACCGAGCGCGACTGGCTGATCGGCGGGGAAAACTCCGGCCACGTAGTGTGCTGCAACCACACCAGCACCGGCGACGCGATCATCGCTGCGCTGCAGGTGCTGATGGCGCTCAAGCGCCGAGGCGAGAACCTGGCGCAAACCCGTCAGGCCCTGCGCAAATGCCCGCAGGTGTTGATCAACGTGCGCTTTGCTGCTGGCCAGGCCGACCCGCTGGAGCACCCGGCAGTGATCGAAGCCAGTGCCAAGGCGACCGAGGCGATGGCCGGTCGTGGCCGTGTGTTACTGCGCAAGTCTGGCACCGAGCCGCTGGTGCGGGTGATGGTCGAAGGTGACGACGAAAGTCAGGTCCGCGGCCATGCCGAAGCCCTGGCCAAGGTGGTTGCTGAAGTTTGTGCTTGAAAGGCTCTTGCCAGCGCAGATCTGGTTGGGTAAGATCTGCGCCCACTTTGACCGACGAGGTAAAGCATGCGTCGCCCCATGGTAGCTGGTAACTGGAAGATGCATGGTACCCGCGCTAGCGTCGCTGAGCTGACCGAAGGCCTGGGCAATTTGTCCTTGCCAGCCGGTGTCGAAGTTGCGGTATTTCCACCCGCGCTGTTTGTCACTGAGGTGATTAACGGCCTGCAGGGTAAAGGAATTATCGTAGGTGCACAGAATTCTGCTATACAGCCTGAGCAAGGCGCGCTGACCGGCGAAGTTGCACCGAGTCAGTGGGCTGAAGTCGGTTGCAAGTTGGTGTTGATTGGTCACTCGGAGCGTCGCCAGATCATTGGCGAAACAGATGAAGTGCTCAATTGCAAGTTTGCAGCGGCACAGGCTGGTGGTTTAACGCCAGTGCTCTGTGTAGGGGAAACCCTCGAAGAGCGTGAAGCGGGCAAGACGCTTGAAGTTGTTGGGCGTCAACTAAGCAGTATCATCGACGCGTGCGGTGTTAAGGCTTTGGCCAATGCGGTAATTGCTTATGAGCCTGTTTGGGCGATTGGCACAGGTTTGACGGCCACGCCGCAACAAGCTCAGGATGTGCACGCTGCCATCCGCGCTCAATTGCAGGTGCTGGACGCGGAAGTTGCTGATAATATGCGACTTCTCTACGGCGGTAGCGTGAAAGCGGCCAATGCGGCCGAACTGTTCGGCATGCCGGACATCGATGGGGGGCTCATTGGTGGAGCTTCCCTGAACGCAGACGAATTCGGTGCAATTTGTCGCGCCGCAGGACACTGATCAAATGATTGAAACCGTCGTAGTTGTTTTTCATCTGTTGGCTGCGCTGTCGTTGGTAGCGTTGGTCTTGTTGCAACAGGGTAAGGGTGCAGAAGCAGGAGCATCTTTCGGCGCAGGGGCCTCAAACACTGTGTTCGGAAGCCAGGGCTCGGCAACCTTCCTAAGTAAATTCACTGCTGTACTCGCTGCCACTTTCTTTTTAACTGCACTTGGGTTAGGATACTTCGCAAAGGAGAAGGCTCACGAGCTGACTCAAGCAGGTTTGCCAAATCCAGCAGTATTGGAAGTTCAGCAGCCTAAGCCGGCAGTTAATGATGATGTACCGGTGCTCCAGGAACAGAAGAGCAACACTGCCCCAGCGGGTGATGTAGTTCCTCCAGCCGAAGAGCAGAAGTAACGGGTTTCAAATTGTAGTATTGCCGAGGTGGTGGAATTGGTAGACACGCAACCTTGAGGTGGTTGTGCCCATAGGGTGTAGGGGTTCGAGTCCCCTTCTCGGTACCAATTGAAGCAAGAGAGCCCGCTTTAGCGGGCTTTCTTGTCGGTGGAAGTCTGATTGACCCCGCCAGGGGTTCAGTCTTATACTTTCGCCCCAGCTTTGTCGCGGGGTGGAGCAGCTTGGTAGCTCGTCGGGCTCATAACCCGAAGGTCGTTGGTTCAAATCCAGCCCCCGCAACCAGTTTTGAGCGGAGCCCCTTTTCAGGGGCTTTTTGCTAGCCGAACAGTTTTGGCGTCGTTGTCCAACGGCGCTTTCAGGGATGGGCGCTTCGCCCATTTTTTATTTGCACAGCATGCACGAGGGGGTTCAGGTGTCGAGCAAGCTAGAACAGTTGCAGGCCTTGTTGGCCCCGGTTGTCGAGGGTCTGGGCTATCAATGCTGGGGGGTGGAATTCATCGCCCAGGGCAAGCATTCGGTCTTGCGTGTCTATATCGACAAGGAAGGCGGCGTGCTGGTGGATGACTGCGCAATTGTCAGTCGTCAGGTCAGCGGCGTTCTCGATGTCGAAGACCCGATCACCTCCGAATATACCCTCGAGGTGTCTTCTCCTGGCATGGAACGCCCACTGTTCACGCTTGAACAGTATGCCTCGCATGCCGGCGAACAAGTGAAGATCAAGCTGCGTTCACCCTTCGAGGGTCGTCGCAACTTCCAGGGCCTTCTCCGCGGCGTGGAGGAACAGGATGTGATCGTCCAGGTCGATGATCAAGAGTTCCTGCTACCGATCGACTCGATCGAAAAGGCCAATATTATTCCCAGTTTTGACTGAGACGTGCCGGGCCCGGTGACTAGACCGGACCCAATGGCTTGCGCAAGGCGAGGCGTACGATGAGCAAAGAAGTACTGCTGGTTGTTGAATCGGTATCCAACGAGAAGGGCGTCCCACCGGGCGTGATCTTCGAAGCGCTGGAAGTGGCTCTGGCCACTGCAACCAAAAAACGTTTTGAAGACGAAGTCGACCTGCGTGTGGAAATCAACCGCCACACCGGTAACTACGAGACCTTCCGTCGCTGGACCGTGGTCGATGAGCAGGATCTTGATGATCCGGCGATCGAAACCTGGCTGGAAAAGATCCACGAGACCCACCCTGAAGCCAAGGTTGGTGACGTGATCGAGGAGAAGATCGACTCGATCGAGTTCGGTCGTATCGCCGCTCAGACCGCCAAGCAGGTCATCGTGCAGAAAGTCCGCGAGGCCGAGCGCGCCCAGGTGGTCGACGCTTACCGCGAACGCGTGGGCGAGATCATCTCCGGCACCGTCAAGAAGGTCACCCGCGACAACGTTATCGTCGACCTGGGCAACAATGCCGAAGCATTGCTGGCTCGTGAAGACATCATTCCACGCGAGACCTTCCGCGTCGGTGTGCGCTTGCGCGCACTGTTGAAGGAAATCCGCACCGAGAACCGCGGTCCACAGCTGATCCTGTCGCGCACTGCGCCACAGATGCTGATCGAACTGTTCACTATCGAAGTGCCGGAAATTGCCGAAGGCCTCATCGAGGTCATGGCCGCTTCCCGTGACCCGGGTTCGCGCGCCAAGATCGCCGTTCGCTCCAAGGACAAGCGCATCGACCCGCAAGGTGCCTGTATCGGCATGCGCGGTTCGCGTGTGCAGGCGGTGTCCGGCGAGTTGGGCGGTGAGCGTGTGGATATCGTCCTCTGGGACGAGAACCCCGCGCAGTTCGTCATCAACGCCATGTCGCCGGCTGAAGTCGCGGCGATCATCGTCGATGAAGATGCCCACGCCATGGACATCGCTGTTGGCGAGGACAACCTGGCCCAGGCCATCGGTCGTGGTGGTCAGAACGTTCGTCTGGCAAGCCAGCTTACCGGCTGGACCCTGAACGTGATGACCGAGAAGGACATCCAGGCCAAGCAGCAAGCCGAGACTGGCGACATCCTGCGCAACTTTGTCGACGAGCTGGAAGTCGATGAAGAACTGGCCCAGGTGCTGGTCGACGAAGGCTTCACCAGCCTGGAAGAAATTGCCTACGTACCGTTGGAAGAAATGCTCAACATCGATGGCTTTGACGAGGATATCGTCAACGAGCTTCGCGCTCGTGCCAAGGACCGCCTGTTGACCAAAGCCATCGCTACCGAGGAAAAACTGGCAGACGCCCATCCGGCCGAAGACCTGCTCTCTCTTGAGGGTATGGACAATGACCTGGCGGTTGAACTGGCGGTGCGCGGCGTGGTTACCCGCGAAGACCTGGCCGAGCAGTCGATTGACGACCTGCTCGACATCGACGGCATCGACCAAGAGCGTGCCGGCAAGTTGATCATGGCCGCCCGAGCCCACTGGTTCGAGTAATTAGGCGCGGCCTGAGGAGAGAAGTGCATGACGCAAGTCACGGTGAAAGAATTGGCCCAAGAGGTCGCTGCACCGGTTGAGCGCCTGCTGCAGCAGATGCGTGAGGCGGGTTTGCCGCACACCGACGCCGGTCAGGTAGTGACCGACAATGAGAAGCAGGCATTGCTGACTCATCTGAAGAGCAGCCACAAGGCAAAAGTGGAAGAGCCGCGCAAGATTACCTTGCAGCGCAAAACCACCAGCACCCTGCGTGTCGCCGGTAGCAAGAGCATCAGCGTAGAAGTACGCAAGAAGAAAGTTTTCGTTCAGCGCAGCCCGGAAGAAATCCAGGCTGAGCAGGCGCGTGAGCTGGAAGAGCGTCGCGTGGCTGAAAACGCCGCACGCGAAAAAGCCAACATCGATTCGCGTCAGCGTATCGCCGAGCGTGACGCCCCGCAGGGTGCTGTTGCGAGCAAGTCTGAGCCTGTTGCCGCCGCTGCTCCTGCAGCCGCTGCACCGGCCCCGGCAGCTGCGCCGCAAGAGCCTCTGACCGAGGAAGCAGCGGTTCGCGCCGCCGAGCGCAAGAAAGAAGAAGTGCGCCGCACCGAAGACCGTGCCCGCAACGAAGACCGTCGCGGCCGTGGCGAAGCGCCGCGCGTGTCGGTCAAGGTCAAGGTCAAAGAGAAAGAAAAGACCCCGACTCCGCGTGCTGCTCCGCGTACTACCGAAGAAGAAAGCGATGGCTTCCGTCGCGGTGGCCGTGGCAAGGGCAAGCTGAAGAAGCGCAACCAGCATGGCTTCCAGAGCCCTACCGGCCCGGTTATCCGTGCCGTGAGCATCGGCGAGACCATCACCGTCTCCGAGCTGGCCAACCAGATGTCCGTCAAAGGCGCTGAAGTGGTCAAGTTCATGTTCAAGATGGGTACTCCGGTCACCATCAACCAGGTCCTCGACCAGGAAACTGCACAGCTGGTAGCTGAAGAGCTGGGCCACAAGGTCACGCTGGTCAGCGACACCGCGCTGGAAGATTCCCTGGCCGAATCGCTGAAGTTCGAAGGTGAAGTCACCTCGCGTGCTCCGGTCGTGACCGTAATGGGCCACGTCGACCACGGTAAAACCTCGCTGCTCGACTACATCCGTCGTGCCAAGGTTGCTGCTGGCGAAGCCGGTGGTATCACCCAGCACATCGGTGCCTACCACGTCGAAACCGACCGTGGCATGGTCACCTTCCTCGACACCCCTGGTCACGCCGCGTTTACTCAGATGCGTGCCCGTGGTGCCAAGGCGACCGACATCGTCATCCTGGTGGTGGCGGCGGACGACGGCGTGATGCCGCAGACCCGTGAAGCAGTTCAGCATGCGAAAGCCGCTGGCGTGCCACTGGTTGTTGCAGTGAACAAGATCGACAAGCCAGGCGCTGACCTCGACCGCATTCGTAACGAACTGTCGGTAGAAGGCGTGACCTCCGAGGAATGGGGTGGCGACACTCCATTCGTCAAGGTTTCGGCGAAGATGGGTACCGGCGTCGACGAACTGCTTGAAGCCGTTCTGTTGCAGGCCGAGATCCTCGAGCTGTCGGCTACCCCAACCGCGCCTGGTCGTGGTGTGGTTGTCGAATCGCGTCTGGACAAGGGCCGCGGCCCGGTCGCTACCATCCTGGTTCAGGACGGTACGCTGCGTCAGGGCGACATGGTCCTGGTCGGCTCCAACTATGGCCGCGTGCGTGCCATGCTTGACGAGAACGGCAAGCCAGTCAAAGAAGCCGGCCCATCGATCCCGGTCGAGATTCTCGGCCTCGATGGCACTCCGGAAGCCGGTGACGAGCTGTCGGTAGTCGGCGACGAGAAGAAAGCCCGCGAAGTTGCCCTGTTCCGTCAAGGCAAGTACCGCGAGGTCAAGCTGGCCCGTGCTCACGCCGGCAAGCTGGAAAACATCTTCGAGACCATGGGTCAGGAAGAGAAGAAGACCCTCAACATCGTCCTCAAGACCGATGTTCGTGGCTCCCTGGAAGCACTGCAGGGTTCGCTCGGCGGTCTGGGCAACGACGAGGTGCAGGTCCGTGTGATTGGTGGCGGTGTCGGTGGTATCACCGAGAGCGATGCCAACCTGGCCCTGGCGTCCAACGCGGTGCTGTTCGGCTTCAACGTGCGGGCCGATGCCGGCGCGCGCAAGATCGTCGAGCAGGAAGGTCTGGATATGCGTTACTACAACGTGATCTACGACATCATCGAAGACGTCAAGAAAGCCCTGACCGGCATGCTCGGCAGTGATGTTCGCGAGAACATCCTGGGCGTTGCAGAAGTACGTGATGTGTTCCGTTCGCCGAAGTTCGGCGCCGTCGCTGGCTGTATGGTCATCGAAGGTACCGTGTACCGCAACCGTCCGATCCGCGTTCTGCGCGAAGACGTTGTGATCTTCGAAGGCGAGCTGGAATCGCTGCGTCGCTTCAAGGACGACGCTGCCGAAGTTCGTGCCGGCATGGAGTGCGGTATTGGCGTCAAGAGCTACAACGACGTCAAGGTCGGCGACAAGATCGAAGTCTTCGAGAAAGTCCAGGTGGCTCGGACCCTGTAAGGGTCGAGCTGGCAGATGCCCCGCCCCAGGGCGGTTGGCAACGCCTCTGCAGGTAGCGCCCGGTCAGGCTTCACGCCTGGCCGGGCGTTTGCCGCTTTAAGTTACAGGTAGCAACGAATGGCAAAAGAATATAGCCGTACCCAACGCATTGGCGATCAGATGCAGCGCGAGCTTGCCGAGCTGATCCGCCGTGAAGTGAAAGATCCACGCGTCGGCCTGGTGACCATCACCGCCGTCGACGTCAGCCGCGACGTGGGCCATGCCAAGGTGTTCATCACCGTCATGGGCCAGGAAGAGGAACCTGATGCGGTCAAGCAGTCGGTCAAGGCGTTGAACAACGCTGCGAGTTTCCTGCGTCTGCACCTGGGCCGCTCGATGCAGCTGCGCAGCGTGCCGCAACTGCACTTCCATTACGATGAGAGCGTCAGCCGCGGGGTTCACCTGTCGGCACTGATCGAGCGTGCCGTGGCAGAAGACCGCCAGCACCAGGATCCCGTCGAGCCGGACACCAAGGAGTAATCGGTGGCCCAGGTCAAACGAATCCGCCGCGACGTCAGCGGCATCATCCTGCTCGACAAGCCGTTGGGGTTTACCTCCAACGCAGCGTTGCAAAAGGTCCGCTGGTTGCTCAATGCCGAGAAGGCCGGTCACACCGGCAGCCTCGACCCACTGGCCAGTGGCGTGCTGCCGCTGTGCTTTGGCGAAGCGACCAAGTTTTCGCAGTACCTGCTCGATTCCGACAAGGGCTACGAAACCGTCATGCAGATGGGGCAGACCACCACCACGGCAGACGCCGAAGGTGAAGTCCTGCAGACCCGTGAGGTGACCGTTGGTCGCGCCGAAATCGAGGCAGCCCTGCCTCAATTTCGCGGCCCGATCAGCCAGATACCGCCGATGTACTCGGCCCTCAAGCGTGATGGCCAGCCGTTGTACAAACTGGCCCGTGCGGGAGAGGTAGTGGAGCGCGAGGCGCGTTCTGTTACTATTAACCGCTTGGAGCTGCTCGAGTGCGAAGGCACCCGTGCGCGTCTGACGGTAAATTGCACCAAAGGCACCTATATCCGCACCCTGGTGGAGGATATTGGTGAAGTGTTGGGCTGTGGCGCTTATGTTGCCGAGCTGCGTCGGACCCAGGCTGGGCCCTTCGAGCTGGCACAGACAGTGACGCTCGAAGAGCTCGAGCAAGCCCACGCCGACGGTGGCAACGAAGCGCTAGATCGCTTCCTGATGCCGTCCGACAGCGGTCTGCTCGACTGGCCTGTGGTGCAGTTGTCAGAGCACAGCTCGTTCTACTGGCTGCATGGCCAGGCAGTACGTGCACCGGATGCGCCGCAATTCGGCATGGTTCGGGTGCAGGATCACAATGGTCGCTTCATTGGTATCGGTGAAGTGAGCGAAGACGGGCGCGTTGCGCCACGTCGCTTGATTCGGTCGGAATGACCGATACTTGCGTTGCCGGCATGAGCCGACAGCGCAAGACACGAGGGTGGCTGTCAGTAGGCACGGTCACAGCTCTTTTATTAATACAGGGTTCGTCCCTGGCCTATTGGACCCCGCTTGCGGGATCCGTTTAACTGGAGATGCCAAATGGCCCTCAGCGTTGAAGAAAAAGCACAAATCGTTACCGACTACCAGCAAGCCGTCGGCGACACCGGTAGCCCAGAAGTGCAAGTTGCACTGCTGACTGCCAACATCAACAAACTGCAAGGTCACTTCAAGATCAACGGTAAAGACCACCACTCGCGTCGTGGCCTGATCCGTATGGTTAACCAGCGTCGTAAGCTGCTGGACTACCTGAAGGGCAAAGACACCACCCGTTACAGCACCCTGATCGGTCGTCTGGGCCTGCGTCGCTAATAGCGGCCTGGCTAGTGGTGGGCGTGGCGGGTCGCAAGCTTTGGCAGCGCTGCTTCAGCGTTGCCGACGGGCACGTCATGCGTATCTTCGAGGTTGGCAGCCTGGTGTTGCCGAGCGGTTTATCCGCCCGGCAGCCAGGCTCCCAGCCTCGAGTTGTATCTGGACGGTCAATGGGGCCGATTCCCCGTTCTGCCCAAGAATTCGCAAGAAACCAGTTCCCCCAGAGCCATTGAAAAGGTAGGAAACCGTGAACCCGGTAATCAAGAAATTCCAGTTCGGTCAATCGACCGTTACCCTCGAAACGGGCCGCATTGCCCGTCAGGCCACCGGCGCAGTCCTGGTCACCGTTGATAACGATGTCACCGTGCTGGTGACCGTGGTCGGTGCCAAGCACGCAGACCCAAGCAAAGGCTTCTTCCCGCTGTCCGTGCACTATCAGGAAAAAACCTACGCCGCTGGCAAGATCCCTGGTGGTTTCTTCAAGCGTGAAGGCCGTCCTTCCGAGAAAGAGACGCTGACCTCGCGCCTGATCGACCGTCCGATCCGTCCGCTGTTCCCAGAAGGCTTCATGAACGAAGTGCAGGTTGTCTGCACCGTCGTGTCGACCAGCAAGAAAACCGATCCGGACATCGCTGCGATGATCGGTACTTCGGCTGCCCTGGCGATCTCCGGCATCCCGTTCGAAGGCCCGATCGGCGCCGCCCGTGTTGCCTTCCATGAAAGCACCGGCTACCTGCTGAACCCAACCTACGAGCAACTGGCCGCATCGAGCCTGGACATGGTCGTAGCCGGTACCGACAGCGCTGTGCTGATGGTTGAATCGGAAGCCAAAGAGCTGACCGAAGACCAGATGCTGGGCGCCGTGCTGTTCGCCCACGACGAATTCCAGTCGGTCATCCAGGCTGTCAAAGAGCTGGCTGCCGAAGCTGCCAAGCCGACCTGGGACTGGAAACCAGCCGTTGCCAACACCGAGCTGTTCAACGCCATCCGCGCTGAATTCGGCGAAGGTATCTCGCAGGGCTACACCATCACCGTCAAGGCCGACCGCTATGCGCGTCTGGGCGAGCTGCGTGATCAGGCGATCGCCAAGTTCTCCGGTGAAGAAGGCCAGCCTTCGGCTTCCGTGGTCAAAGAAATCTTCGGCGAAATCGAATACCGCACCGTTCGCGAAAACATCGTCAACGGCAAGCCACGTATCGACGGTCGCGACACCAAGACTGTACGCCCGCTGAACATCGAAGTCGGCGTTCTGCCGAAGACCCACGGTTCGGCACTGTTCACCCGTGGCGAAACCCAGGCCCTGGTCGTTGCGACCCTGGGTACTGCGCGTGATGCTCAACTGCTCGACACCCTCGAAGGCGAGAAGAAAGACCCGTTCATGCTGCACTACAACTTCCCACCGTTCTCGGTAGGTGAGTGTGGTCGTATGGGTGGTGCTGGCCGTCGCGAAATCGGTCACGGCCGTCTGGCCCGCCGTTCGGTTCAGGCCATGCTGCCTGCTGCTGATGTGTTCCCGTACACCATCCGTGTGGTATCGGAGATCACCGAGTCGAACGGTTCGAGCTCGATGGCTTCGGTTTGCGGCGCTTCCCTGGCCCTGATGGACGCTGGTGTGCCGATGAAGGCGCCAGTTGCCGGTATCGCCATGGGCCTGGTCAAGGAAGGCGACAAGTTCGCCATCCTCACCGACATCCTCGGTGACGAAGACCACCTCGGCGACATGGACTTTAAGGTAGCCGGTACTGCCAAAGGTGTTACCGCGCTGCAGATGGACATCAAGATCAACGGTATCACCGAAGAGATCATGGAAATCGCCCTGGGCCAGGCCCTGGAAGCGCGCCTGAACATCCTCGGCCAGATGAACCAGATCATTGGTACTTCGCGTACCGAGTTGTCGGCCAACGCGCCGACCATGATCGCCATGAAGATCGACACCGACAAGATTCGTGACGTTATCGGTAAAGGCGGCGCGACCATCCGTGGTATCTGTGAAGAGACCAAGGCTTCGATCGATATCGAAGACGACGGCTCGATCAAGATCTTCGGCGAAACCAAAGAAGCCGCCGAAGCAGCTCGCCAGCGCGTCCTAGGCATCACTGCCGAGGCCGAGATCGGCAAGATCTACGTCGGCAAGGTTGAGCGCATCGTCGACTTCGGCGCATTCGTCAACATCCTGCCTGGCAAAGACGGCCTGGTGCATATCTCGATGCTCAGCAATGAGCGCGTAGAGAAGGTCACCGACGTGCTGAAAGAAGGCGAAGAGGTTGAAGTACTGGTACTGGACGTGGACAACCGCGGCCGTATCAAGCTGTCGATCAAAGACGTTGCGGCAGCCAAGGCTTCCGGCGTTTAAGCCAGCTGTAGTGGTATGAAACAGACCCTTCGGGGTTGCGCTGATGTTCAGCGCATAGGGGCCGCTGTGCGGCCCATTGCGATCTTCGGTCGCGATGGGTCACACAGCGGCCCTTTTTATTTGTCAAACACTGCCCCATGTAGGAGCGGCCTTGCCGGGGCGCCGGACCGGTCGGAAAGGGCTGCGTAGCGGCCCTACGATTTGGACAACGCCGCAGAATTGCCGGGGGGCGCTGCGAACC
>NZ_VXCX01000016.1:0-93789 GCF_052850745.1 Pseudomonas sp. 1121_17
AGAGTTCTGCGTGATGGCGCGAGGCTCGGCCGACACCAGCACCTCTGCAACGCCTGTTTCAGCGATAAACAGTGCGTATGCCACTCAACCGTCACAAAGCTGTAACAAGAGTGCTGCAATGTGTGCGGGCCATCACACGGAGCGCCTTTTCCATGATACGCCTGATGAAGTCTGCTGCACTTGCCGTTGCGGTATCTCTTAGCGCCACTTCGGCAACCTTCGCCGCAGAAAACGTGCGCCTGACCGGTTCCGGCGCCAGTTTCCCAGCACCGATCTACCTGACCTGGTTCAAGGATTTCAGCAAGAACACTGCTGGCGTCACCGTTGACTACCAATCCAAGGGGAGCGGGGCAGGGGTTCAGGACTTCCTGAACAAGACCGTCGACTTCGCCGCCAGTGACTCGGCGATGAAAGACGAAGACATCGCCAAGGTCGGCGAAGGCGTACAAATGCTGCCAATGACCGCCGGCGAAATCGTTCTGGCCTACAACCTGCCAGGCAATCCCAAGGGGCTGAAACTGTCGCGTGAAGTGTATTCGAACATCTTCCTCGGCAAGGTCACCCAGTGGAACGACCCACAGATCGTTGCCGCCAACCCCGATCTGAAGCTGCCTGCCACGCCGATCACCGTAGTTGTTCGTGCTGACTCCAGCGGTACCACCGCGGTGTTCACCAAACACCTGTCGGCAATCAACCCTGCGTTCAAAGAAGCACTGGGTGAAGGCAATACCGTCAACTGGCCAGCCACTGACAAGTTCATCAAGTCGCCGAAAAACGACGGTGTAACCGCTACTGTTCGCCAGACCCCAGGCGCCATTGGCTACATCGAATACGGCTTCGCCAAGCTGGCCAAGGTCGACTTCGCCCAGCTGGAAAACAAAGCCGGCAAATACGTCGTGCCTAACGCCGAGAGCGGTGCCGAAGCGTTGGCTGCGGTGAAAATGCCGGAAAGCCTGGTCGCTTGGCTTCCTGATCCGGACGGTGCCAAGTCGTACCCGATCACTTCCTACACCTGGATGCTGTTCCGCAAGGACAACGGCAACCCGGCCAAGGCCAAGGCGATGCGTGAAATGGTCGAGTACAGCCTGACCAAGGGCCAGCAGATCGCCGACTCGATGGGCTACATCCCGCTGCCGCCGTCGGTTGTAGAGCAAGTACGCAAAGCCTCTGCAAACATCCAGTAACACTGCCAGGTCGCTGCGGACTGAGCCTTCAGCCCGCAGCGTTTGCTCCCTGTCCCGGAACTCGCCAATGAACACACCTTTTGCCATACCGGATAACCCCGACTCGGCGTGCCGGCCACCGTCCACCAAGGATTTTCTGGTTGACCGCGCCTTCCGCGCGCTCGCCCGCATCGGCGTGGTGCTGATCCTGGCGCTGGTGGTTGCGCTGGTTTTCGAAGTCGGCCGCAAGGCACTGCCCGGTATGGAGAAGCACGGTTTCGACGTGCTGTTCGGCACCGTCTGGGATGTCAACCAAGGCAAGTACGGCATTCTTCCCGCTATTTGGGGCACGCTTTACAGCGCCCTGATCGCCTTGCTGATCGCAGGCTTTTTCGGCGTCAGCATGGCCATTTTCCTGACCCAGGACTTCCTCCCTGCAAAGCTAGCAGCGGTGTTTCGTACCATCGTCGAGCTGCTCGCCGCGATCCCCAGCGTCGTTTACGGCCTGTGGGGCATCTACGTGGTGATCCCGGCGATCCGTCCGTTGACCGCGTGGCTGAACAGCGAACTGGGCTGGATCCCCTTTTTCGGCTCGTCCCTGAGCGGCCCAGGCTTGCTGCCTGCGGCGCTGGTACTGGCCATCATGATTCTGCCAACCATTGCCGCTGTGTCCCAGGACGCCCTGACCAGCGTGCCGATGAAAACCAAGCAGGCCGCCTACGGCATGGGTACCACCCACTGGGAGGCCATCCTCAAGGTGATGGTGCCAGCCGCTGCAACCGGCATCTTTGGCTCGCTGGTGCTTGGTCTGGGCCGCGCTCTGGGTGAAACCATGGCTTTGGCGATGTTGGTGGGCAACGCCAACACCATCACCCTGTCGCTGTTCGCCCCGGCCAACACCCTGGCCGCCTTGCTCGCGCTGAACTTCCCGGAAGCCGGGCCGAACGAGGTCGAGGTGCTGATGTACGCCGCACTGGTGCTGATGTTCATCACCCTGCTGGTGAACGTGCTCGGCTCGATGATCATGCTTTACGCGCAACGGGGTAACAAATAATGACTGACCTCTCGTCGCCAACAGCTGCAGTGCCAAGCCTGCAGCGCCGGTTCGAAGGGCGCGCCCTGCGTAGCTTGAGCCTGACCACGCTGGTCTGGTGCACGGCGTTTCTGGCCAGCGTGCCGCTGATTTCCGTGCTGTACATGCTGATCATGCGCGGCGGTGCTCGTTTGAGCCTGGAAGTGTTCACCGAACTGCCACCGACCGGTTTCGAAATGGGTGGCGGTTTCGGTAACGCCATGGCTGGTACCTTCGTCATGGTCGGCATCGCTGCCGCCATCGCCGTTCCGGTTGGCATTCTGGCCGCCGTGTTTCTTGCCGAACTGGGCCCTGAGAGCAAGCTGGCAAACGCCTCGCGCTTCGCCGCACGGATGCTCACCGGCCTGCCTTCGATCCTGGCCGGGGTGTTTGCCTATGCGCTGGTGGTCATGACTACTGGCACCTATTCGGCACCGGCCGGTGGCGTGGCGCTGGCGGTGTTGATGCTGCCGATCGTGGTGCTGACCGCTGAAGAAGCCATGAAAATGGTGCCCAAGATCATGAAAGACGCCGCCTACGGCATGGGCTGCACCCGCGCCCAGGTGATCTGGAAGATCGTGCTGCCCACCGGCCTGCCGGCGATCCTCACCGGCGTTATGCTGGCGGTTGCCCGCGCTGCCGGCGAGACCGCACCGCTGCTGTTCACGGCGCTGTTCAGCAACTACTGGATCTACCATGACGGCAGCCTGGCCGTGATGAACCCGACGGCATCGCTTGCCGTACTTATCTACAACTTCTCCGGCATGCCCTTCGACAATCAGCTCGAACTGGCATGGGCCGCCTCGTTGGTATTGGTGATGATCGTGCTGGTAGTCAATGTCGTCAGCCGTATCTTCGGCAAGCCCAAGTACTGAACTCAGGAGCAACTGAATTGAACGTATCCACTGCGCGAAAAGCCGCTCCGTTTGTCAGCCAGGCACCCGTGGTAATGGACTGCAAACTGGACAAGATTTTCTACGGCAACTTCCTCGCTGTGCGCGACAGCCATGTGCCGATCGAGAAGAACAAGATCACCGGTTTCATCGGCCCGTCTGGCTGCGGCAAGAGTACTGTGCTGCGTAGCCTCAACCGCATGAATGATCTGGTCAAAGGCTTCCGCTTCGAAGGCCATGTGCACTTCCTCGGCCAGGATGTGTATGGCAAGGGCGTCGACCCGGTCGTCGTGCGTCGGTATATCGGCATGGTGTTCCAGCAGCCCAACCCGTTCTCGATGAGCATCTTCGACAATGTGGCGTTTGGTCTGCGCCTGAACCGTTACAAGGGTGACCTCGGCGATCGCGTCAAGCACGCGCTGCAGGGCGCTGCACTGTGGGACGAGGTCAAGGACAAGCTAAAGGCCAGCGGCCTGTCGCTGTCCGGTGGCCAGCAACAACGGCTGTGCATTGCCCGTGCCATTGCCACCGAGCCTGAAGTGCTGTTGCTGGATGAACCATGCTCGGCGCTGGACCCTATTGCTACCCGCCGGGTGGAAGAGTTGATGGTCGAGCTGAAGAAGGACTACACCATCGCCCTGGTGACCCACAACATGCAGCAGGCGATCCGTGTTGCTGATACCACGGCGTTCTTCTCGGTGGACATTTCCCAAGGCACACGCACTGGTTATCTGGTCGAGATGGGGCCGACCACGCAGATCTTCGAAAGCCCGCGTGAGCAGCTGACCAATGACTACATCAGCGGCAAGTTCAGTTGATTCGAGCCAGTTTCAGCGCTGTCGCCTTTGTTAAATTGTTTCTCGGGATTGCCAATGTCTGCAACACGTCGTCTTGATCTACGCGCTATAGAGCGCGCACTGCGGGAGGTGCAGAGCCGCTTCGGCGAGCTCAGCCAGCACTTCACCGAGCAGCGCGATCCGTTCACCGACGAGGTGCTGCAGAATGTGCTGGAAGGCTATGCCCTGGTAGACGATTATGTTGCCCGCGGCATCGACCTGTTCGACCTGCAGCAGCTGAACCTGATGCTCGAGATCAACGCCACCGTGCTCTGTGGCCGCGACCCGGCACGGCGGGTGGAGTTCGCTCAGCACCTGGCTGCAACTGAAGAACACTTCTTCAACAACGTCGAAGGCGGCATCAAGGATTTGTACAACTGGTACTGCTCGTACCACAGCGATTCGGTGTGGAAGCGCGCAGCCGGTGTGTATGTGCGCATCCTCAGCAAGCCGCAGCTGTTTATCGAAGGTAACAACCGCACGGGCTCGCTCCTGGTCAGTTACCTGTTGATGCGCGAAGGGCTGCCGCCGTTTGTGCTGACGCTGGACAACGCCGAGGGTTATTTCAACCCGTCCTCGGTCATCCGCAACTCCGCCAAACACGGTGTCAAAGCCTTGTACGAATTGCCCAAGATCAAAAAGAAGTACGCCGCCTTCCTCGAGGCGAAAGCACCGGCCGCTACGGTGTTCTTCCTCAATACGCCGCCTGCGCGCCGTTATCAGGGGACTCACCGATGAGCCGCTCGCCAGTGCTGCAAAAGTGCCAGGCCGGCATTGCTCGTGGCTGGCAAGCGGCAACGCGCCTGCTGGGCCGCCCACAGGTTCGTATTTCGTTTGATATCGACGACACCTTGGCCTGCCACCACCACAATTGCCCGGCCGAGAGCAGCAAGCTGCCAGGGTTCATACATGACTGGCTGGGTGAACCGCTGCGCGCTGGTACTCGTGAGCTGATTCGCGACCTGCGCCGGCAGAATTGCAGCGTTTGGATCTACACCTCGTCCGGCCGCACCCCGGCCTACATCAAACGCTGGCTGCTGCTCTATGGCATCCGCGTCGACGGCGTGGTCAACAATGACCGGCATTTGCACATGATGGCCGAGCATGGGCTGTCACGGCCGCCGTCCAAGCATCCGGGCCTGTTCGACATAGATCTGCATGTGGATGATTCTGACGGGGTTCGGGCTGAGGGTATCGATCACGGTTTCCGCGTCGTGGTCGTCTCTGCGCAGGATGACAACTGGACGCAGAAGGTCTTGGATGCCACTGCCAAGGTGCATGCGCAGCTAGCTTGGCATCAACCGCAGCGCTACGGCCAGCTGACTCGCCAAAGTGTGGCGCCGCAGTGGTCCGCAAATCAGTCGCTTGGCCAGTAGGTTGTCGAAGCTGGCCGTGTATCTGCGCGGAGCCGGCGCGGTAGCAGCCATCGAAAGAGCATCCTGTTCCGTATGCGGAGGATAAAGCGCAGCGACGGTTGCCTGCGAGTGATCGGCACCGCTCAGGCAGTCATGCCTGGAACTTGTTGGGCAACCACAACGCTATCTGTGGAAAAAGCACCAACAGCGCAATTAGTACCAGCAGGGCAAGGCAGAATGGTAGTGCACCGTATATCACGTCGATGAATTTGCCCCGCCCGCGGATACTCTGCACCACGAACAGGTTCATGCCGAACGGCGGAGTGATCTGGCCCATTTCGCACAGGACGATCAGCACGACGCCAAACCACAAGGGATCGAAGCCGAGGCTGACAACGATGGGCACGATCAGAGGGGCGGTGGTGATCAGCATCGCCAGCGTGTCCATGAAACAGCCCAGGACGACATAGAACAGAACGATCGCTATCAGCGTAGCCGTGGGCGAAAGCTGCAACTCGGTGACGAAATTCACCAGTGTGGTGGTCAGCCCGATCGAGGCCAGCACAAAGTTGAGAAAGAACGCCGACAAGGTGATGAAGATGATCATGCCAGTGGTGCGCAGGGTCGCTTCGAACGCCTGGCCCAGGCTCTCCCAGGTCAATGCCCTGCGCCAGAGACCCAGCCCCAGCGCGCTGAGTACGCCAAGTGCGGCAGACTCGCTGGCAGTGGCGAAGCCACTGTAGATAGAGCCGATCACCAACGTAAAGATAGCCAATGGAGGCAGCAGGTCAGGGATGCACGCCAGGCGTTCGGCCCAGGCAGTGTGTTCCTTGCGCCCACCCAGTTGCGGGCGCACCAGGCAAGCACTGACGATCAGAGCGACGAACAACAGGCTGAGGATGATGCTTGGGATGGTTGCGGCCAGATACAGCCTGGGCACCGAGACGTTGGCGATCAAAGCGAACAGGATCATGTTGATCGACGGCGGGATGAGAATGCCCAGCGTGCCGCCGGCGGCGATCGAACCCAGAAACAGCGGCGCGTTATAGCCTTTGCGCTCCTGCTCGGGAATTGCCAGGGTAGAGATGGTGGCGGCGGTCGCCACGCTGGAGCCGCTGGTGGTGGCAAACAGGGCACTGGCACCGATGTTAGCGTTCATCAAGCCGCCTGGCAGCCACGACAGCCATTTCTCGACTGCCTGGTACATACGCCCGGCCACGCCTGAGCAAACCAGCAGCTCGCCCATCAGGATGTACAGCGGGATAGCGACCAGCAGGAACTCGGTGCTGGTGTTCCAGGCGATCTCGCCCATCGCACTGCTCAGTGGCAGGCCTGAAAACAACTGCGACAGCGACATGCCGAGCAGGCCTACGCTGACGGCTGCAGCAACGCTCAGCGCCAGCAGGGCGAGCAACAGCAAGAGAGTGAGGCTCAGCATTGCGTCTGCTCCTTGGCCGGGTTACCTATGGTGTGAAGCTCTTTCTCGATTTCCTGTTCAATGGTGTTGATGCCGATCAGCGTGCTGACGGCCTGCCAGCGCCCGCGCAAGAGGTGGCCGAGGCAGGTGATCATCAAACTGAGCAGGGCTAGAGCGAAAAATGCATAGCCGGCAAACCACAGCGTCTGCGGTATCCATTGCGGCACCTGCAGTGGCGTGTTGGATACCGAGTTGTAGTCGATCGAATCCCCCAACACGCTCCAGGCGTGGTAAACCAGCGCACTGACCATCAGGCCCATGCAAGTCAAGGCGAACAGGTCGAGCATCACGCGGGGTTTGAGGCCAAGGCGGGCATAGACGATGTCGACGCGGATGTGCGAACGCTTGAGCAAGGTCACCGGAAATGCCCACGCGCTGGTAATCGCCAGCACGTAGGCGGCAATCTCGTCGGCACCGCCCACTGATACGCCCAGAGTTTTGCGCAAGATCAAGTCGATACTGATCAGCAGGGCGCATCCGAGCAGGGCGAATCCTCCGACCCAGCTGCTCACCTTGGCCATGGCGTTGATCGCCGTCATGCTGGTACAGGCTGTCTTCATGGCGGTGAACTCCGAGGAAAGTGCTTCATGGGGTCAGGCGCATGCTGATGGCGTTGCCGACAGTGGCGTTCCAGCGCTCGACGCAGGCTACGCCGCAGCGCTTGCCCCAGTCGTTGGCAATCTGCAGTGCAGCCTGGCGCAGGGTCTTCAACTCCTGTGGGTCTGGAGCCGTGACCGTCATGTGGGCGGGTTGATGGATCTGGCAGTCTGCTCTGCCCAGATTGCAGGCCAGGGCATAGCGATTCTCTCGGGCGGTCGCCTGCCACAAGGCGTCCTCCAGCACCTGGGCCTGAGTCTGCAGCAGTTGCTGCACGTCGGGTGGCAGGCGCTGCCAGCGCTTGAGGCCGATGCCATAGAAGCCGATCGACCAGTCCACCGGCAAGTCATACAGGTATTCGGCGACGTCGTACCATTTGGCGGCATTGCCCGAGCCAATACCGGTGATAGCACAGTCGATGACGCCGGTCTGCAGCGCGCTTACCACTTCGGCAAAAGGCAGGGTCACCGGCGCTGCGCCGATGGCCTTGACCAGTTCGGCCATATTGCGCCCGCGTGTGCGAACCTTGCGGCCCTTGAGGTCGGCCAGTGTCTGCACAGGTGCCCGGCAGAAGAACACCTGCGCGGTATAGGGCACGGTGGCCAGCAACTTGATACCGTGGCGCTCGGCCAGGCGCTGCTGCAGCACCGGCTTGTAGGCGTTGGCAATGATACGCGCGCTATCTACGTCGGCGGCCATGCCTGGCAGGTCGATGCCTTCGAAGCTGGCGTCATCACCGGCAACGAAGGCGAACACCGCCATGCCTATATCCACTGCGCCAAAGCGCATGAGACGAATGATCTCCGGGCCTTTCAGGCCGCTTTCGGACAGCCCCAACAGTTGTGCGGTGACTTTGCCATTGGATTGTTGTGGCAGCGTGGTGTTCCAGAATGGCTGCTCGACCGCGCGGAACGTGTAGTTGTGGCTGCCGCCGCCGACCACATTAAAGCGCATCTCGGGGTAGTCCTGGGCAGTTGCCAGCGGGCTTGTCAACACGGCGCCGAGCGCCAGCGGTCTTAGCAGCGAGCTGAGTTTCACGGTAGTCCTCTTGTTTTTGTTCGGGAGCTACGTCAACGCGGCGCCGGGGTCATTCGCGGGGGCGGGATGCCGCGTCGATGGTTGCCCGTGACCCGACAATATCCGGGAACTTCTCGCCTTTGGCCAGGCGCGCCAGGGTGTGCTTTTCGTTGCGCTGAAAATCGATCGCCCGCCGTGCGAGCGCGACCATTTGATCTGGCGGCAGGAAAACGATCCCGTTTTCATCCGCCACCACAGCATCGCCGGGGCGCACAACGACTCCGCCGCACTGGATGGCAGTGCAGAATTCGCCTTCCTGGCCCACCACTCGGGTGGTGATCGCGCTGGCGCCGCGTGACCACACCGGTACGCCATGCTCGCGCAATTCACCCAGATCAGTGACATAGCCGTCGACGATGATACCGGCCACACCGGCCTGCTGGGCGGCATACGCCATGGCGCCACCCAGCGCTGCCGTAATCGACTCGCCGCAGCGGTCCACCACCAGGAAGTCGCCGGGGCGCACACAGCCCATTGCGTAGTGAAGGATGCCACCATCGTTGCCGGGCATGCGCACTGTCACCGCAGTGCCGACGGCGCGAACATTCTGCAAGTGCGCCTTGATCTCTGGGCGAGGGATACCGTGGGTGATGAAGTGGCCGATCGTTGCCGGCTCGGCGTCGATCAATACCTCGAGTATGTCTGGATCGACCTGGGCGGGCAGTGCATGAATTAGATACATAGTGGGTTCTTGTTATGGCGGATGCATTTTCAAAAGGTTTCGGTCATCCTAACAATCACGTTGTGCGCTCGATAATAAAAATCCGTAAGCAGTCCCTGGAGCAGTTTTTATCATGCGTATCACACTGATGCAGATCGAGGCATTTTATTGGACCGCGCGTTTGGGCGGCGTTCATGCAGCGTCCCGGCATCTTCACCTGACCCAGCCGGCCGTGTCGGCACGCATCAAGGAAATGGAGTCGCTGCTCAGCGTCAAACTGTTTGACCGCAACAAGCAACGCATGACCCTGACCGCCGACGGGCATACGGCGTTGCGTCACGCTGAACTGGTGTTGAACAACAGCGCGCAACTTGAACAGTTCGCTGCACAGCAGAAAACACACCGGCGTTTGCGCCTGGGCGCCGACGAGTGTTCAGCCATGGTCGGGCTGACAGCGGTGATCAGTGAAATAAAACTGCACTTCCCGGAAATCACCCTGGAAATCAGCATCGATGTGGGCGCTGCCCTTAATCGAAAGCTGAATGATCATGAACTCGATATTGCGCTGTTGACCAATCCCTCGACGCGTGAAGACGTTACCGACGTGTTCCTCGGCTGGATGAACTTTCAATGGGTTGCCGCGCGGCACCTCGATATCGCCGATGGGCCGTTTCTGGCTCAGCACGCGCGGCAATATTCAATCGTGACCCACAGTGCACCGTCGACGTTGTATTCGGTGGTGGATCGTTGGCTGAAAGAAGGTGGCGCTGTGAGCCATGCCTTTCATTCGAGCAACTCGCTGGCCTTTATCGCCAAGATGGTCTCGGCCGGGCACGCCATCGGTATTCTGCCGGTGCCGCTGATCCGCGACATGCTCGCCGTAGACATGTTGAAAACCTTGCCGTGCGACCCGGTTATCCCGCCTGCAAAGTTCTGCCTGTCGTACCTGACCGAGCGACCGGACATGCAGTTGGGCGAACTTGTTTCAATCATTCGGGCGACCTTGGTCAAACAGAATTTTCTGCTCGATTGATCATGCAGAGGCACTGCCGACCTGGGCTTGCCCAGGCCGGCGATGCGCTCAGACGAGCGCTTGTTTCACTTGCGCAATGCGCTGCCCAGCCTGGTTGAGCCAGGACAGGTCACTGCCCATCAACAGCATGTCGCTACCCATGGCTACCAGCCGCCGGGCGCTTTCCTGGTCCGCTGGGGCGCACGGCACCATCACCTGGATACCACGGGCGTGGCATTTTTCGATGAGCAGCTCAAGGCGCTCCAGCACCTCGGGGTTGCCCAGCCGATAGTCGACCGGCAGTCGGCGTGACAACGAGTAGTCCGCTGGCCCGAAATGCACGGCGTCGATACCCTGTACATCCAGAATCTCATCGATGTTGTCGAAGAACTCATAGCTTTCGGCCATCGGTACAATCACGCTGCGAGCGTTTTCTGCCTCCGTGTAGTGCGCCCAGTCAAACCCCGGTCCGGCGAAACCTGCCGAGCGTACGGAGCTGTCGCCGCCACGGCGACCCAGCGGTGGAAATTTACTGAACTGGATGATCTGGCGCATCTGCGTGGCTGTATGTACCTGCGGTACGATCACTCCCGATGCACCCATTTCCAAGGCCTTGCGGATGTCCCACTCAAGCGTGCCGCGGACCCGTACCAGGCTGGGGATAGCCGCGCAGCGGGCTGCCAGCAGCAGCTTTTCCATGTCTCGATCCACCCCCAGGGCGGTGTGTTCGGCATCGATGAAGACAAAGTCCAGTCCCCAGTTGCCGGCCACTTCGATGGCCATGCAAGCGGTGCTGTAGATATTCATGCCAAAGGTAGTGCCACGCGCCATGCGCGCCGTCAGCGACGTCGGTGCAGTGTTATGGTTCATACTTGATTTCGCCTGGTTCAGATGCGATAGGTTGCGGGTAAACGGTCACGGAACGGGTGCACTTCGAACACGCCGGGATCGCGAATCAGCGACTTGTTGCGTGCTTTGGCCAGGTCGATGTCAACACTGTAGACGCCGTCTTCGAGCCCAGCGCGGACCAAGGTCTTGCCGGACGGTTCGATGATGTGGCTGGTGCCGATGAACTGCATGCCTTCATCCATGTCGTTGCGGTTCGGGGCGACGAAATAGACCATGTTCTCGGCAGCACGCACGGTGCTGAAGATGTCCGGCAACATGCGCGCCTGCTCCGGCCAGGCGGCCGGCAGCACGACGATGTCGGCGCCTTCGAGAGCCAGCGTGCGCACGACCTCGGGGAAGCGAATTTCATAGCAGATAGCTAGGCCGATCCGACCTATCTCGGTGTCGAACACCGGTGGTGTCCACTCGCTGGGGCGATCGGTGAAGCGATCGCCGATCATGAATGGCAGGTGGCGTTTACGGTGCAGGCCGATGATCCCTTGACGGCCGATCAAGGCGGCGGTGTTGAACACCTGATCGGCATGTCGCTCGTAGAAACCTACCACGATAAGGATGCCGCTTTCGGCCGATACCTCCAGCAGCGGTGCCAGCGCATCGAGCGTGATGGCACCACGCTCGAGGTCCTCGCGGCTGTCGAAGGCCCCGCCGGTGACAAGGCATTCGGCAAACGCGATCAGGCGTGAGCCTTCGGCAGCCGTCTGGCGTGCCAATGCGGCGATTCTCTCAAGAGTCTGTACCGGATTGCCGGCCACTGGGTGAATCTGCGCGACAGAGATTTTCATACTGTTCCTTATGGCAAATGATGTGCGCCGCCGAGTGCGGCGCGGAGGGATTCACTGCGCCTGATAGCCCATAGCCTGGTAGACCTTGCTCACCAGTTCGGGATTGATTTGTGCTGCGTACTTGTCGACCACGGGACGAATCTTCGTCTGGATGCGTGCTATTTCAGCGGGCGGCAGGTCGTTGACCTGCATGCCGCTGCTGCGTAATTCGGCGATAGCCTTGATGTCTGCCTCGCGGGAGATCCTGCGTTGCTCCAGGCGCACTTCCTGAGCGACCTCGCCGAGCAGCTGCTGCTCGTCGGGATTCAAGGTGTCCCAGAAGGTCTTGCTGATGAGCACAATCTGCGGGTTGTAGTTGTGTCGGGTAAGGCTCAGGTACTTCTGCACTTCGTTGAAGCGCGAAGCAAGGATCAGCGCTGCGGGGTTTTCCTGACCATCCACCGTGCCGGTTTCCAGCGCTGTATTGACCTCGGTGAAGGGCAGTGGCGTCGGGTTGGCACCCAACGCCCGCCATACATCGAGAAACAGCGGCGACTGCTGGGCGCGAATTTTCAGGCCGGCGATGTCCTCAAGTGTGCCGACCGGGCGGGTGTTGTTGGTCAGGTTGCGCACCCCCAGCTCCCAGAAAGCCAGGCCAACCAGATTGTTCTTGGGCAGTTGATCGGTAAGCATCTTGCCGACCTCGCCATCAAGCATGGCGTCGACCTTGGCGGTATCGGTGTAGAGGAAAGGGAAATCGAGAATGCCGAAATCAGTGACGTTATTGATCATCAAACCGGCATTCCAGGTCATCATCTCCACCACGCCGCCCTGCAACGACGACAGTACCTGCACATCGCCGCCGAGAACGCCGTTGGGGAATGTGCGGACCTTGATCTTGCCGTCGCTGCGCTCTGCTACCTTCTTTGCAAACAGTTCCATGCCGATCGCAGGAGGCGTGCCCTTGGGGCTGGTAGCGGCAAACTTGATGACCCGGGTGTTGTAATCGGCGGCCAGACTCAGGCTGCTGGACAACAGCAGCACGGCGATGAAGGCGAGCTTTTTCATATCGATACCTTTGTTGTAATTGGTTATCAGTGACTGAACCACTGGGCCGGGATGGTGACCAGTTCGGGGAAGATGACCAGCAGGAGCAGCACGATGATTTCTGCAATCAGGAACGGGAACGTGCCTTTGAGCAGCTCTTCGTAGCGCATTCGGCCGATGCCACAGACCACATTGAGTACCGTGCCTACCGGCGGGGTGATCAAACCGATCGAGCAATTGATCATGAACAGCACGCCGAAATAGATCGGGTCGATGTTCGCTGCTGTCACCACGGGCACCAGGATTGGCGCCAGCAGCAGGACAGTTGGCGTCAGGTCCATGACCATCGAGATCAGCAGAATCAGCAGCATCAGCACGACGATCAGCAGGCGCGGGTTATCCATGACGGGCTGGATCAGGTCGATGATTTGCCCAGGAATGTCAGCAATGGTGATCATCCACGCCGGAATCGAAGCGGCAGCGACCAGGAACATGACCGCTGCGGTGGTCTTGCCGGCGCGCAGCAGCAGCCCGTTGAGCGATTCAAGGCTGAGCTCGCGGTAGATGAAGGCGGACACCAGCAAGGCATAGACGCTGGCCACGGCGCCGGCTTCGGTCGGGGTGACCACGCCAAAACGCAGGCCAACCACGATGATCACCGGCAGCATCAACGCCCAGAAACTGTCGATCAGCGCTTTCAGACGCTCTTTGCCACTGGCCTTTGGGCTCAGCTCGACCTCGTTGTTACGCCGCGTCATCAACCACCAAGCAACGACCAGAGCGGCGGCGATCATCAGCCCTGGAGCGATACCGGCGAGGAACAGTTTGGTAATTGACAGGCCAGACGCGACGCCCATCACGACAAAACCAATACTCGGCGGGATGATCGAACCGAGCACCGAGACCGATGCGATCAGGCCACCGGAGCGATTACGGTTGTAGCCGGCGATGACCATCATTGGCAGCAGCAGGGCAGTCAGCGATGCGGCGTCGGCCAGCGCCGAGCCCGATAGGCTCGACAGCAGTACGCCGGCAAAGATAGCGACGTAGCCAAGCCCGCCGCGCAGATGCCCAACCAGCGTGATGGCCAATTTGATGATGCGCTTGGACAGGCCGCCGGTGTTCATCACCTCACCTGCAATGATGAACAGCGGAATGGCCAGCAGGGGAAAGCTGCCTGCTGAGTTGATGATGTTCTGCGCGATGATCTGGCCATCGAACAGGCCCAGCAACCACATCAGCGCTACGCCACAGAGAATCAACGCGTAGGCAATGGGCACACCGATCAGGATGGCGGCCATCAGCACGCCAACGAAAACAGACAGGGCCATTATTCGACTGCTCCATGCTCGGGAGAGGGGGACTGGTCTGAGACCGGCGTAGCGAGTGTGCCGGTTAGATTCCTGACCAATTGGATGCAGATCAGCACTGCGCTGCACACGGAAAACACCAGGCCTGCGCCGTAGAACAGCGCCATGGATACGCCCGTGGAGGGCGCACCGACGTGCAGGTTGATGATCGTCTGCTTCCAGCTACCGTCGAGGAACAACCAGGTGACGTACAGCATCAGTACCTGGGTCAGCGCCAGCAGGCACCGCGCCACCGGTGCCGAGACGCGACGGGTAAGGATGTCGACGCCGATGTGGCCATTTTCATGAAGCATCAACTGGGCGCCGGCGAAGACCAACCAGACGAACGCCAGCCGGGAAATTTCCTCGCTGAAGAACAAGCCCGAATTGAAGCCATAGCGCAGCACCACGTTGGTGAAGATCAGGCAGGTGATGCCGACCAGGCAGATCACCACCAGCGTCTTGAGCGCAATGAAGTAGCTATCGATAAGTGTTTTCATGGCGTCTCCTGGACTGTCATTGCCCAGGGGGCGCCCAGAGTGCCTGTAGCTAAAGTGCGGACAGCGAGGTCCACCGGTATCTGTGAGGGGGGCATGGGGTCACCTTTTTATTATTCGACATACGTTGTCGTATGACTGCCCCGATTGTTTCCGCAAATGCCACGTTCGTGCTGCCTCAAGATTCTTATCACCCAGATAAGAAATTGCGATCATTTTGCAGGGGCCCGGCGTGGGCACCCGCGAGATCAACACCCCTTACGCCTATCGGTTTCGAAAATCACAGGCTTCGTCTATAAGGCTCCTGTTATTATGCGTGGCTGCGCCGAACTATCATTGCTTGGCAGGTAAGCTAGCCTGAGAATTATTCTCGAGTTGGCGCAAGTCAGTGAAAGGAGGGGTATTGATGGAGGTCTGTTACGACCCTGAACGGATGACGCTGAGTTGCGCGCAATCTTCGACGACACTAGGTAGCAACGAAGGCGACATGTTGCTCGCCCTGCTCGAAGGTATAACAGAGAAAGAAACGCTGATCTCGCGGGTGTGGGGTGGGCGAGGGTTGGTCGTTTCTGACAGTAGCTATTACAAGACAGTGCACGCACTTCGCTCAAGCTTTGTTGAGATTGGCCTATCCCGTGACAGCTTGAAAACGTTACCTAAACGAGGGTTGGTGCTGCTGTGCGACATTGCACTGGTGTACACGGAAAATGTCCCTGTGCGCAAGGTGGCTGCTCAACTAGCGCGTGAGCAAGACCGAGTTGAAGAACTGACGGCTGGCGATGGGCGTGCTGTTGATGATCACAGTAAGCCGGCTCATTCGCATGCTCCCCTTGCCGAACCCAACAAGGGCTTGATGATTGACCCGCCTGCATCGCATGGCGGGGTGATAAGAAGAAACAGTCAGTTGTTGTTGCCTGTTCTGGTTGTCCTTGGCGCGTTGCTGCCACTGATTTATGCCTACCTCATATTTCATCAGCCGCCGGACCTGGAAGCATGGAAGCGTGTGTGGAAAGGTGAACATGCAACGCTCTACGCTGAACTCAGTGAAAATAGGTTGAAGGATGAGGTGTTGAAGGCAATGTCCGGGTTTGAGCCGCCGTTGCTGCTAAAAGACACCAACTATTATGTGCGCAAGCCTCTAAGTCAATTACTGGTAAGTTGTGTAAAGCCAGAGAGCCACGGGGAGGCACTGTGCGTAAACTATCTGCGCGTTGGCAAACAGTGATTGCGCTGGCCTCACTTTGCTCGATTGCGGTCTTCGGTGGTTTGATCGCCAGGTATGGCATCTCTGTCTATAGAGATATTCCGCGAGCGCCCTGTAGCGCCTCTATCGATTTCGTCCATGTAGAAGATGGCGTGGGCCTGTGGCGCGGGGTAGGGGACATGACGATTGATCCCAATGAAGGGGCAATCTATGCCTATTATCAGGTGACGTCCCCACAGGGCACCCACTATCTGTATGACCGACGTTTCGACCTGGTGATGACACACCTGGATACGTCCCGTTATCTGTTCAAGACGCGCGCTGTATCAACATTCGAAGGTGATACGGCTGGAGCGGATATTCCCTTCATGGCGCGTGGTTTTCAGGGCGGGGTAATGACATTCAATTTCTTCTCCGACTTTGAATACTACTTCAATGTGAATAACTTGATTGTCGGCGTGTGTCACGTGCCACGCTAGTGAGCGCCCCGGCTGACGCCGCTGGCTAGGCGGCTTGCAGTGCGCGGTAAGAGAAAGTAAGAGACCAGCATTCGAGCTGCTCGATGAGTAAGGTCAAGTAAGATTTAAGTAAAGCCCCTGCCGTTCAGGCCATGTATCGTGGCGTCCAAGTCAAGCAGGGTCTTCCATGACCCGTGCCTATAAAATCAATCTGAGCGCAGGCGTTAGCAGCTGCTGTCGCGTGCTATTACGTTTGTTGAAGTGGGCCGCAGTTCGAAATCAAGCGTTTGCGGGTTGACGAAAATCATGTGTGTGAATTGCGCATGTCTTTAGTAGGGCAGTCGGTGAGGGTCCAGTGTTTAAGGCTATTCTTTGCGGTGTGTTAGTTTTTTTGAGTGAATGCAATCTTTCTCTTGCGGATAACCTCAGGAGCTGCCAAGAGCAGAGAGACAATATTGTTTATGAAATGGATCAGGCAAAACGCTATGGCAACGTCCATAAGCAGCGCGGATTGGAATCGGCGTTGAGCCGAGTTGAACGTTACTGTCAAGACGATGAGCCCGACCAGCGCGTGGATCGATTGTCTCGTGCGCGCACGGATGTCCGCCGCAGAGAGGATCAACTAGAGGCGGCAATAGACTCCGGGTCGTCCCGCATGGTTGAAAAATACAAGAAGAAATTGGCGCAAGCGCGTGCAAGGCTGCGCGACCTGTCAGATGAATGAATGTAGCCGTTTTTCATAGGTTGAGGGTGGTGCTGAGTGGCAGTTGTAAAGTCTTTGATGTGTACGTATGCACTTGTGTTTTGCTCGCTGGTTGCGGGTTGTACTGCGAGCGATTGGGTAAATGTGGCGGGCGGCGTCATGCAGGGTCGGGACGACTATGGTAAATCCCAGCGAGCCACACGTTTGAAAAATGCTAATAACGTTGCCAAGCGAATGAAGGGGAATAATTGTGTTGGCCAATGTAAATAAACTGATTGTGTGCTGTGGTGTGTTGACTTTCATGATCTCAGGCTGTCAATCGACATCTGCGGTAACGACAATGTTCGCCTTCAGCGATACGCCGCTGGCACAGGCCACTGTTAAAACAGGGGTGACCCGCGAAGATATCTTGAAGGTAGCACAGCCCGAAAACAGAACCCGCCTCGCGAGTGGAGGCCTGTGCTTTGACTACACAATGCGTGGAAAAGGAAGAGTCTCACCTTATTATGTTGCTTTCACCACCAATGATCATGTCATGAACTACGGCTGGACAACCTGCGCCGCCGCCGATGCCCGGGGCAACCTGAGTTCTAACGAAGCGCTCAAATAACGGTTCTAATCTTCCTTTGCGAAGTCTCCACGTCTTTAGGTTCTTTTCATGCGCACGCTATGTCTTTCCCCCTTCTGTGGTCTTTTGCTGTTCTCGACTCAGGCGATGGCGATCAATGATTTCTGGGCCGAAACCCTGATTTCCAGTACCAGCACGGCAACTACCTACCTGACATCACGGGATAGAAAGCTGATAGGCACGGCTCAGGATGACGCAACCAGCTTCGTTGCAAGCGGCGGTGACGTCAAAGGGGTCTACCTTGAGGCAGCGATGGATAGGTTGCGCACGTCTTATCCGCAATTGCGTGCCAGTGACATGGACCTGGCGCAATACATACTGACCCGCGATCCTGCCCGATGATCCGCTCTGGATACCAATACGCGCGCTGATGCTTGCGCGTGCAGCGAAGAGAAATGACTTGGTATCGGACGCTATTGTTAAATAGAATCAATACCATTCATTGAAGTGCAGAGCCTCACCCCATGGTTGACGCCGTTACGCCACCCGATCAGCGCCTGAGCGTCCTGTACCGCGAGCATCGCAGCTGGCTGGAGAACTGGTTGCGCCACCGCGTCGGCAATAGCTGGGATGCGGCTGATCTGAGTCAGGATACCTTCCTGCGGGTACTCTCCAGCGCGCAAAAGCTCGAAGATTTACGCGAGCCACGGGCCTATCTGCTGACCGTGGGCAAGCGTCTGCTGAGCAACTTCTACAGCCGGCGTAGCCTGGAGGCGGCCTACCTCGAAGCGCTGGCGCAACTGCCTGAGGAGTGCGTACCGTCTCCAGAGCAGCGCTGGCTGCTGCTGGAAACGCTACAGGCGCTTGACGAACTGCTGGATGGCCTGCCACGGCTGGTGCGCCGGGCATTTCTCTGGAGCCAATTGCACGGCCTGGGCTATCGCGAGATCGCCGAGCGGCTCGACGTGTCGGAACGCACGGTCAAGCGCTATATGGCACAAGCCTACGAACACTGCTTGCTGGTGCAGCTTTGATACGCACGGCGCCCACCAGCGAGATGCAAGAGGTTGCCCGCGCAGCGGCGCGCTGGTTGGCGTTGCTGGAGTCAGGCACGGCCACCGAAGCAGATCACATTCGCCTCCAGCACTGGCGCAACAGCAGCGCCAACCATGAACACATCTGGCAGAAAGCGCAGCAACTGCGCCAGCGATTTGAAGCGCTGCCGCCGGCCTTGGCCATGGCTTCACTGGATCGTCCCGACCTTGCGCGCCGTGCCGCAATCAAGCGCGCATTGGGTATTGCCGCAGTCTTGCCAACCACCTGGTTGATCGCCCGGCAGGTGCCCGTGCAGGTGTGGCTGGCCGATGTGCACACCGCCATCGGCGAACAGAAAACCCTGCAACTGGCCGACGGCAACCTGCTGCAGTTGAACACCGACAGCGCGGTCAATGTCGACCTGAGTAAGCGTGAGCTGACCTTGGTGCGCGGTGAGATGGCACTCAGGGTGAATGACAGCGCTGGGCTGACCATTCACTTGCCGTACGGTCGGGTTGTGGTTGGCCGCAGTGATGTGTGCGTGCGCCTCAATGACCGCGACTGCCAGATCAAAGTCGCCAGCGGTGCAGCCCAATTACACCCGTTGCAGGGGCCGGCGCTGTTCTTGCGTGAAGGTGAGGAGGTCAGGTTGCGGCCTGGCGGGGCGGGTGAGGTCGGCCGCTTCGATGCTTCGCTGCCCGGATGGCGCGAGGGTGTGCTGATTGCCCAGAACCAGCCGCTGGGCGATTTCCTGCGCGAGCTGCGGCGCTTCCGCCCGGGGTTGTTGCGTTGGGCGCCTGAACTGGAAAACCTGCGGGTGATCGGCAGCTTTCGCGTGGACGATACCGACCGTGTGCTGTCTCTGCTGGCGGCGAGCCTGCCGCTCGAGGTGCAGTCACGCACCCGCTATTGGGTCACCTTGATGCCCCTAAACGCTCATGTGTAACAAAACTCAGGCGTAACCCATGTCCCTTTTTTTCGCCTCACCGGTCATTCCAGGTAAGTGAACTGAAAACGAGAGCTTGCCCCCATGTCCGTCGTGATGCCTTGCCGTTCAGGCCCCAGGTCTTTGTTGCGCGTAGGCCTGATGCTGAGCCTGAGCGCTACCCCAGTGTTCATCCCGGTCAGTTGGGCCGATAACGTTGACCGGCGCAGTTACGCAGTGTCAGCTGGTAGTCTGGGTGTCGCGCTGACCCGTTTTGCCACGCAATCAGGGGTGAGCCTGTCGGTGAGCCCTGCGTTGGTCAACGGGCGCTCCAGTGCCGGGCTTTCAGGCAGCTACAGCGTCGAGGAAGGCTTCGCCCAACTGCTCCAAGGCAGCGGATTACGGCTGCAGTCGACAGGCGCTGATGCGTACACCGTGGTGCCAGTAACAGAGGATGCCAGTACCCTGGAAATTGCGCCGACCACGATCAGCAGTGGGCACGTGGCCGATGACGGCGTGCCCTACGCCGGTGGCCAGGTCGCTCGCCGCAACTCGCAGGGCCTGCTTGGCTCGCGTGACTTCATGGACACGCCGTTCAGCATGACCACCTACACCAGCCAGACGGTGAAGAACCTGCAGGCGCGCACCCTCAATGACCTGGTCGCCAGCGACCCCTCGGTACGCGCGACCAACCCTGCAGGTGGCCGCTTCGAGCAGTTCACCATCCGTGGCCTGAGCCTGTTCAACAGCGACGTGTCCTACAACGGCCTGTACGGTGTATTGCCAACGTATTCCATCGACATGGAAATGGCCGACCGCGTCGATATCCTCAAAGGCCCCAGCCAACTGATCAATGGCATTTCGCCGCGCGGCAGCGTCGGCGGAGGCATCAACGTCGTGCCCAAGCGGGCAGGGGACAAACCGCTCACCGAGTTTACCGGTAGCTACGCCTCGGACAGCCAGGTGGGCGGCGCCGTGGATATCGCCCGCCGCTTCGGTGAGGGTGATCAGTTCGGCATGCGCTTCAACGCGGTCAAGCAGTCCGGTGACACCACCTGGGATCACCAGAGCGTCAACCGTGAAATGGCGGTGCTGGGCCTGGATTTTCGCGGTGAAAGGCTGCGCCTGTCCACCGACCTCGGCCACACCCAGCGCGACACCGACGCCCCGCAGGAGCGAGTGCTGATCGGTGCCGACGCCAAGGTGCCAGACGCAAAGGATGTACACCGCAACTACGCCCAGGCCTGGACCAAGGCGCGTACCGAGGACACCTTCGGCACAGTGAACGGCGAATATGACCTGAGCGATTCGCTGATGGCCTATGCCGCGTTCGGCGCGCGCGCGAGCAACCACGACTTTTTGCGCCACAACGTGCCGGTCAGCAATGACGCCGGCGATTTCAGTGTGCTGCCGCGCGATTTTACCCGCGACGAATCGGTGCGCACGGCAATGGCCGGACTGCGTAACTGGTTCACTACCGGCCCGGTCAGCCATGAGCTGAACCTGTCAGCCAGCTACTTCTACATGGACTTCACCAACGGCGGCGCACGCTATGCCGCAAGCCCCAGCAACCTGTATAACCCGGTCGCCATCCCGACACCCGGCACCCCGGCCCGCCCTGATGCCGAGGTGTACACCGAAAACCGGTTCACCGGTGTGGCGTTGGCCGATACCCTCGGCTTCTTTGACGACCGTGTATTGCTGACCCTGGGCGCGCGCTGGCAGCGGGTCGAAGTCGACGACTGGCGCAATGGCGCGAAAGGCCTCACCGGCTATGACGAGGAAAAGCTTTCGCCGTCGGGTGGTGTGGTGTTCAAGCTCAGCGAGCAGTTGTCGCTTTACGCCAGCTACATGGAAGGCCTGAGCCAGGGCAAGATTGCACCCTCGACCTCGCGCAATTCTGACGACATTTTCGCGCCCTTCATCAGCCGCCAGATCGAGGTAGGCGCCAAGTACGACCTCGGTACGTTCGGACTGACCGCCAGCGCCTTTCGCATCAAGCAACCTGCTTACGAAACCAACGCTGCCACGCGCGTGTTTGGCCCCAACGGCAAGCGTGAAAACAAGGGCATCGAGCTGAGTGTGTTCGGCGAGCCGCTCGAGGGCGTCCGCCTGCTCGGTGGCGTGATGTTCATCGACAGCGAGTTGACCGGCACGGTCGGCGGCATTGCCGACGGCAACCGCGCCCCGGCCACGCCTGAATACAACGTCAGCCTGGGCGCTGAATGGGACGTACCTGCGCTGCAAGGATTGACCCTGACCACGCGCGGCATTCACTCCAGCTCACAGTTCCTCGATCAGGCCAATAGCAAGAAAATCGACGGCTGGGAGCGCTTCGACCTCGGTGGGCGCTACGCCTTCAAGGTTTCGGACAAGGATGTGACGGTACGAGCAAGCGTCGAGAATGTGCTGGATGATCGCTCTTGGGTTTCGGCCGGGGCGTCGGATGACAGTGAGCCGGGTTTGAGCTTGTCGACGCCGCGGACGTATCTGGTTTCGGCGACTGTTGGGTTTTGATCGATAGGCTTGAAGGGCTGGCCCGGCACGGGAGTGTGGCGCCGGGCGGGTGTCCGTGACCGAGTCGTGGTCAGGTTGGTTTTCGTGCAGAACCTAGCCCGCAGGTACGAGAATCACGAAGTTCTTCTTCATGTCTTCCAGCACGGTCCATTTGCCCTTGGCGCCAGGTTCGATAATGAACGTGTCGCCAGCGGCCAATGTGACCGGGGCGCAGCCCTCAAGCTCGATGACGCAGCGGCCGCTCAGGACGTGGCAGAACTCCCAGACTTTGTAGGCGATGCGCCACGCGCCGATGCTGGCTTGCCATTCTCCGCAAATGCGACCTTGCTTTTCATCGTGATAGTACTTGGACGTCAGCGTGTGCGGGGTGCCTTCCAGGACTTCTTCGAAAAAGGGCAGGTCGAGGACCGGTTGGATATCCAGTTCGCGGAATACGGTGAGATTCTTGTTCATTGATTGTTCTCGGGCACGTTGTGGATAGGGCGATACATCAAATGGGCTTCACCGGTCACGCGCAGCATCGGGTGCGCAACGATCTGGCAGGTTTTAACGATTTGAAAACCGTGACGTTCGTAAAAGCGGCGGGCACCGTGGTTTTCTGCATAGTCGATCAGGCATAGCCCATCCAGCCCAGCCTCGTCAGCACGCTGCTGCGCGTGGCGGAGAAACTCGACGCCCAGCCCCTGGCTTCGCCATGCCTCATCCAGCGCCAGGCTAGAGATGTACAAGGTGTCGGGTATTTCCATGTCGGCATAAGGCGCGAGGACCGGGTCGGTCTCGGCAGGCGCGTCGTGGCTCGCGCGCAACGCATAGCTATGCATCATGCCGATGACGCGCCCGTTGGACGTGGCCATCAGGCAGTTCTTGTAGGAAAAGTCGCCTTGCTCCCGGGCATAGCGGGCCGCTCCGACACTCAGCAACGCTTCCCCTGGTGCGCCAAGCTTGCTCCAGATGTAATCGGCCATGCCCTCCGAAGTCAGTTGAAAGAAGCGCGCGATATCGTGCGCGTCCGAGGCGTGAGCGGGTCTGAAGTCGATAGACATGTGGGGTGCTTCCATGGGCTCGGGTGGTTAGTTTTGAAGGATTGCGCCTTAAACAGCGGGCAGGGTAGGCGAGTTGGACGCTACCCATCATGCTCTGGGCGAACACCGTCAGCACGACTTGCGACGTTGCGCTCATGCTCATGGTTGTCTGAGGAGTCCCTGTGCCTAGCTATTCTTGATCGGTCGCGCTGCCTTGCATTAGGCAGGTAAGGCCCCGCGCCGCAGCAAGTTGCTTGCTCAGCGCGCGGCGGTGCAGATCACCAGGTGAAGTTCACCGAGGTCAGCAGGGTGCGCTCGTCACCATAGCTGCAGGAGGTGAAGCTGCACTGTACGTAACGCTTGTCGGCCAGGTTGTTGGCATTGACGGTCACGGCCCAGTTGTCGTCGATCCGGTAGCGTGCCATGGCGTCGAACAGGGTATAGGCTGGGGTGGCCGAATCGACGCCCGAGGCCTGTGTTGTACCCATGTAACGGGCGCCGGCGCCCACAGTCAGTTGCGCAAGGCCCCAGTTGACGAAGTCATAGCTGGTCCACAGGGCTGCCTGGTGGTAGGGGGTCTCGTCGGTACGTTGACCCACTTCGGCGGCGATAGCGCTCTTGGTGGTGCGTGCATCGGTATAGGCGTAGGTAGCGATCATGCTGAGTGCCGAGGTGATATCCGCCTTGGCTTCCAGCTCCAGGCCGCGTGAGCGCACTTCGCCGGTCTGGCGGTACTCTTCGGTGGCTGGATCCTGCTTGAGTACATTGGTCTGAGTCAGCTCATAGACTGCTGCGCTTAGCAGCAGATTGCTGTCCTTGGGCTGATAGCGCACACCCACTTCGTACTGTTTGCCTTCGGTGGGATCAAATCTCTGGCCAGTGACTTGCGCAACGGAAACCGGGAAGAACGACTCGCTATAGCTAATGTAGGGCGCCAGGCCATTGTCCGCCAGGTAAACCAGGCCGGCGCGCCAAGTGGTGGCCTCGTCGCTCTGGCTGGCTTTGGCGCCATTGCGGTGCGCCTTCTGCTGCTGGTCGGCCCAGTCGTGGCGGCCACCCAACTGCAGCACCCACTTGTCGTCGAACTTGATCTGATTCTGGAAATAGACACCTTTTTGCAGCGTATCGAGCTGCGAGCCACGGTCTGTGGCGGGGTTTCTGTTGACCACTACGGGTTGACCATAGTTGTAGCGGCTCAAGTCCAGGCTGGGGGCTGACCCTCGGAAGTTATGCGAGTCGTAAGAGATATCGTAGCCGTCGAAACCGACCAGAGCAGTGTGCTCGACGCTGCCGAGCTGCCACTTGGATACGATGTTGGTATCGGTGGCCAAGGTCCGCGCACGCTCATGGCGATCGCTGTATTGCCGTGCAAGGATGCCGGTATTAGCGGCATTGCGGATAGCAGCCGCGGACGTCTGCGCTTGCAGGTATCTCCACTTCACATCGGACTCGGAATAACGCAGCTTGTGATTGACCGTGAAGTGCTCGTTGAAGTTGTGGCTGAACTCGTACCCCAGGGCCGACATCTCGCCGTTCATGTCGTCGTAGTCCGGCTCGCCGATAAAGTCGTGGCGACCGATAGTGAAAGCACCTTTGCCCACACCTTCGACCAACTGATAGGCCAGAGGCGCGGGGAAACGCGTGTCGGTCTTCTGGTAGAAGGACAGCAGAGTAAGTGATGTGTCTTCGTCAGGGCGCCAGGTCAGCGCCGGGGCGATGTAGAACCTGTCGTCGTTCAGATGATCCTGCTGGGTGTCGCTGTTGCGGCTAAGCAGGGTAAGGCGATAGCTGAGGGTGTCGCTACCGGCCAGTGGGCCGCTGAAATCGGCGGAGAGCTGCTTGCGGTCATTGGAGCCCGCCTGCAGATTCAGCTCATGCAGCGGCGCCTCGGTTGGGCGCTTGCTGACGCCGTTTACCATGCCACCGGGCGAGAGCTGGCCGTAGAGCACCGAGGCAGCGCCGCGAATGACCTCGACGCGCTCCAGGCCGTACGGTTCCTGAATGCCGTCGTAGGAGTTGGTCTGCAGACGCAGGCCGTCGCGCAGCGAGCCGCCGGTGGCGGATTCGACCGAGAAGCCGCGGATGCGGAAACGGTCTGCTGTGCGGTTGAAAGCGGTCGAGCTGGCGGTGAACCCAGGTGTATAGCTCAGCGCCTGGGCCATCGTTTCTGCCTGGCGGTCACGGATCTCGTCGCTGGTGACCACCGACAGCGACTGCGGCGTTTCGATGATCGGCGTGTCGGTCTTGGTCGCGCTCATGTTGCGTTTGGCGACGTAACCGAGCACATGCTCGGTGGGCCGTTCGAGGCTTTGCCCGGTAACATTGGTGGCGTCAATCTCCACGGGCGCGGGTCCCGGATTGGCCTCAGCGGCCTGCAGGCTGCCTGAGCAGAGGCTGGCCATGGCCAGTGCCAGTGCCGTAACGCTGAAGGCTGGGTGTCGGGCGGAACGTTCGGGGCTTGGGTGCGTAACTTGGCGCATGGCGAAGGAACATCCTTTGGTCTTCTAATTATGTTCGCGCGAAGCGGAGGACGATCTGTGGCCCTTCACGGCAGTGCGCGGTGGCAGTCAGCAGCAGCGCGCGAACTTTACATCTAAACAAGAAGTATTTGCACTAGCGCGATGATAATAGTTATTAATAGGTCATTACTGCAAGCTGTGGCCTTTATATGCTCCGAAGCTTGGATGCTGCCTGAAAGGAGATTGCCGGCCACGGCGTCGTGATCATTGATTACCTGATTGGGCCATGGCTGGACACATCAACGGGGTGCGCTGCATCGCTGGCGCCCTTGCTGCGCTATCAAGCAGCCACCACCCCTCGCACATCATTCCCAGCGATCAGGTGATCCTGGCAATTGGAACGTAACTCCCTTGCCACCAGCGGGATGTGCCGATAGTCCGAATAACCGGGATACGTCACGAACAGATTGGAGCCCATGCGGATTGTTTCGCGCACACCTGGGTGCAACTCTTGGATCACCCGGTCGGTGAAGCGCAGTTCCAACTCAGTGTGCCGTTGAATCTGCACGGTCTTGTAGGGCGTGTGTACGCCACTTTTCAGATTGTCTGCGTGGGTAATCGTGCCGTCCTCGAAACGTGACGCGACAACGCGGTTTCCGCGTGCGACCGCAGGATCAAAGCGTGATTGCGCCATGAACAGATAATTGTCGCCCGACTCGGCATAGATGTGCCTGGCCTCACGTTGTATATGTTCGATCACCGGATAAGCCGACCGATTGAGCCGGCATGACCAACCCATCGCAATCCTTCCCTTTCATGAGAGGAGGAGTTGCAAGCGCAGCCCAAAGCATTTGAAGAATGGATGAGCTTCGCTATCAGTATTACAAAGATATGTAAAACTTTTGGGTGAAGTTATACAAAAGTCCGTAAGTGTATAGATTTTCGCCGATTGTCAGATTCAGTTCTCAATTCCAGCGATTTCGGTTGTCTACTGGGATAGGTTCGCTATTTTAAGTACCTAGTAGGGAAGACAGGCGAAATTCTAAGGAGGCTTTATGAGAACTCGAGGACAAACGTACTGGGACTGGGCCGACCCTAGCCTTCACCACCGTACTCATGACGAAATTCTGGACGACGGCACCCAGATCGACGTGCAGGTCAGATTATCCCGCACAGGTACCACGCAGATGTTCATTGGTGTCTACGCGCCATCTGGGGTCACGCTGATTGAAGAAGCGTACGATTCCCGGCCTGGAGAGTCCATGACCAGGGCGCTAGCTTGGGGCGTGGGGCGCGCTCGCCGATTTGCTTGTGAGCCATCCTCCATCAAATCTAAGCCTGCTTTGGCGAGTGGAAGATAGCGGCACAACAAGGAGGAGACCAATATCTTCAGTTAACGAATTGAAAATTCCAGTTGGAGCAAGCATGTCGTATCTTTACTCCTGAGTTCAAGCGCGAAGCAGCCTGCCTGGTGCTCGAACAAGGTGAAGCAGCCCGTTCACTCGGCTTGGTCGAGTCGGCCCTGCGCCGGTGGATCAATCAGCTTCAGCAGAGCGCGGCGGCATTACGCCGGCCAGCAAATTGTTGACGCCAGAGCCGCAGTATGTTGCTGGCAACGAATTCAACTAGAGGGACTGGCAGCAATAAACGTCGTGCACGTAGCTATTTCTGGAGAGGAGAGGCCACGGCGCAACCCCTAGGCTGCCCGGATGATCGACTCCTTTGAGCTCTGGCAGTTCTCGCGGTCGGGCCTCAGTGAGTTAACATTGTGAATTTACGAAATGCGTAATCCTTCGATCGTTTCTATCAGTACCTCATATTGCACAGGCTTGGTCAGGTGCTGATCAAATCCGGATAAAGTAGAGGAAACCTTGTCACCATAGCCCGAAAGAGCGATGGCAGGCGTCTTCTGCAGATGGTTGATTTTGCGCAGTTCGCCAATCAGTTGATGCCCGTCCATACCCGGCATGCCAATATCCGAGATGATGACATCGTAGTGGGTAGCTTTGGCGTGCTCGACCACTTGCAAGGGATCATGAAATGCTGTGACCACAGCTTCTTCCATTTCAAGTAACTGTTTCATGATGTCCACTATTTCGGTCGAGTCGTCGACGAGCAAAATCCTGAAGCCGTGCAACCGCGCAGCTTGCACCGGGTGCTGGGAAGGTCCATTGACCGATGACTGAGCACAGAGCGGCAAAGTGATCGTAAAGGTACAGCCGAGGCCGATACCTGCGGAAGTGGCCGCAACGCTCCCACCATGGGCTTCAACCAGCTGCCGAACCAAAGACAAGCCAATGCCAAGGCCTTCCCGCTTGTGCGTGGAATGCTGATGCGCGGCTTGACTGAACAGGTTGAATACACGATCCAGATCCTGTTTCGACAGTCCGACCCCATTATCGACAAACTGTAGATTTACCGTGTCGTTGACTTGCTTGACAATGATGTGGATGACGGGATGCGCTGCGCAGAACTTCAGGGCATTATTGAGTAGATTCCAAATCACTTGTTCAAGGCGTGTGACATCGCCGTTAACCCAGCAGTCACCCCTGGCCTCAGGCTCGATCTCGAGCGTGATGTGGCCTTCAGGACACTCGCTGGAGGCGACGGCAAAAATTTCTTCTAGGATGGCCGTGATTTCAACCGGCTGCTTTTTGAGTTTCAGTTTGCCTGTGCGAATACGGGCGACGTCCAGCAAGTCGTCAATGATTCGCGCTTGGCTGGCAACCGCATCACTGATGGTTTTCACGGCCTTGCTGGCGCGCTCCGCTGCCCGAACTGCCGGTACGCGTCGCAAGATTTCAGCATTGAGCTGTATCAAGTTTAACGGGTGCTTCAGCTCATGAGACATCACAGCGAAAAATTCGTCCTTCATGTGACTGCTGGTCTGGGTTTCTTTAAGGATACGGCTTTGCTGTTCTTGCATGCGCTTGTGCCCAGTGAGGTCGCGGGCAATTTTTACATAACCGGAGAGTGAGTCGCTTGTCAAAGTGGCGACTTCGCCACTGCAGTAGAAGCGTTCGCCCCCTTTACGCACATGCCAACGCTCGTCTAGGCAGCGGCCCTCCAGGCGGGCCTTGCGCAGCTCCTCTGCCGGTACGCCGCTCGCGCGGTCTTCGGCGGAAAATATCAGCTCAAAGTACTTGCCGATAACTTCCTCTTTGACAAAACCAAAAATCATCTCTGCGCCCGTGTTCCAGTCGCTGATCATGCCGTGTTCGTCCATGACAATGATGGCGAAATCGTGGGTACTTTCCGCTACCAAGCGCATGCGTTCCTGCCCCAGTCGCAGACTTTCTTCAGCGGCGCGGCGCTTGGTAATATCGATGAACGTCAGGACCGTCCCATTGATCAGGTTTTCATTTGACCGGTACGGCAGCAAGCGGGCGATATACCAGCGCTGGTTGTTGCTGGGGACTTCGCGTTCGATGATATTCAACGTTTCAAAGACAGCCGCCGCATCGTCGGTAAGCTGCGGATAATCCAGCCGGTGGGTAATGTCGAGCAAGGAACGGCCCGTGTCGCTGGTCAACATGTTGAAAATGTCGGTGGTACGGGGCGTGAACCAGCGAATGCGCATGCTTTTATCGACAAAGATGGTCGCGATGTCGGTGGACGCTATCAAATTGCTAAGGTAGTCGTTGACTTTGTCGGTTTCTTCGACTTTGGTCTTCAGCTCGTAGTTGACGGTCAATAGTTCTTCATTGATCGACTGTAGCTCTTCCTTGCTGGTTTCCAATTCCTCCGTGGCTGAGCGCAGCTCTTCGTTGATGGCTTGGGCTTCCTCGTTCGAGGCTTTGAGTTCCTCACTCGAGACTTCCGACTGTTCAATGGTCTCCTGAAGCTGCAGTTTGGTTTGATGCAGTTCCTTTTCCAGCACGGCCAAGGCATGATCGTCTGCGCTCGACGATGCCTCTCGCCGCTCAGGCGAAGACGGCGGGCCAACCTGAAATACGACCAGGAACACGTCATGATCGGTGGCTTCGTCGCGGTATGGCTCAATGAGCACCCGTACACGTTCGTCGCCGAGTGTCGCCACGCGCGAACTCGCCCGCTTACCGCTTTGCTGGGCCTGGTAAAGCGTTGTGCGCAACTCCAGACGCAGCGCAGGATCGATCAAATTGACCAGATTGCGGTTAACTTCACCGGCGACATAACGCAGAAAGCGCCCCACCCCGTTATCCAGATGCAGAATATCCAAATTGCCGTCGACCACCAGGCTGGGCGGCTGGATGCTTTCCAGCGCCCGCCGATGGATATCGGCAAAGGAAATTTTTCCGGCACGCTTGGGCACCACTGGCACCGACTCATCGGTGCTGCTGCGCATATAGCCTGCGCGTGGAATGGTAGGCGAACGCCGTTCCGTACTGCTGAGTTTCGCGCGATAAATACGATTACGCTTATCAATGGCGACAAACAGTTCAGGGCACACATCGGCGGACTCGGATGAGCCCAGAAACAGGTAGCCCCCGGTACGAAGCGCGAAATGGAACATCTGCAGGACTTCACGCTGAACCTCGCGGTCCAGGTAGATCATCAGGTTGCGGCAGACAATCAAGTCGATTTGCGAGAACGGCGGATCCGCCAGGATGTTGTGCTTGGCAAACAAAACGATATCGCGCACTTCCTTGTTGATCCGGTAATGCGATCCTTCCTTGACGAAGTAGTGGCGTAAACGGGTAGGTGGGACGTCGGTCAAAATGGCTTCGGAGAACTGCCCGGCACGGCCTTTGGCAATGGCGCGCTCATCCACGTCGGTGGCGAACAGCTGAATTTTGCGCTCGCTGTTTTCCAGCGACTGATGCTCCATTGCCAAGATCGCGAGGCTATAGGCTTCTTCACCGCTCGAACAACCTGCCGACCAGACGCGAACCTCTTCTCGCTGGGATGGGTTCTGAGGCTTTCGTGCGAAAATTTCGCCGAGAACGCTTCGTTCCAAGGCTTCAAACGCTTCGCGATCTCGGAAGAAATTGGTGACGCCAATCAACATGTCGCCTAGTAGGGCTTTGGCTTCTTCGGCATGCGCTTCAATGTAGTTGAGGTAGGCGGCCAGATCAGCTTGCGTGGTCACCTGCAGGCGACGCTCGAGTCGCCTCAGCACTGTCGCGCGCTTGTAGTGTTTGAAATCATGCCCGGTACGGTTACGCAGCACAGCGAGTATTTGCCCCAGCAGTTGTTCATCGTCATATTCGGGGGAAACCGCGACGGCGTGGCAAGGCTGCACAGCATTGGAGGCAGGGAGTCGAATCGTTTGAGCGTTGCGCCACAGATCGAGTAGTTTTTGTGGCATCTCGGCAACTGGCAATATGACATCTACCAACTGCGTTTCGATTGCAGCCCGTGGCATGCCATCAAATTCCGCATCCTCCGGGTTTTGCACAAGCGTCACGCCGCCTTGCTCTTTGATTCGCGACAAACCCACCGCGCCGTCCGAACCGGTTCCCGAGAGCACCAAACAAAATGCACGGTGCTTGTGAACGTCTGCCAGGTCTCGAAAGAACAAATCGATGGCTACATGCGCCCCCTGAGGTCGGGTTGCAGCGCTGGCATGCAGGTAACCATCGTTCATCGCCAATTGCCTGGCCGGCGACAACACGTACACGTGATTAGGCTTGATCTCGCAACGCCCGGTCACTTGTTGAACTGGCATTTTGGTGCTCGAAGCGAGGATTCTGTCAATGACGCTTTCGTGATCGGGTGAGAGATGGAGCACCACCACGAATGCCATACCGTTTTCGGCTGGCATATTCTCGAGAAATCTTTTGAGCGCCTGAATGCCACCGGCCGACGCGCCGATGCCAACCACTGGAAACGGCAGCTCGCTCGGCATTACGCCTTTGCGCTGCGGTAATGCGGTTTTGTTCTCGTCAGCGCTCATAGCAAGGTTCTCATCGGAAGGACAAAAGCAGCCAGTCTAGCTCAGCCCGACGCGCAAAAAACAGGCTTGTAAGGACGGCCCTTTGTTCAATCGCTGAACGTAAGCGTACGAACGTTATAATGCTCGTCGTTCGTGGCGGCCGGTGCCGGCGCCAGGGTGTGTGCAACGTTGTTGCTGGCCGGGGGCTCAGGGAAGTCCCTGTCGATAATAGCGAGGTGTTCTAATGCATCTGCATAACAGCGCAGCGCTGAAGCTTTCAGTCGTTTATAGCGTTCGAACTGCTCCGCATCCAATTGGGTGTGAGTCAATATTTGTTCCGCGTCCTCGATGCGTCGATGCGCCTCGCCGAGCAGGCGTTGATTTTGCTCAAGCGCAAAGGCTCGGCATCGTTTCAGTTCATTCGCTTCATCAGGCTGCATCGCCGCGTTCTCCACATAATACCCTTTAACATGTGACTGGCTACGCATCAGTGGGGTGCTATGGAATGTGTTCGAAAATCTGAAACGTGTGAGCGCTTAACGCATCGATTTTTTCAACCGATAAGTTGCATATGGCTCGAGCATGCAACAGAAGCGAACAGGCAACTGATATCCCGAATCAGAGCCCGATGGGACAGGTATCTGCTGCAGCCGTTTGTCCATTTTTTGGCACTCTGCCGAAGGGCAAGTGTTCAACCGTTCACCTAGAGCCTTTCAGGAGCAACGGTCATGCCTCGTGGAGACAAAGACAAATATACCGAGAAGCAAAAACGCAAAGCTGAATACATCGAAGAAAGCTATGAACACAAAGGCGGTTCCAAAGATGAAGCAGAGTCCCGCGCTTGGGCCACTGTCAATAAACAGTCCGGTGGCGGAGAGAAAAAGGGCGGTTCGGGCAAGCACACGCCGGCGAACGAGAAGAAAACCGCGCGCTCCGATTCGGCCAGGCGCGCAGCTAAAACCCGAGAGGGCCACGCACGCACCTCGGGATCTTCGCTGCAAAGCCAGACCAAGGAAAGCCTGATGAAGGAAGCCCGCAGCAAAAACATCAAGGGGCGCTCAAGCATGTCCAAGGCGCAATTGATAGAGGCGCTGCAAAAACACGGCTGAATCGCCAGCATGGGTTGCTGCAAGGAGTTTACATGACGGGCGCCGTTCGCTCACCGTGGTGGAGGCACGCTGTGATCTACCAGATTTATCCACGCTCGTTCGCCGACAGCGACGCCGATGGTCTGGGTGATTTTCGCGGCATCTGCACCCGGCTCGACTACCTGCAGGCGTTGGGGGTCGATGCGTTATGGCTTTCTCCGATATTCCGCGCATGAGGTTCTGCGCTTCTGGCTCGGCCGTGGCGTGGACGGCTTTCGGGTGGATGTGGTGCATTGTATCGGCAAGGACCCCCACTTCGCCGACGACTCGCGCTGCCTGGCGGGTGAAGCGATGGTGCATATCAACGACCAGCCCTACAGCCACGAGATACTGCGAGGCTTGCGTCGGTTGGTCGACAGCTATAGCCCGGGGCGTGTGTTGATCGGTGAAGTCAACATACGCTCCACACGTCAGGTTGCCGCCTATTACGGTGCCAGTGACGAGCTGCATATGTCATTCAACTTTCCGCCGCTGGATGCCACCTGGGATCCGGTCATATTTCGTCTGTGTATCCGCGAAGTGGAAAGCGAGTTGGGTCCCTTGCAGGCTTGGCCGACGTGAGTGTTGTCCAATCATGACAACAGTCGCCACCGGACCCGTTATGGCGGCTCCGAGCTACGCGCCCGTGCAGCGGCAGTGCTCTTGCTGAGTTTGCGGGGCACGCCTTTCATCTACCAGGGTGAGGAACTCGGGCTGGAAGATGTGCTCGTCGACGCGCAGACGCGGGTCGACCCAGGCGGACGCGATGGCAGTCGGGCGCCGATTCCTTGGACGCTCCGCCCCCCGCACGGCTGGGCGGGAGGGTCGACCTGGCTGCCCTTTGCTCCCCAAGCGGGAGCGTCGTCGGTGCAGGCCCAGTCCGGGCAGGCAGGTTCGTTACTGGAGCTCTATCGTCGGTTGATTGCCTGCCGCCGCGCCAGCCTGGCGCTGACAACAGGCGCCTGGCAGGAATTACCTTCGCATCCGCAAGTGCTGGCCTATCGGCGCTGGTGTGATGACGACGAGCGCGTGGTGTGCATCAATTTCAGCGACACCGAACAGGTCTTTGCCCTCTCCGGGCAATGGCAAGTCCAGCTTGCCAGTGATAGGCAAGGTGAAGGCTGCCCGTTCACTGGGCGGCTGGCGGGCGAGCAGGCGGTCATTCTGTACAGAGGGCGTCATGACAACGAATTGGCATCTGACCACGATCATCTACCAGATTGATCCCTCGTTATTTCTGGACAGTGATGGCGACGGCTGTGGTGATCTGGGTGGCATTATCGAGAAGCTGGATTACCTGCAAGCGCTGGGGGTAGGTACGTTGTGGCTGACCCCCATCTACGAAGCCTGCTGGCGCGACGCCGGCTATGACGTGACCGACCATCGGGCGCTGGACAGGCGCTTCGGTAGTGAAACGCAGCTTCTTGAATTGGTGCACGAGGCCAAGCGACGAGGCATGCGTATCATCCTGGAGCTGGTCATGCAGCACGTCTGCGACCAGCACCCTTGGTTCGTCGCAGCGCGCAACGACCGAAGCAGCCCATACCGCGATTATTTCATTTGGTCCGACACGCCTGTTGACGATGGCAATCAGCCGATCTTTCCTTCCGTCGAAGACAGCATCTGGCAGTGGGATGATCAGGCAGGTCAGTATTATCGTCATCTTTTCTACCGTTACCAGCCAGACTTGAACCTGCGCAATCGGCATGTAATCAGGGAAATCGAGCGCATCATGTCGCGTTGGCTGGCGTTGGGCATCGATGGTTTTCGCCTCGATGCCGCATCGCATATGGTCGAGCAGGCGGGCCGCGGCCGTGAGGGCGAAGGTGTCTGGTTATTGCAGCGGCTGCATCGCTGGATCACCCGTATCAACCCAGAGGGTGTTCTGATGGGCGAGGTGGATGTCGAGCCTGAGCGTTTCCCGCATTATTTAGGTGATGGCCAGCGAATGAGTCTGGTGCTGGATTTCTGGCTCAACAATCATCTGTTCCTTGCCATGGCCAGGCAACACGCCGAACCCCTCTACCGGGCGATCGAGCAGAGGCCGCCAGCGCCCGAAAACGCTGGTTATGCGGTGTGGCTGCGTAACCATGATGAATTGGACCTGGAGCGGCTGAGCGAGCAAGAGCGTGCTGAAGTAATGCGCGTGTTCGCCCCTGAGGCGAACATGCGTGTGTATGGACGCGGAATCCGGCGTCGGCTGGCGCCAATGCTCCAAGGCAACATCGATAATCAGGCACTTGCCGTCGCGCTGCTGTTGTCATTGCCGGGGACGCCCATCCTGCGTTATGGCGATGAAATCGGAATGGGGGACGACCTCAACCTGCCCGAGCGTCTCTCGGTGCGCACGCCGATGCAGTGGACGCAAGGGGGCAACGCAGGGTTCTCTTCTACCACTGGCGAACTGGCCACGCCACTCATCGACCAAGGGCCTTTTGCGTATTCGATCATCAATGTGGCCGCCCAACTCCATGCCAAGGAGTCACTCTATGCAAGGGTCAACGCTTTATTGCGCGTGCGCGCTGGCCTGCCGGAAATTGCCAGTCAGCCCATGCGGTTGGTCAGGGTTGACCACCCGGCCGTGTTTGCCATTGCCTACGGCGAGCAGGTCAACGTATTGATGGTCGCTAATCTGGGCGGCACGCGTGCCAAGGTAACGCTAGCACATCAAGGCTTGAAGCCGATCATGGCCGATGCCGAATATGCCGAATATGCCGAATATGCCGAATATGCCGAATATGCCGAATATGCCGAATATGCCGAATATGCCGAATATGCCGAATACGCCGAATACGCCGAATCGCGACACGCCTCGCAAGAACTCAACCCTTATGGATACCGTTGGTTCAAACGCGTGCAGGGCGGGTCAGACCAATAAGCCGATCAATGCGGCGGTCAGGAACAGCGCCAGGATTGCGCCCCGCGCCGTCAAGGCCAACGCGCGGGTTCGCGCCCCGCGGGTGAAGCGTCCGGCGACCTCATGTAGTCCGCGTACCGGCTCGAACAAATTGTCTGCTTGAGCAGGTTGTTGCACTGGGCCTTCCATTTGACCGGTCCAGGCGTCCCGTGCCAGCTTGCGATCCAGCAGGGCGGGGAAGAAGAACGTGCCTACGATGGCACCTAGGGTGGGTAGGCCGACCCAGAGCTCGCGCGGTGGTGCATCGACCACACTTAGAATGGCCCGTGCCGCCACATAGGGATCATGGACAGGCGGAACAGGGCATACCCGCCTATTCAATTTATTGCATGCCCAATCGAACTGCGGTGTGTTGATGGCCGGCAGCTGTACCATGCACAGTTTGATCGCGCTGCGTTGATGAAGCAGCTCGCAGCGCAGCGCATCGGTAAACCCTCTTACCGCGAATTTTGCCCCGCAATAAGCGGCTTGCAGAGGTATTGCCCGATAGGCCAATGCCGAGCCAACCTGAATGATCAGGCCTCGATTACGCGGCCGCATGACAGTGAGCGCAGCCAGGGTGCCATGCACTGTGCCCAGATACGTAACGTCCGTGACCCGTTTGAGCTCGTCTGCTGCGAGCTGCTCTGCGGGCGAGAAAACCGTCACCATGGCTGAGTTGATCCAGATGGCAATGGGTCCAAGCTCGGCCTCCACGCGTCGGGCAGCTTCATCGAGCTCATGCGCATTGGCTACGTCCAGGCTGATAGCCAGCGTGCGCACGGGATAGACCTGCACATCTTCGACAGTTTGTGCCAAACCTTCGGTGCCCCGTGCAATCAGCGCCAAGGAATAGCCCGCCGCTGCAAACACAAGGGCAGTAGCGCGGCCGACGCCGGCGCTCGCCCCACAGATCACCACGACCGAACGATCACTGTTCATTCTGATTGCCTGAATTAACGGCTTCATTGCTGTAGAGACGCCTTGGCCGAAGGGGTTCAATGCACGGCTTCAACGCGTCGATGGGAGAGGGCGCTGATCAGCCCGCGCCAAGGCTCGGACTGATCAGCCATGCCAGCGTGAAACCAGGTCAGCATGCTGACCTGGCCTCAGTCACGCGAGGTCATTCACTTTTGCGACCACCACCGTGGCTGTGCTGGCCACCAACGCGGCCGGCTTCGGATGCACGTTCACGGTCATTGGCGAAGTTGCCGCCTGAAGCTTTCCCCCCTTTGCGCCCGGCCTCGGACGCCTTTTCCCGATCGTTTGCGAAATTGCCTGGGTTGTTTTGAGCAGTGCCGCCTTGATTGCCACGGTTACTTTGATTATTAGCCATGATCTTTCACCTCATGTCAGCACACAGGAAAGTCTGTGTTCAACTAGGACGGTAGGCGCGGCGCGATTGTCTCGGGTGATGTGGACATTTGCCGATGAGTTGCACTAAAGATAAAAGTCGGCAATCTATGGCGCTCAAATGCTTTGGCATCAAGGTATTAGGCAACGTCAACACGCTTTTGACTTGAACCTGAGCTGTAGGGAACCAGTCCACCGTCATATAGAATGGTGAAGGAGGTGGGCATGTCCAAGCCAGGCAGGCTCAGGTCAAGAGCAACAGTGTTGTGCTTTCGCGGGGCCAGGGTGTTGCTGGTGCGCCGCAAATCGCGCAAATGGAATTTTCCAGGGGGCGGCGTCAAGCCGCACGAGGCCCCGTTGAATGCGGCCATTCGCGAACTCCAAGAGGAAACAGGCATTTGCCGTGAGCGCTTGGTCCCGCTGTGTACCCTTCGTGCGGGCGATATTGTTCATCACATCTTCACGATGCAGATCGATGAGCGAGACCACCCTGTGCCGCAAAACGAGATCGTGGCGTGTAAGTGGGTACAGCGCGAAAAATTGGCACCGTCACTGCTCAAGCCCGCTGCTGCCGCACTGCTGGCACGCGAGCTACCCGCACTGATCGCCTGACACGGCTCAAGGACTTGAGCGGCTGTTGGCATCGTCTGGCCTCGGGGACGCTGCAGGGCTATGCACATGCTGGCCGGTCGGGTCCGTGAGCTGAATGATATTGCCGTGCTCCCACCCGTTGCGTGATGAACAACGGGCGTTATCTTTCAGTGCGGTTGCGCAGCACCGCGTAGGCGCAGGCGCCCACCAGCAACGACACGGCGACACCCACTAATAGGGGGACTTTTTGCTGGCCTTCACGCCATCCGCCATGTACCTGGCGCTCGCCGCTTGGCGGGGCGAACAGGTTTCCCGATGAAACGCTGACGGCGGGGCTGTGGCTCCATCCGAGACGCGCCAGCCAGCCTGCCATGTGGCCAAGCCGTGGAACGATATAGCTGGCCAGGTGCGCTACGCGGGCTGCGCTTCCCACCGTCGTGGAAGCCCTCGGTGTGATCGCACAGTTCACCATTGCCTTGGCTACGCGCTCGGGGTCATAGATTGGCCCTGGCGGCTTGAGTGCATGCCCGGTGTAGTTGCCACCGTCACGAAACCCCGGGGTATCCATCACGGCGGGGTAGATATCGCAGACATGAATATCTGCAAACTCGGCGAGCTCGCCGCGCAGGGCTTCGGTCAGGCCGCGCAAGCCAAACTTGCTGGCCGAATACGCAGCCGCATAGGGTTGAGCGACCCAGCTTCCCAGTGACAAGGTATTGATCAAGATGCCGCTTCGCTGCGCCTTGAAGTAAGGCAAGGCGACATAGGCACCGCGCAAGTAGCCGATCAGATCGGTCTGAATCACTTGCTCGTGGGCTTCAAGGGGTGTTTGGTCGAAACGCCCCACGGCACCCACACCTGCATTGTTGATCCATATATCGATGCGGCCTTTGCCGAATTCGGCGGCGCGCGCTGCCAACGCCTGCATATCCGCGCTTCGGGTAACGTCAGTGCTAACCGCAACGGCATCGGTACCGCACTCGGTGCATTCATCGAGTACTTCGAACAGGGCGTTTTCATCGCGTGCAGCGAGGACCAGGCGTGCGCCTTTGCAGGCAAACGCATGCGCTGCAGCGCGGCCAATGCCACTGGATGCACCGGTGATAACCACCACTTTGCCACGCAGCGGTCCTGTGAACGTTTTGCCGTTTGGCTCGCTCAAGGGCTGATCAGCCTCTGGCAATTCATCGTCCACACTGGAAGCAGACATATCAGCCTCGATTCGCGTCAGTTCGAGTGACGTCCCGTCGACCAGCTTCAACGTGAGGTTTTCAATGCGACCGGCAACCCGATCGGGGAAAACCGGTTCGCCCTCGGCATTCAGGCTGTCATAGATAAACCGCTGCCCGTCGAGCCAGCCAACGGCGCTCAGCAGCTCGGGCCCCAGATAATATTTACCGTCCAGAAAAAAGCCTGCAAATTGATGCGCACGTGCAACGTTCTCGACGCAATAGCGTTCTCCTGGCTTCATACCCGTTGCTTTATCGATCATGGCTGACACCTCTGCCTGGTTTCAATGGGTTATGGCGTGGGCATTGCCCAAGCGCATCAGCCATCGGACTGCTCTTCGGGTGGCACCTGATCGTCAGGCCAATCGGGAGCCTGTTGGCCAGGGTCGGGTTTGGGCGCGGGTTCACCTGGGTTCTGAGGGACATCATCGATATACGGGTCGTGTTCGTTGGGGGCTTCCATGGGGTGGCTCCTGTGCATTAGGTTTGCCTTCCATTAGGCAGCCGTCATGCTCTGGCTGTTCCATCTGATTGTTCGGCAATTCAACCCTTGCCGAGGTCCGGCAACTGATCGTAGTGTTTGCCGGCCTGTTGATGGTGGTACTGATCGTCGGGTTGGTGTCTCTCTACCGGATTGCCGGGTCACTTGATCAAACGTGTGCAGTGGGCTTTTGATGAAGACAACGTAGGCCCCACGCTGTTTACCGCTGACGGCGTGTTCGTACTCGATGAATGACGGCAGCCGCTACGCCATGGTCGATGGACGCACTGGGGGAATCGGGCGTTCGGTTGCACATGGATGACTTCGGCACCGGTTACTCTTCACTGGGCTATCTGAACCTACCCGTTGGACAGCATTCAGATCGACAAACGTTTCGTTCAATCCTTAGGCAAGAGTGCGAGTGCATGAAGTGCAAGGTTTCCTGCTCAGCAAACCGGTCGACATCGACACCCTGATACGGCTCATGCTCGCTCGACAGCCGAGAGCTGAAATGCCCCGATGCACTGATTAATGAAGCTACGGCTTATCTTGCCCGAATGTTTTGTGCCCAATATCTTCGAGCGTTTCGTCAGGGATCGCACAATTTCTTTCACCTTCAAGCCGTTGCTGCAGGTCATTAGTGAACACAGAACATCCTGTGTTAACGACATGAGGTGAAAGATCATGGCTAACAACCAAGACAATGACCGTAACAACCAGGGCGGCAACGCCAACACCAACCCAGGCAACTTTGCCAATGATCGGGAGAAAGCATCCGAAGCAGGTCATAAAGGTGGCCAAATGTCGGGCGGCAATTTCAAGAACGATCCTGAACGTGCGTCCGAAGCGGGTCACAAAGGTGGTCAAGCATCAGGCGGCAACTTCAAGAACGACCCTGAGCGTGCCTCAGAAGCAGGCCAGAAAGGCGGCCAGGCCTCTGGTGGCAACTTTGCCAACGACCGGGAAAAAGCCTCGGAGGCAGGCCGCAAAGGCGGCCAGCACAGCCATGGCGGCGGGCGCAAGAGCGATGACGATCGCTGATCACCGTTGAATCGACCGGGGCGGCTCTGGCCGCCCCGGCGAGCTGATGAGGATTTTGCCAATGTTCATGCACAACAAGCGATTGCAATATACCGTGCGGGTCGCCGAGCCCAACCCTGGGCTGGCCAACCTGCTGCTGGAACAATTCGGTGGCCCGCAGGGCGAACTGGCTGCGGCCATGCGCTATTTCACCCAGGCGGTGGCGGAGGACGACCCAGGGCGCAAGGACATGCTGTTCGACATTGCCACGGAAGAGTTGAGCCACTTGGAGATTATTGGCTCAATCGTGGTCATGCTCAACAAGGGGGCCAAGGGGCGCCTGGCCGAGGGGGTTGAAGCGGAAGGTGAGCTGTATCGCTCGCTGACCGGCGCCGGCAACGACTCGCATATCACCAGCTTGCTGTATGGCGGTGGTGCGGCCCTGGTGAACTCTGGCGGCATCCCTTGGACGGCCGCCTACATCGACACCATCGGCGAACCTACTGCCGACCTGCGTTCGAACATTGCCGCCGAGGCCAGGGCGAAGATAGTTTACGAGCGACTGATCAATGTCACTGATGACCCCGGTATCAAGGATGCCCTCGGCTTTTTGATGAGCCGGGAAATCGCCCACCAGATGTCGTTCGAAAAGGCCCTGCACTCGATTCAACCGAACTTCCCGCAGGGCAAGCTGCCCGGTGATCCGGCCTTCAACCGCACCTACTTCAATATGTCTGATGGGGCAGAAGTGCGGGGGTCGTGGAACGAGGGACCGGATTGGAATTACGTCGACCAGCCAGAACCTGCCGTGGATGGCGGCGATGGCATGGCAAGTGTTCAGCTTGACCAGGCTTCGGCTGCGGCTGCCGATGCCATGAAAGTCAGAACTCAATCCAATCCCGAAGCACAACCCTTGACCGGCGCTGAACTGGGCAAGGTCAACGGCGACCAGCCGGCCTGAAAATACCCGCAGCGGAGAGTGTCCGCTGCGGGCCTCATTCTAGCGTTTGGCCTCGGTGTCCGGGTTGGCAGACCGGGCCAGGAACGCCCGGGTAATTTCCGGCAGGTGATCCTTGAGCCACTGAGCCATCGCTTCTTCTTCCTTGAGTATGGACCTGCAGGCTTGCGCGGTGGCGGTGTCACCGGCCGCTTCGGCCGCCTCTATCAATACCGTGTACGACGCGATCTCCATGTTTTCGAATACGTAGCCAGACATGGCGCCCTTGACCACTTCATCGCTCATGACCATGCCACCGACAGCCTGGCCGAACGCCATGAGCTTGCCGGCAAGGTCCTTGAGCGTCGAAGTGCTGCCCCCCAATCGCTCGATGCATTCAAGCAGCAGACGTTGTTGCCCTTGGGTTTCTTCGATGTGCTGAACGATACGTCCCTTGAGCTCCGGATAATGTTCGAGACGTTCGGCCTGGCCCTTGAGCATGCTCTCGGCCTGTTGCTCCATGGCATGTGCGTCGCGCAGCCAGTCCAGCAGATTGTCTTGTACCGTTGTCATTTCAAGTACCTCACTTCCAGTGATGGGTACAGTTGGGAAAACGTCAGTGCTGTAATGATCGATTGAAACGACAGATGGCACCCAAAGCATCAAATTAGAGCCAGTCGTCAGCCATGCTGAACGCCAACGCTCCAGCCTGAATCAACCCAATGAGTCGTCCCCGTCTGCAAGCCTCGGAGAACCCAGCGATGGCCAAGTACCTTTATTTGATCAGCTACATCCTCGACAACCAGCCCGGCACTTGCGAATTTCGCAGCGACGAAGAAGACCTTAGCCGGGAGGCTGCCCGCGAGTACCTGCAAGGCTTGCACCGCAACGAAGCGTCCTCTTTCACGGACGTACAAGTGCAGCGGCAGAAACACGATCATGAACCGGGCACGTCGCCCGGCCATTATCAACAGCCTTGAATCAGGCCGCGGGCAAGGGGGCGAGATGCCCCCTCATGCCCTTGTTCAAGCGCCTCTGAGGCCTCGCTCTTCACGGCCTTCCCTCAGCCGGTTGGCTTCCTCTGGCAAGGCGGTGACTTTGATTGCGCGTACCGGCACGGCGAATTTGGCCCCTACCGTGGAGAAGCGCTCCAGTAGCCGAAAATTGATGGCCTGCTGAATATCCATGTACAGGTTGTAGCCTGGGTCCTTGACGATATAGACACATTCGAACTCCAGCGCTTCCTTGCCGAAGCCGCGCAGATGTGCGCGGTCGAAGCGTACCTGCTGTTGGTCTTTGATGGCTTCTTCCACGATGGCCGGCGCTTTTTTCACCGCCTCGGTAGGCGTGTCATAAGAGAGGCCGAATTCAAACACGATCCGCCGTTCTTGCAGGCGCTTGTAGTTCTGGATCGTGCTGCTGATCATGCTGGCGTTGGCCATCACGATCTGCTCGCCACCGAGGCTACGGATGCGCGTGGTTTTAAGGCCAACGTGTTCGACGGTGCCAGCCAGCGGTCCGATGACGATGAAGTCCCCGACTTCGAAGGGCTTGTCCACCGCAATCGACAGCGAGGCGAACAGATCGCCGAGGATGTTTTGCACGGCCAAGGCTACCGCGATGCCGCCCACGCCCAGACTGGCGACAAAGGCGGTAATGTTCACCCCCAGGTTCGACAGCATTGCCAGCAGCACCACGGACCATAGCAGCACCCGCGCGCCCCAGGCCGAAAGGGTGGCCAACGCACTGCCTTGGTTCAGGCCGGTGGTATTGTGGCGGGCGAAATAGCGGCTCAACCCCAGGCCAATGGCGCGGTTGGCCCACAGGCCGATCTGCAAGGCGGCAACCACGAACCACAGGCTGCTGACCCGAGTCAGCCAGCGCTCTGGCAGGTCGAGCATGCTCAGGCCCACCAGCAACGAGGCGAGGAACAGCAAAAAGTTGCTGGTACCTGACATTACTTTGGCCAGTACCTGGCTCACCGCGCCATCGTGCTCGGACCAATGCCGGACCCGGCGCAACAGAAAACTGATGGCAGCGCGGGCCACCAGAAACGTAAGCAGTGCCACGCACAGTGCTACAAGCACATTGAGAATGGAGATACCGAATACAGTGGTGTCGGTGAACAATGCAATGAGTCGATCATTCATTGGCGGTTAGCCTCCTTGGTTGCCCTGGATTGATAAGCAGGTCAATGTGCTTGGACGTCAATGAGGCGCCGCAGGTCGATCGGATTTCACAAACCCAGCATGTTGTAATGCACGTAGTACATGATCCACAGCGAGAGCCCCACCAGCAGCACGATGATCACGACGGTAAACACCAAGGCTACCAAGCTCCAGCGTTGCTCACGGGCGGTAGTCAGGTGCAGGAAGAACACCATGTGCACGAGGATCTGGATCACTGCGCAGATCAATATCAGCAAGAAGGTGACACTGCGCGAGAGGCTGGGATACAGGGCCAGTGCGAACGGAATCAGCGTCAACAATGCGGCCAGCACGAAGCCAATGTTGTAGGTCTTGTGGCTGGATTGGCTGGCGCCGGCACTGCTGTGAACCTGGCTTTCGCTGCTCATCAGATCACCCCGAACAGGTAGACGACGGTAAATACACACACCCACACGATGTCGAGAAAGTGCCAGAACAGGCTCAGGCAGCTAAGCCGTGTGGAGTTGACGCAGCACAGGCCGCGCTGTTGCACTTGAATCATCAGCAGGGCCATCCACACCAAGCCAACCAGCACATGCAGGCCGTGGGTGCCGACCAGCGTGAAGAACCCGGTGAGGAATGCGCTGCGTTGCGGGCCGTAGCCTTCGGCGATCAAGTGATGGAACTCGTTGATCTCCATGGCGATGAACCCCAGGCCTAGCACAAAGGTGATGCCCAGCCACTGCAGCACTCGAGGCTTGTCTTTGCGATGGTTGGCCAGCATGGCGTAGCCATACGTAATGCTGCTGAACAGCAATAGAAAGGTTTCTGCAAGCACGTAGGGCAGTTCGAAGATGTCCGCCGCGCTGGGACCACCGGCCACCGCCTGGCCCAGTACGGCATAGGTGGCGAACAAGGTGGCGAACAAAACGCAGTCGGTCATCAGGTAAATCCAGAAGCCGAACAGGCTCAGAGAGCCGGCATCCTCGTAACCGTGCTCCTGCTGATGGACAGACTCATTCAGAACGATATGCGACATGGTTCAGGCCTCCGCCATCAGTTGGCGCCGTTCGGTTTCTACGCGTTCGACTTCCTCGGCCGTGACGTAGTACTCGGTATGCTGGTCGTAGCTACGTACGACCAAAACTGCGACTGTGGCAAGCAGGCTGGTAATCACCAGCCACCAGATGTGCCACACCAACGCGAAGCCCAGGACAGTGCTGAGCACGCCGATCACCACGCCCAGGCTGGTATTGCAGGGCATGTGAATCTTGCGGAAATCCGCCTCGATCAATGTCTTGACGCCACGCTCCTTCATTCCCCAGTACGCGTCGATACCGTGGACCACCGGCTGCTCGGCGAAGTTGTAGAACGGCGGCGGCGACGCGGTAGCCCATTCCAGTGTGCGTCCGTCCCATGGGTCACCGGTGTGGTCGCGGTTTTCGTGGCGCTTGCGAATGCTCACGACCAGTTGCATGACCTGGCAGGCCACGCCACAGAGGATGATCAGCACACCAACCATTTCCAGTAACAGGAAGGGGCGCCATTCCGGCACGTTGAAGTGGTTCAGGCGCCGGGTCATGCCCATGAAACCGAGGAAGTAGGAGGGCATGAAGGCAAAGTAGAAGCCGGCCAGCCAGCACCAGAACGCTGCGCGGCCCAGCGGGTCATAGAGCTTGAAACCAAAGGCCTTGGGGAACCAGTAGGTGAGGCCGCAGAGGTAACCGAATACTGCTCCCCCAATGATCACGTTATGGAAATGCGCAATCAGAAACAGGCTGTTGTGCAGCAAGAAGTCGGCGCCCGGCACGGCCAGCAGTACACCGGTCATACCGCCAATGCTGAAGGTGACGATGAAACCTACGGTCCACAACATCGGCGTTTCAAAACGGACCCGACCGCGGTACATGGTGAACAGCCAAGTGAAGATTTTTACCCCGGTGGGCACGGCAATGATCATGGTCATGATGCCGAAGAAGGCGTTCACGTTCGGCCCTGCGCCCATGGTGAAGAAGTGGTGCACCCAGACGATGAACGACAGCACGGTGATCACGATGGTCGCCCACACCAGTGAGTGGTAGCCGAACAGGCGCTTGCGTGAAAACGTCGACGCCACTTCCGAGAAGATGCCGAAGGCTGGCAGAATCAGAATGTAAACCTCCGGGTGACCCCAGGCCCAGATGAGGTTGATGTACATCATCGGGTTGCCGCCCATCTCGTTGGTGAAGAAATGCATGCCCAAGTAGCGGTCCAGGCTAAGCATGAACAAGGTGGCGGTAAGGATCGGGAAGGCTGCCAGAATCAGGATCGACGTGCACAGCACCGTCCAGGTGAATACCGGCATGCGAAACAGTGTCATGCCGGTCGTGCGCATTTTGAGAACAGTGACGAAGAAGTTCAGCCCCGTCAGCAAAGTGCCTATGCCGGATATTTGCAGTGACCAGATGTAATAGTCGACCCCCACCCCAGGGCTGTAACCTATGCCCGATAGCGGCGGGTAGGCGACCCAGCCGGTGCGGGCGAACTCACCAATACCGAGCGAGATATTCACCAGCAAGGCGCCCGAGACGAACAGCCAGAAGCTCACTGCGTTGAGGAACGGATAAGCCACATCACGCGCGCCGATCTGCAGCGGCACCACGATGTTCATCAGGCCGACCACAAACGGCATGGCCATGAAAAAAATCATGATCACGCCATGGGCGGTAAAAATCTGGTCGTAGTGTTCCGGCGGTAGATAGCCGGGTGAGCCATCCGATGCCATCGCTTGCTGCGTGCGCATCATCAACGCGTCGGCGAAACCGCGCAGCAACATCACTAGGGCGACAACGATGTACATCACACCGATGCGCTTGTGATCGACTGAAGTGAACCACTCCTTCCAAAGGTACGTCCATTTGCGCTTGTAGGTGATGGCACCGACCCCGCCAATGCCGATCAGACCGACCACGGCGAGGGTATACATGATGATGGGCTCGTCGAGGGGGATGGCGTCCCAGCTCAATTTTCCGAACATGTGCGTTACTCCTTGCTGCCTTGCGGCGTTTCACCTTGCGGGTCGCTCAAACGCCGCTCGACCTCGCGAGAACGGTTGACGCCCTGATACTTGTCGATGAGTGACTGGAACAGCTGAGGGGTGACCGCAGCGTAATGCTCCACCGGGTGAGCGACGCTCGGTTTGGCCAGCCGGGCATAGCCGTCCGGGTCGAGCTGACGTTCTGAGCTGCGTACTTTGGCGACCCAGGCATCGAAGCCAGCCTGGTCAAGCGCCAGCGCCTTGAAGTGCATGTCCGAGAACCCTGGGCCATTGTAGTTGGCGGCGATGCCGGTGTAGGTGCCTGGGTGATTGGCGATCAGGTGCAACTGCGTCTGCATGCCAGCCATGGCGTAAATCTGGCCGCCCAGTGCAGGGATGAAGAACGAGGTGATGGCGCCATCAGCGGTCACGCGAAAGTCCACAGGCGTATCCACGGGCATTGCCAGTTCATTGACGGACGCAATGCCGAGTTCGGGGTAGACGAACAGCCACTTCCAATCGGTGGCGATCACCTGGACTTTGACCGACGGCTTGTCGGATTCGAGCGGTCGATACGGGTCCAGAGCATGGGTAGAGCGCCAGGTCACGATACCGAGCACGATGATGATGACCAGTGGCACACCCCACACCACCGCTTCGATGGCCCGAGAATGGCTCCACTCCGGGGTGTAGCGGGCCTTCTCATTGGAGGACCGGTAGTGCACCGAGAAGACCAACGCCATGATCATGACCGGGACCACCACAATCAGCATCAGCAGCGTGGCCAGGATTATCAGGTTGCGTTGTTCCAACCCCACCTGGCCTTTGGGGTTGAACAACACCATGTCGCAGCCCGCCACCTGCAACATGACGAGCCCCAGCAGCATCAGCCCGAGCAGCCGGGTGCCCTTTGTGGATACGTTTGCCATGTCCTTGTCCCGTAAATGTTGGCGAATGTTTTGGCTTGTTCATTTAGAAGGATGAGCAGGGCAGGAAGGTTGACTGCAATTCGCCCATAGACGACGAATGGCAATCATCCAAAAAGAACGCTTTGCACAAGCCGGCGGGCTGTTCAACGTGGAAGTACCCAAAAAACTGCAAGTCGTAGCGCTTTCGTTCCGCCACGCGAATGCGACGCTACAGGAGCGATGACCGGTCAGTCAGAATCGCTGAATTTTTTTGCGTTCGTTCGCTCCATTAGCCTGAATCAATGGAGGAGATTCCTATGGCAGAACCGCAGCTTTACGTAATCGAGTATGAGCTACATGGAGAATTCCGGACCTTCATCATCCGGCTTGAGCGGATGAACAACACCGAGGCCTGGCACTGGGCAAGCTGCGATGCGGGGGTGGGGATCATTCCCAGATTTGGCCAGCACAATCTAAAGAAGGTCAGCCGGCCCATGGCGGAACGGTATGGCATTTCCGATGTACGTTGGCGGGCGTCAGGCCAAGGGGCCGAGTTTGTCGCTCCGCCTATCGATGTCAAGAAGTTCTCGAACAGCGGCACGAGCAACGCATAAGCCGCCGTCGGTAGCACGAAAACGCCAGGGATAATCCGTCCTGGCGTTTTAAAAACGAGGTGGGAGCGGTATGTCGCGAGGCGCTTGGGCGTACTGTGAAGACGTTCATAGTATCTCAGCAGCCTTCGAAGAAACCCGGTGATACTTTAGGAGACACGACATGCCTGCAAGTAAGACAGTTGACGACCTGTTTATTCATGAGCTTTCTAGGCGCAAGCCAGAAGAACTAAGGAAAGCCTGGTGAGAGCGCAATGAAGGGATTACTCGACGGGTATGATCGATATCTTTCCGTTGCGCTCCACAATGGCAAATTTGATCTGCTCGACTTTTTCAACTCCTTGGCTATCACGTGCCGATTCGAGGATGTCGTCTTCCGTCAGACGTGCTCTGCGCATGCGGTGGTGCAGAAAACGTCCGTGCTCGACGACCAGCGTTGCATGGCCATCCAGAAGCCGCGCTAATGGTTTGGAATTTAGCTTGGCGAGCGACAGGCCCACATCCAGGACGATCAGCGTCGCGATGACCAGCATGGCGTTGGTAAAGGAAAAGTCATCACCCAGCAACGCCTGCTGGGTCGCCTCGCCGATAATCAGCAACAGCACGAAGTCAAAGGTTGTCAGGTCCGCCAGAGAGCGTCTTCCAGCGATGCGAAACAACAGCATCAATGCGATGTACATGCCTGCGGCGCGAAGGATCGAATCCATGAATGGCTCCTAAGGAAACAGGAAGGTGGAGAAGTGGACTGCACTGGATGGGCCTGCCCTGACCACGCCTTCAAGCGTGCCCACATACTCGCTGCGCAACGTCAGGTAAAGAGTGGCAACCCCATCGTCGCTGGTACCCAGCTCAAGCAAGATAGCCTTGCCTTGTGAGAGCGACGCTTGCGGTTCAGGCTGAATGGTTTCAATGCTGGCTTTGCTCAGCAGCGAACCGTCGAGTTCCAACATGATTGGTTTACGGGCGCTACCGCGCACAGTAATACGCAAGTTGTCAGTCGTTCCGCTTCGGCTGAGCCGTTGATATTCGACATGCAGCCGGCCATCCGCGCTAGTGGTCTGGGCATTACTGAGAGGGCCATTGCCGAAGAGGCCGGCCAATCCAAGCAATACAATGACCACCAGCAGATACCAACCCACGCGTTCGAAGCGCCAGACGCGCTGCTGCATGGCCATGTCTTCCTGGACGGGTAGACTTCTTGAAACCAGTTCATCATTCGCCATGGCCATTTCCTCAAGCGCACTCACTGCGGGAAAGGCCTGAGGCCCGCAATATCGAGCCTCAGCACCACGCTTACAGGATGGGTTTTCCTCCGGTCACAGCATAGCGCGAACCGGAAATGTAGCTGGCTTCATCCGATGCCAGCAAGACGTAGATCGGTGCGACTTCAACCGGTTGGCCAGGACGACCCATCGGGTAGCTCGCGCCGAAGTTCCTGACGGCTTCATCTGGCATGGTGGCAGGAATCAGCGGTGTCCAGATCGGACCGGGTGCCACGCTGTTGACCCGTATGCCTTTCTTGCCCAGCAGTTGGGCGAGGCCTGCGGTGAAATTGGCAATCGCACCTTTTGTGGCGGCATATGCCAACAGGCTGGGTGACGGGTCGTCAGAGTTGACCGAGCTGGTGTTGATGATCGAGCCGCCTTTTGGCATCGAGGGCAGCGCACGCTGGCAAATGCGGAAAATGGCGGTGATGTTGGTATCGAAGGTCTTCACCCACTCATCGTCGTCAATCTCGTCCAGGCTCTCATGAGCCATCTGGAAAGCGGCGTTATTGACCAGAATATCGATACGACCGAACTGCGCCACGGTCTTGTCGACAATGTCGTAGCACTGTTGTTTCTGCGCCAGATCGCCGGGAAGCAGCAGGCACTGACGGCCAGCAGCTTCAACCCAGCGCGCAGTCTCTTGCGCATCTTCGTGCTCATCCAGATAGGAAACGGCAACGTCTGCGCCCTCACGGGCATACGCAATGGCCACAGCCCGTCCGATGCCGCTGTCGGCACCCGTGATCAATGCGACTTTACCTTCAAGCCGGTTGTTACCGGCATAGGTCTGTTCACCACAGTCTGGATAAGGCTCCATCTTGCGCTGTGAACCTGGCACGGTTTGCGGTTGGGATGGAAATGGAGGAGTAGGGTAGTTGCTCATGGTGGGAAGCTCCTGCAGTTAAGAACACTCACCTCAGTTCGAAAGGTTGGAGAAGCCACTGTTGAACTGAATGCCTGTTTTGAACGACAAGCGGTCAAAACGACTTATTGGAGTGCGAGCGACGCTTGCTTGCGAACGGGAGACGGCAAAACCAGCAATAATTCCCAGTAAGGCAGCGCCCACCACCTTGCACACTGCGCCGAGCACTAGGTGGATTGAACAGGTTTCCAAACGATATCTCGCTCCTCGGGCTGCGATCTAGGCCCCATCGCGTCAGCCGGCCCGAAATGCCGCTGCGCTGGTGCTTGAAGTAGGGGAGGGCCACGTAGGCGCCCCCTTCTAGCTACCCTACTGCCGTCAGAAGCTCTCGGCGAGAAGCGAACGTTTGAGTGCTGGAGGAAGTAAGCGGTATCCGGAAAGCTTCGCTGCTAGTTTGATAAAACCAGTCGAGCTTAGCCGAGACACATGGCGATTTTGATAGTCTTCTGGGCTTTTTGATGCAGGCTCGTAAGAGTGTGGGGGCAGCTGCGACAGTGTATGTATGGCAATTTAGGAAATGTCGTTTGATTATATGCGTGTGATACTCCTCCAGTGCAGCGTAGGCTGGATATATGGATATCTGAGTTTATATGTGGCTTCCGCTTCATATTAAACTGCGACGGGGTTGGGGTATTTAAGTGCAGCTGAGAGTGGGTGGTATGTTAATAGCGGCTTATTTTAGTGGTGGCCGGTGCTGTGCTGTGGGATTTATTCTTTTGCAAATAGCCAGAGAGCACACGCCGATCATCGGCTACCGATCAGACGATCCTGTCAGTTGGGCTTCGAAAGCTCTGGAGCAAGGCTTTGCGATTGGTTAAGATGGCTGAACAAAAAAAGAGCCCTCAGAGGTCTGGGAATGAGAAGCTTTCCACTGCCACCGTTGAATAGCCTTATTGCGTTTGAGTCCGCCGCACGAAATCTGAGCTTCACCCAAGCCTCAGTCGAATTGAGTGTCACCCAAGGCGCAGTGAGCAAGCAGATTAAACTGCTAGAAGATTACCTTGGCAAAGAACTTCTGCTGAGAAGTACGAAGAAAATGGAATTGACGCCAGCAGGTGTGGATTACTATGAGGTGGTCAGAAAATCACTGTGTTTGCTGGCGGACGGGACAGACAGAATCCGTGGTGTTCACGGTAGCCAAGAGTTGACAGTGGCTGCAACCACTGCAATGGCGTCTCTCTGGTTGATGCCTAAAGTATCAACGTTTCAAGCTTCCAACGAGGAAATAGAACTCAGGATCGTCGCATCGGATAGCCCTAGTCAACTAGCTCAGTTTGATATTATTTTGAATTATCTTCGTCATCCACCGCGTGGGTGCAAAGCCACAGCCCTGTTTGACGAAGAGATTTTCCCTGTATGCAGCCCAGAGTACTTGCTCAAGAATCCACGGCTAGCCACGCCCGAAGGTTTATCCGATTGTACTTGGCTGTATTTAGAAGATATGCAAAAGGATTGGCTTGGGTGGTCGGAGTGGTTTGAAGGTCTGGAGATAGCCGCGCCAACGCCTAAGCGCAAGCTCAAGATTAATAGCTATTCAATGCTGCTGCAGTCGTGCCTTGACGGTCAAGGTGTCGCACTAGGATGGTCCTATCTGGTGGACGACTACCTGCGGAGCGGATCGCTGATAAAACCAATGACGAATGTTTTGAAAACGGGATCGAAATTCTGGTTGATCGAGTCAGATAGCTATTCTCGCAATCAGAAGGGGGTGGACAAGTTTAGGAATTGGCTGATCGACCAAATGCCATTTATGTAAAACGAGGCGCCATAGGCGCCTCGTCAAACTTTAATAAATGATAGGCGGTTTTGACTCAACTACAAGCATCGTGCACCCATTTGCAGAGTACAACTGATGCTCTGAGTTTATTGTATAGACGATACAGTCCCCCGGCTCATAGTGAGCGCCAGTTGAGTCCTGGACTGATCCAGACAGGATCGTGATCAGCTCGACGTCAGTGTGACGATGCAGAACTGACTGGCATTTACTGTCCATTTTCATCCAGTAACTGCACCATGAGTCATTGGACTCCAGCATGTAATAGGTAATGCCAGGAAGCAGCTTGCCATTAATGATCAGTGTAGACCATACGGCCTGGCTGAGTTCATACCGCTTTGATATGTTTGTCGTCATGGTTTTAGGCGATCTAGTAAGCTGGCACAGCATTACTTGGCGCTGCAAGCAGCTGCTACTCATTGATGCCCGGCAAGGGCGAGGTAGTGAATTCAATATTTTAATGTGTGGGCGGTGCGTTACCCGCCCACAGAATTGATCAGTTGAGTGCAGCAGCCTGCTGTAGGCTCAGTGATCGAGTTTCAGGAGCCATCATCCAGCTCACGATCAAGCCGAAAATGGTAATCGCGGCGGCAGCGTACATGGTGTTTGCGATGCCGTAATCAACCAAGGCAACGGGTACCACGTATGTGCCAGCGGCTGCACCGATACGCGAGATGGATGTCCCCAAGCCCATAGCTTGTGCCCTGATTTCAGTAGGGAACAATTCGTTGGGATAGACCATCGTGAGGACTTGAGCGCCCCCGATGAAAACGGCGTAAGCACCGAAAAGCGCCAGGATTATCGACGGAGGGGCGTCGTGAAACAGCCCTAAGCCGAAGAGCGCGATTCCTGAGAAAAAGAAGCTGCCGATCAGAAGATTTCGACGCCCGAGGCTGTTGATCACACGTGTAGCGACCATGCAACCGACTACAAACAGTGCAGTGATAGTAACGGAGCCAATCGAAGCCCAGTCGTCTTTGATGTTCAGAGCTTGAAGAACCTTTGGTGCAAATGCGTAGACCGCAAAGATTGGAACAATGCAACACGTCCAGAAGATCGATACGAAAAGCATACGACGGCCATACCCGGCACGGATCAAGCTCCAGACAGAGATTTTGAGCTGCCGTGGTTCTTCTGGAAGGTGATCCAGCGAGAACTCATTACCGTACACTGACTTGACAACCTGCTCAGCTTCGCGGAGGCGGCCTTTGGTAATCAGCCAGCGGGCAGACTCAGGCGTACCAATGCGTAGAAGCAACAGCATGAAGCTGAACACTGCGGCGCTGGCGAGTACCAGACGCCAAGCATCTTGGCCGCCTGTACGCAGGATCAGTTCACCAACGACGTACGCCGCTGCGGCGCCAATAAACCAGACGATGACGAACCATCCCAGCTTAGGACCGCGCTCTTTTTTCGGCAAGAATTCAACCAACATTGACGTTGAAACGGGATATTCGATTCCCACCGCTACGCCGATAATCAAGCGGAGGAAGAACAGGGTCTGTGCATCCTGTACCCAGTATTGAGCCAATGAGGCGAGCGTGAATAAAACTGGGCCAACATAATAGATCGCACGTCGTCCAAACTGGTTAGTCAGCCAGCCTCCAAACAGGCCTCCTATAAATATGCCCATCAAAGCGGAAGCGGCGATCATGCCCTCCCAGAAACTATCGAAGCCTAGGGCGGCAGAAGTCGGCATCAATGCGACGCCAATGAGACTCAAAACGTACCCGTCAACGAAAGAGCCGCCTGCAGATCGCCAGGTCAGCAGTCGATGAAAGCGGTTCCAAGGCAGGTCTTCGATACTGTGGACTTTGTTTTTCATGTTATCTCCTGATACGGCTGAATTTTTATTGTTGGTCGTTAGAGAGCAAGGCGTCTTATTACGACCGTAATCAGATAGAGAGTTTCCAGCGGAATTGGGTGGCGCTGATATTAATGGTCGATACTTTCAGTTGTTAAACGGTTTGCGTGGTTTTCCTGAGTTTGGTGAGTAGTGAGTGGTAGCGGCTACTTCATGAGCTAGCCGAGGAACTGCGCTAGCGAGCCTTAAATGTAATCAATGCTTGAGATTGACCAGTCCATAACATCGAATATATTAAGCGCTTCACTGGTTTCGCCTGTGCTGCAAAGGTTCGGCAATCGAACATAAAATGAATTTTAATTCCTTTCCGATTCTCTTTGTTTAGATGCTATTGCAGAGGTGGGGCAATACGAGAATGCGGTATCCAAGTCTCGTAGACAACGTAGTAATTCTCATGCATTTATGAGTCGCAGGAATAAATCTAATTCGGGTCTAGCGGTTCATGTCGCTCATGTTTATTTATTCCTCTGGCTAATAAGTGATGGAGAAATATTCGTTTGTCTGTGTTGGGGCGAGATTTTTAAATGAGGTCATCGACCACCGAGGCCGCTGGAGAAAATAACAATGACAGCCAAAACCCTGATTCCTGTTCACAATCTTGCGAGCGTATTGAACCCGATCGAGCACGCTCACGGCTTGACCAATGAGTTCTACACCGAACAGAAATTCTTTGAACTGGAACGCGATGAGCTGATGGGCAAGGGCTGGACTTGCATCGGATTTGCGAGCGATTTGCCGCAGAACTCCTATGTGAAGCCCCTTGATTTCATGGGGTTACCTTTGTTGATGATGCGCAATCGTGAAGGTGAGCTGAAAGTCTTCCATAACGTTTGCAGCCATCGCGGCGTGAAGCTGGTGAGGGAAGAAGGCCCGATCCAAGGTGTGATTCGCTGCCCTTATCACTCGTGGACTTACGACCTGAACGGCGCGTTGAGAGGCACACCGCATGTGGGTGGTATCGATGTCCACAAGGATGACCGATTCAACTGCGAAAAGCATGGGCTCAAACCTCTGCGCAGCGCGATCTACATGGACATGGTGTTGGTGAACATGTCCGGTGACGCAGCGCCTCTCGAAGAAAAGCTGGCTCCTCTGACCGAGCGTTGGATTCAGTTTCTCGGTACCGACGGTGGGTCACTCATGAGAAAGGAAGCCGACGGTGGATCGATGGCCCTTGAAGTCGAGTGTAACTGGAAGCTCGCGGTTGAGAACTTCTGTGAGGCTTACCACTTGCCCTGGGTTCATCCAAGCCTGAACACGTACTCTCGCCTTGAAGACCACTACAACATTCTCTTTGATCGTCAATTCGCAGGCCAGGGCAGTTACGCCTACAACTTATCGACGATCGCGGGCACAACCCTGCCTGTATTCCCTTCGTGGCCAGCAGACCGGACGAAGACGGCAGAGTATGTTGCGTTTTTCCCTAATACGCTGATCGGAATTCAGGCTGACCACGTCTTCGCCATGATGCTTCAGCCTATTTCCCCGAGCCGCACCATTGAGCACTTGCGCGTTTATTACATCGGCGATGAGGCGCTCGGCGAACAGTACAAGGCATCCCGTGACGCGATCATGGAATCCTGGAAAGTCGTGTTCGGTGAGGATATCGCGTCGGTTGAAGGTATGCAGAAAGGCCGCAGTTCCCCCGGATACAAGGGAGGCGTTTTTTCGCCGGAAATGGACATTCCTACGCATTTCTTCCATCGCTGGGCTGCTGAAACACTTCTCGAAAAAGCGCAGGCGTGAGCCGGGAGAATGCACATGAATCAGAAACATTGGCTGAATTTCATCGACGGTAAATGGTGTGACAGCGACGACACCTTTGAAGTCTTGAATCCTGCGACGAATTACCCCACCGGCACAATCGCCAAGGCTTCAATCTCAGACGCTGTTATGGCTCTGGCGGCCGCGCGTCGATGCGCCGACTCCAGGGTGCTTTCATCCGCGAGACCTGCCGAGCGTGTTACGTGGATGAACCGGATTGCGCAGGAGATCCGCGCCATTGCCGAGGAGGGCGCGAAAGTACTGTGTGCCGAGAACGGCAAGACCCTAGCAGAAGCCAGGGACGAATTCGTCGAGGCTGCGCGGTATTTCGAATATTACGGTGGCATGGCAGACAAGATTGAAGGCGTATCGATCCCTCTGGGTAACGGCTACATGGATTTTACCGTTTACGACCCAATGGGCGTTTCCTTGCAAATCGTCCCGTGGAATTTCCCGGTCTCAATCTGTGCTCGTGCCTTGGCGCCGGCGCTAGCTGCAGGTAATGCTGTGGTTGTGAAATCTCCTGAGTTGTCGCCATTGGGGATGTGCGTTCTCTTCGAGGCGATCGAACGTGCGGGTCTTCCCGACGGCGCGGTCAACCTGCTGTGCGGGAGTGGTCGGGAAGTTGGGTCGTATCTCGCAGCTCGGCAGGAGGTGGATCAGATTGTGTTCACAGGCTCTGTGGTAACTGGGCAAACCATTCTCAAGCTTGCTGCCGAGAATGCGACTCCATGTGTGATGGAACTCGGAGGCAAGTCAGCTGCTGTCGTATTCCCGGATGCCGATCTCGACCAACTCATGGCGAGCGTGCGAATGGGCATCTTCTTTAACGCGGGCCAAGTGTGCTCCGCGATGTCCCGGCTGGTCGTTCACCGCTCGGTTTATGAATCTGTGGTCTCCCGCGTTGAAGATTTGGCGCAAGGGTTGTCAGTTGGGGGTGGTATTGACGGGAACGATCTTACGCCAGTGATCTCTGCCAGGCAGCTGAGTCAGATTCAGCAGATGTGTCAGCGCGCTCAAGAAGAAGGAGCAGTGCTGGTTACAGGAGGTGAAGCGGCCAGCAATAGTCAGGGTAATTTCCTTTTACCAACCGTCTTCAGGGATGTGCGGCCTGACATGACTATCGCCCAGCAAGAAGTCTTTGGCCCAGTCCTGGTGATCATTCCTTTCGACGATGAGCCGGAGGCTATTGCCATCGCAAACGGCACTAATTTCGGATTGGTGGCAGGCGTGTTCACTCAAGATCTGAACAGGGCCATGCGCTGTGCGCGGCTACTTCGTTCGGGTCAGGTGTTTGTTAACGAATGGTATGCCGGTGGCATTGAAGTGCCTTTCGGTGGCGTTGGGCTTTCCGGTTATGGGCGCGAGCGCGGTCAGGAAGCGCTGTACAGCTATGTCCGTACCAAGAACGTAGCCATCAAGGTCGCGGGTGAGTAAGGCACTATGAAAAAGTGGCTCTGTATCATCTGCGGCTGGATCTACGATGAAGCTTTGGGTTGGCCAGACGACGGCATCGCTCCGGGCACCCGCTGGGAAGACATTCCTGATGACTGGGTATGCCCAGAGTGCAAGGTGGGTAAGGCCGACTTTGAAATGCTAGAAATTACCAGCTCGGAGCCGTTGGCGGTTCCGCCGGCCGTTACTGCTGTACCCCCAGCGCAAGTACCTGGAAAGGCTGCTGCGACTCAAGCCCCGAATGCTACTGTTCCGGCTCGGATTGCAGAGCCCATCGTGATCATTGGTAGCGGCCATGCGGGCTATGGACTCGCGCAGGCTATCCGGAAAGCAGATCCGAATGTCCAGATCAGTGTCCTTACTAGCGAGTCAGGCCACCGATACTACAAGCCGACCCTGTCCGTTGCCTTGGCGCAGGATAAAGGCGCCGCGCTCCTGATTGATGAAGCACCATTCCAAATCGAAGCGCGTCTGTCGATCCGTGTTTATCCCTATTGCCTAGTGGAGCGGATCGATGCGGAGCAGAGGCGGATCTACACCAACTTTGGCGAGATCAGCTTCAGTAAGCTCGTGATCGCGAGTGGTGCCAGCCCTATTCGGATTCCCGTACAGGGCGATGCTGAAGGCATGCTGAGCGTGAATACTCTGGCGGATTACGAGTTGTTCCGAGACAAGCTGCCCACCGCCAAGAATATCGCCATTCTGGGTGAAGGCTTGATCGGCTGCGAATTCGCAAACGACCTTGCGTCGGTTGGCTATCAAGTACATGTCATCGGCTTGGGGGTATGGCCCATGAGTCGACTGCTACCAGAAGCAGCGGGCGTGCACTTGCAGAAGAAGCTGTCTGAACTCGGGGTTAAGTGGAGTTTGCAAACGACCATATCCACTATCCATAGGCGAGAGAACGGCTTCGACATCCGGCTCGCCAACGGTGAGGTAGTAGTCGCGGACTTTGTATTGTCCGCTGTCGGACTGCTCCCTAATGTCGGTTTTGTTCGTGCTAGTGGCATCGAATGCGGACGCGGGGTCAAAGTGGACGCGCACCTGCAGACCTCTGAGAAGGATATCTACGCCATCGGCGATTGCATCGAGATCAATGGGCAATTGCTGCCTTATCTCGCTCCGATAAATGAGGGGATCAGAGCATTGGCGCGCACGCTTCTGGGGGAGCCGACAGTCGTTCACTACCCCCTCATGCCTATAACCGTGAAGACTCCGTCAGCGCCGTTATCTGTTCTTCCGCCACCCGTCGGCAGTTCAGGTGATTGGCATGTCGATTCTCTTCAAGACGGCCTGGTGGCTAGTCATAGAGATCAGTCAGATCGTGTCACCGGATTTGTACTACTGGGACGTCAAGCGCAGAAGCGCCGGACAGGCTTGCTCGCTGAATGCCAATCATTGCCTATCGTGGGATCAAAATAAGATGAACAATCGACCTATCAAGTTACCTAACGATAGCCACGACTGTGGCTGGTATGACGTTCTTCCGGAGCCTGCTTGCGCAAAAGTTCTGCAGGGTGAACAGCGCGCCGATTACGTTGTCATCGGTGCCGGTTTTGCCGGCCTTGCTGCTGCTCGTCGCCTGGCGGAATTAAAGCCTGAAGCCAAGGTATTTTTGATTGATGCTCAGCGTGTCGGATTCGGTGCTTCGGGCCGTAACTCCGGGTTCGTGATCGATCTTCCGCACAAGATGGCGTTGGAACATCCGGATCCCAACTTCAAACAAGCGCTATTGCGGCTGAACCGCTCCGCGATTTCCAAGCTCGAAGGCCTGGTCAAAACCCACCACATCGATTGCCAGTGGTCGCACGCTGGCAAGTACCAGGGGGCAGTAGGTGACCGAGGGATTGCGTACCTCGAAAATTTTGTTTCACTTATGCGCAATTTGGGTGAGCCGTTCGAAGTCGTGGAACGTGCCCGCCTGAAGGAAGTGTTGGGTACCAGCCACTACAGCCAAGCTGTTTTCACTCCAGGCTGTTATCTGATGCAGCCAGCTGCGCTGGTACGTGGACTGGGCGACTCGCTACCGGAAAACGTTCAGTTGTTCGAGAATTCGCCCGTGACCGGCCTGCGCAAGGGAAGCAATGGTAGTTGGACTGTAGCGCTAGCTGGAGCATCGGTTCACACCAACAGTCTGCTACTGACAACTAGCATTTTCACTCAAGAGTTCGGCTATCTGAGAAACCGCCTCTTGCCTGTGATGACCTTCGCCAGCTGGACTCGCCCTCTCACGCAGGCTGAGATGAATGCGACTGGTATCAAGGAAGACTGGGGTCTCACCCCAGCGGATCATGCAGGAACGACGGTTCGCATGACGAAAGATCGTCGTTTGATCATTCGCAACTCTTACCAGCACGTTCCAAATTATGGGCAGAGTGTCGGTGACGATCTGAAGAACAAGATCCGTGACAAACATCGGGTATCAATGCTCCGTCGCTATCCTCATTTACAGGATGTGCCGTTCACCCACACTTGGGGTGGGTCTTACGCCATTTCTCGAAATTTCACAAACTTCTTCGGAAAGCTTGAGGAGGGGGTGTACGCGTCAGCATGTGATAACGGTGTTGGGGCTGCCTGGGGAACGATCGGTGGCACGCTGCTGGCTGACAGTGTTGTAGGCGCAGATTCATCATTGTTGAACGACATTCGCCATGTCAGCGGCATGCCATCTCTTAACCCACCAGAACCTTTCCTGGGCATGGGCGTTCGTACGCGTATCCGTTGGGCCGCATGGAACAGTCGGAGCGAACTATGACGTGCACATCCGGCAGAACCCCAGTCTTTGTCGTCGACCACCGGGATCTAGAGTTCACTCATCGCGGTGGTCCTCCGGGAACTGCCGGTGTGGTCCGGGCTTTGTCCGACGACATCTCTCCGAACCTAGGAATAGGGTTCGGCAAGTGGGAAGGTGCTGAAATTGCGTGGACAGTCCTCTATGACGAAGTGATCTTCGTCCTCGAAGGCTGTTTCACCTTGAAGGCGAACGGGGAGCGGTACGACGTACGCCCCGGTCAGCTTCTTTGGATACCTGAAAATACCGTCCTCGAATACTCGGGTCATGCGACTTTTGGATACGTCGTCTATCCAGGCGACTGGAAAAAAAGACATTCGCTTTAGCCGCACGCATACCCGAAATGGCATCAGATCCGCGTCAACTTTGGCGTTACTCCCAGCTAACACGGGTCTGAAAGAACATGAGCCAACTGTTTACATCAACCAGCGATTGCGAGCCTCGATCGTGGGTTAGGAGTATTTATGACCACTAGCGCATTTAAAAACAAAGATGAAATCCGGGGGCTTTTCTCGGCGGCAATGTCTGAGATGTACAAGAGCGAAGTGCCTCAGTACGGAAAACTTCTGGATCTGGTGGCACACGTCAATGCGAGTATCTTGCAGGGCGATCCGCAGGTTGAGCGTAACTTGATCCAAAGCGGAGAAATGGAGCGGTTGTCGGCGGAGCGCCATGGCGCGATTCGTGTGGGCACACCATCCGAGCTGTCGACGCTGCGCCGGTTGTTCGCCGTCATGGGGATGGAGCCAGTTGGTTACTACGACCTCGCACCTGCTGGCGTTCCGGTACACGCGACGGCATTCAGGGCTGTTGAAGAGGGGGCACTTAACAAGAGTCCTTTCCGAGTGTTCACCTCTCTTCTGAGGTTGGAACTCATCGACGACGCGCAGCTCCGTCAAGTCGCTCATGACGCCCTCCATGCGAGGAACATTTTCACTCCAAAAGCAATGGAACTGATCCAACTGCATGAGGCTAGCGGCGGGCTGACGCCAGATCAGGCTGAGATTTTCGTCGCAGAGGCGTTGGAGACTTTCAGATGGCACAGCTCCGCGACTGTCAGCCATGACGCCTTTAACAAGCTCCAGCAACAACATCGCCTCATCGCTGATGTGGTGGCATTCAAAGGCCCTCATATTAACCATCTGACTCCTCGCACTCTCGATATCGATCGGGTGCAGGCCGATATGGCGTCCCACGGTATTGTCCCTAAAGCGGTAATCGAAGGGCCTCCGAAAAGGAGGGTCGACATCTTGCTGCGTCAGACCAGCTTCAAGGCCCTGAATGAGCACATCGCGTTCCCCGGTGAAGAGGGTGATGTGAAAGGCAGTCACTCAGCTAGATTCGGCGAGATCGAGCAGCGGGGTGCTGCATTGACTCCAAAAGGTCGTGCGCTCTATGACAAGTTGCTGCTAGCGGCAAAGGCTGAACTCGGCGCAGCTCCGTCGGAAGCCAACGCACTGCAATACACCGAAATCATGGAGCGGGTATTCCAAGAGTTCCCTGACGATCTCAAAACGTTGCACGATCAGGGGTTGTTGTTTGTCAGGTACTACCCAGCGCAAGATCGGCTCGCGAGCTATCAGGGTGCAGACCTGAAGCAATGGTCTTTGGAAGAACTGATCGCTAGAGGGCTGATCAAATACAGTCCTGTGATCTATGAGGACTTCCTGCCCGTCAGTGCCGCGGGGATCTTCCAGTCCAATCTGGGCAGCGAGGCTTCGGAAGCGGGCTTGTCTGGATCCTCCCTAAGCGAGTTCGAAAAAGCACTGGGTAGCAGTGTGCGGAACGAATTTCCTCTGTATGAAGCGATCCAGGCCAACTCGCTGAAGTCGTCGCTTAATGCCATCCACGCTGTGTAGCATTTCTCTCCAGTGATCAACCTTTGGCGCACATCCCATATGTGCGCCATTTTTCCTTTGCTCTGACGATGATGTGAGAAAATCTCGCGGGTTCAGAGTCAGCGGGTTTGGTAGCAACCATCCATCAACTACAAGCACAAGCCTCGCATCGCGAGGTGATTTGTTCGAACCGTGGGGCCTCATCGATCAGCGCTCAACTGAATCGCCCCGGACTCTCGGATAAGTATGGCAACAGCGTGATAAGCCTTCCGTTTTTGTGAACTCTAGAGTATTAATTTCTTGCTGTACGCGCAGAACTTTGCCGTAACTTTTCTGGATAGTTCGCCCATTGTTGTGCGGCCTCTCGGCGTTGCACTAGTAATTGCGCGCGCATATACAGCTCCAAGCGCACCTGGCATCCGGTGGGATAGAGATGATTCGAGCACGATTGGATCAATACCCAAGTGCTCGTGGGCAATGGTTCTGTAGGTGGCTCGAAAGCCGTGGGCTGTGATGGTGTACTCTGGCCAGATAAGCTGAAATGACTTAAGCATGGAGGTCGGGTTCATGGGGCGTCCTGGGCAGACTGGCGAGACGAACACCCAGCCTATACCGTCTTCATCCACCACGCGGGTTTTATGTAGCTCGCGCAACAGAACCAAGGCTTGCTCAGGCAGCGGCACGATGTGTTTGCTCTTGTCCTGATGCTTGGTCTTGCTCACCACGTAACGCCAATCGGCGCCCACGATGTCGACATCTTCCCAGCGCATTTGCACCAATCGCCAGGGCGGACCGGTAACATGACCAGCAGACGCATCGCGGTTGCGACGCTGCCGTTGTTGCAGTCCTATAGGCGTAGAAGAAATCTTCCCAGGTCGGCTGGCCTTTCGATCGCTGGATTGCTAGTAACGATGTGGCGAATCTTCAATGCTTCAATGGAAAGCGGTTTTCCGACCTTGCTAGATGCCCTCACCTCCAGGTAAAGACCAGGGATTCTCCATCAGCGTGTTTGCCAGGTTCGGACAGTGAGCGGATAAAGGCATCGCTGAGTTTTCGTCGAAAAAGGAGAGCTTCATCTGGTGGGCATCGGTGGGGGCACCGTTTTTAACACATCGAGATTTGCGCCCAATCATGCCCCCGCGAGCTTCGAATTCCTGTGGAATTGGACAGACGGTATTGGAATGGGGCTCTACACAACTACTTGTTTATAATAGATTTTTTGGAGCTCAGTGGGCGTCGTTCATAGACTATCCGGATCCCCAAAAAACATCTGTATCCGCGACCTTAACCACCGCTCCGCAGGGTCGTTATCCTGCGCGCCACGCCAGGCCATATGCAGCTCAAAGCTCTGCACGTCAATCGGCAGATCCTCGGCCCGCAACCCACCGCCTGCTGTCAGCACTGCGGCGGTGTAATCCGGCACCGTAGCGACGATATCGGTCCCGCCCAGCAAGCTCCCAAGTCCATTGAACTGCGGCACCGCCAGCACCACATGGCGCTTGCGGCCAATCTCATCCAGCGCTTCATCGATGAACCCGGACAGGTCGCCAGCGAACGACACCAACGCATGCGGCCGGGCGCAGAAGTCGTCCAGGGTGATGCTGCCGGGCATGCTGTCCGCGCGCAGCAGCTTGGGCTTGCTGCGGCGCAGCACCTTGCGCTTGGCGTTGGCCGGGAGGTCGCTGGTATAGCTCACGCCTACCGAAATTTCGCCTGACCCGAGCAGGGTCGGCATCAACAGGTAGTTGACCCGGCGCACCACCAGCACGATACCTGGCGCCTCGGCGCGAATGCGTTTGAGCAGCTGCGGCAGCAGGGCGAATTCGGCGTCGTCGGACAAACCAATGCGAAACACCGAGGTGCTGGTAGCCGGGTCGAACTCGGCGGCGCGACTGACGGCGGTAGAGATCGAGTCGAGCGCGGGGGAGAGCAGGGCGAAGATTTCCTGAGCGCGCGCCGAAGGCTCCATGCTGCGGCCGGTACGCACGAACAGCGGGTCGTCGAACAGATTGCGCAGGCGCGACAGCGCAGCGCTAATCGCGGGCTGGCCGAGGAACAGCTTCTCGGCGGCGCGGGTCACGCTGCGTTCGTGCATGAGGGTCTCGAACACGATCAGCAGGTTGAGGTCTACACGACGCAGGTCGTTACGGTTCATCGATGCGCTTAGCCTATCGCCAGAGGTGGGCAGGGGTGAATCTTACGGCCAAAGGCTGTTACCCTGCACCGATTTCCGGGAGCCAATCTGCGATTTTGCAGGGGGCCCAATCAATGACAGGCATGTCGACTATTAATCGCCACTGATGGTCTAACGGTGAAAGCCCGGATAAAGTTCGTGGTAATACGAGATTCACACAGGCGAGGTATGCGATGTCCCGCATGATCCGATTCCACTCCTTCGGCGCCGCCGATGTGCTCCGCATCGAGGAGCAGGGCGCGCCGTCGCCCGCTGCCGGCGAGCTGCAGATCCGCGTCGAAGCGATTGGCGTCAGCTGGTATGACGTGCTCTGGCGGCAGAACCTGGCACCGTCCAAGGCGCGCTTGCCAGCCGGCATCGGTCAGGAAATGGCCGGCGTTGTCACCGCAGTAGGCGCTGGCGTCGACGATATAGCCGTTGGTGATCGGGTAGCGAGCTTCCCGGCCACCAGCGCCAATGATCATCCGGTGTACGGTGACGTTATCGTCTTGCCGCGCACGGCGATCACCCGCTACCCGGACATTCTCTCTCCGGTCGAAGCGAGCGTGCATTACACGCCGTTGCTCATTGCCTACTTCGCCTACGTTGATCTGGCGCGGGCCAAAGCCGGCCAGACCGCGCTGGTCACTGATGCCAGCCATTGCGCCGGGCCGGCGTTTGTACAGCTGGGCAAGGCGCTGGGCTTGAAGGTGTTTGCTGCAACCAAGGACCCGGAACAGCGCGAATACCTCCTGGGCCTGGGCGCTGACAAAGTCATCGTCACCGAGGAGCAGGATCTGCTCATGCAGATCGGCAAGTACACCGACGGGCGCGGCGTGGACATGGTCCTCGACGGCCTGGGTGGGCCGCAGATGTCGCTGTTGGGCGATGTTCTGGCGCCGCGTGGCAGCCTGGTGCTGTATGGCTTGCAGGGTGGCAACCAGACGCCATTCCCAGCGTGTGCTGCGTTTCAGAAGAACATCCAGTTCTACGTGCACTGCATCGGCAACTTCATCGGCAAGCCGGAGCTTGGTATCAGCCAGGACCAGGTTGCCTTGCAGCGCGCGCTACGCGATATCAACCAGTTCACGGCTGACCAGTTACTGACGCCGCAGATCATCAAGGTGTATCCGTTCAGCCAGGTGGTCGAGGCTCATCGCTACATGGACGAGTGCCCATGCGGTGGCCGGGTGGTGCTGGACATGGGCCAGGTTTGAAACCTGCTGCCGCCAGGCTGGCGGTAATCAGTCCCACCTTTGAGAGGGCCGCATTGCGGCCCTTTTTCGTTGTTGATTGCGGCTAATTCCGTATCAAAGCGTTACTTCGGACAAATCCTACACGTGTTAAGTAAATATCCTACAGCTTACCCTGTCGCTGAAACTTCCCCGTCTAATTTACGATTGAGCTGCTTGATTGTTGTGCTTGCTTGCTGATGGTTTTCTCGTTAATTCTTGGATGAAGAGTTTATTCCCAGAGCTGTGACGTTAATCGCTCAGGACGAACTCATTAGCTTGCAAGGCTCACAGCACGCGCCGCAGTCACAGGCGCTCAGGCGCTGGTCCGGAGGAGGGGCGAGCGAGCGCTTGCGCCTAGAGGATGTGAAGCTCAGCAACTAAGCCATGGTTTCGCAATTGCTTGTGGGAAATTTCCCAAAAGTTTATCGACACAGTGAGATTACCCATACTTGGTAGTTCGAGGATGAGTGATCTGAAACAGGGAGTGCCGTCATGAGCAATATCCATGAAGAAGCGTTGGAATATGTCTACACGCAAGTGCTTGATCACTTGATGGAGCATATGTCGCAAGCACTGCGCGCTTCGATGCAGCTGCTGATTCAACGGCTTATGGTCGCAGCGGGAGGGGTTGACTGTCTTGGCCAGTTTCAACTGCTGGTGATTCACGGCGCAGACCGTGACAGCGCTTTGTTGCTGAGCACGCTGCGCGCAGCTCAGCTGACCATCGCCCAGCGTGCGCCGCAGACGTTCAGGCTGAAAGTGCTGGTTGCCTCGCTGCCGGCGGCCAGCGAGGCCGTGCTGGACTATCACGAGCGGTGTTTCAGCACCTTGTTTCTGCAGGACGATCCGCGCGTGGAGTTGCTGATGATCCAGGGCCAGCGCCTGGTGCCCTTCAGCCGCAGGCCGCAAACACAGCACGCGGACTGGATACCGACCCGCGATGCGTTATTGCTGTTTGGCCATCTCAATGGCGGCGCGCCCGAGGCGCTGCTTGGCAGCCGCCTGCATTTGCAGATGGCCAGCGCGTGTAACCAGGTGCTGAGCGATGCGCAAGGCGTACTGGCACTGATCACCCTGCTGCCGCCCCGCCAGCGGTACCGTTACCTGGCGTGGTGCCGGCGTTGTTTGCGCCTGGCTGATGAGCCCGGCTTGCACCCGCTCTCGCTGGATATCGCCTACCTGATCAGGGCGCTGGCCTGGCTGCATGACGTTGTCGCTACGCCGTCGCAAGCTGCGCTTGCGCCTACTGATAGCAGCGATGGTGCGTCCTTGCAGGTGATCGCAGTTGGCGACCTGCTCGATCAAAAGCCGGCAGACCTTGAGCTCGAGCGGCTGTTGAAAGCGCCCCTCGTCGCGGCTGAGTGTCTGCCACCGCTGGCGGTGTGTTTTGAGGTGGATGCCTTGACCCAGCTTCGCCAGTTGCGCGTGCGCATTGTCCAGCGTCGGGTCAAGGGCGCAAACCTGCGGCTGGGCCTTAAACCACGCACAGAACAGGCCGCCGACGAAATGGCGCAAGCGCGTCTGATGCAGGTGCTGGAACTGACCGAGAAGCAGTTGATCTGTTTGCTGCATGCCCCATTTGCCGGTCACGGTGCTGGCCTGGTGAGCTTTATCGAGTGCTATCATCCGGGGATGCTGGTGGCCATGCCCTACCTGCATCGGGCCCTGCTGGGCAAAACATGCCCCGATGGCGTCCTGCATTGGCTGGTCGAGGCAAGCGGCATGAGCCTGGTGCAGTTGCGTGCGGTGTATGGGCGGCAGGTGGGGCAGCCCGCCAGGCGCATGCTGGAGTACCTGGCCCGACGCGACATGGCCCTGTGCTTGCTGCGCAGTGCCGATGAGCTGACGACCACTGATCAGGAGTGCTTGCCAGGATCGGCTATCTGTATGTATAACCAGTAGCTGTCCCCGCTGCCTGACCCGTACCGTGATTGCCCATTCCGTCGATGATCCGCTCTACTACCTGCATAATTTTCGCCAGGTGCTGGGGTGGGTCGCCCAGCGTTACCACGATCTGCTCGATGAATCCGAGCACACTTTTCTGATTGCGTTCGAGCGCCTGCCGCAGCCCGCTCAGGCGCTGCTGGTACGAATGGTGATGCGCAAAGGTGAGCTGTTTCGCACTGACAAGCTGACCTATGCCGAGATTGGTGATGCCCACTCAGCCCTGCGACCGCTAGTGGATCTGGGTTGGATCTGCGAGCGCGCACCTCTGACCCTTGAGCAGTTGTTTGCCTTGCTGCGCAAGGACGAACTGGCAGCATGCTTTGCCGCGCAATTGGCCAGGCCTCGAGCAGCCAAGGCTGATCTGCTGCTGCAGCTGCAAGCCCTGCAACTGGAACCAAGGCCGCTGTCCCAATGGTTCGCCGGCTTTGACGTGAAGGTCATCCACTGGCGATTGCAGCCGCTGTGTGATCGGTTGCGCCTGCTGTTTTTTGGCAACCTCTATCAGGATTGGTCGGACTTCGTGCTCGCCGATACCGGCGTGCTGCGCTTTGAGAAGGTCCCCTTCAGTGATGACTCGCGCGCCCTGTGCAAACGTGCCGAAGTCGACCTGGCCATGGCCCTGCATCACTGCGCCGAGCGCCTGGAGCAGGGCGAGGCACCGGCAACCTTGCTGGCGGAACTCGATGGCCTGCACAGTGACAACCCCTGGCTGGCGCGGCGGCGCTCGCGGTTGTTGTTCAGCGTTGGTCAGCATTGCGAACGTCTGGCCGAATGGGAGCTGGCATTGGCGGTCTACGAGCAGAGCCGGCACCCTGAGGCACGTATTCGCCAGGTGCGTGTACACGAGCGCAGCGAGCAGTGGAGCAGGGCGCATACGCTTGCGGAGCAGATGGCCAGTGCGCCTGCCAACCCGCTCGAAACGCAGGCCCTGGCGCGCATGTTGCCGCGTCTGGCGCGCAAGCTCGGCGGGCCACCGACGCCGCGGCGGCAGGCTGGCGCGGTTACCCTCCTCGAACTCGAACTGCCCGCCGAGATGGCTGCGCTGGGTGTGGAGCGGGCCGTGCAGGAGCACCTGGCACAGGAGGGTGGCTCGGTGCACTACGTCGAGAACACCTTGTTCAACAGCTTGTTCGGGCTGCTGTGCTGGGAACCGATCTTCGCGCCCGTGACCGGGGCGTTTTTTCACCCGTTTCAGAGCGCGCCGCAGGACTTGCATGACGCTGACTTTCGCGAGCGCCGCAGCGCACTGTTCGACAGCTGCCTGGGGCGGCTCGATGATGCCAGCCATGGCGAGTTGATCCGCGCGTGTTATCAGGCCAAATATGGCCTGCAGTCGCCGTTCGTGTTCTGGTCGATGCTGCCCGCGGAGCTGCTTGAACTGGCCCTGAGCTGCCTGCCGGCAATGCATCTGAAACAGTGCTTCCTGCGCTTGCTGCAGGACATCCGCAACAACCGCACAGGCATGCCTGACCTGATTCAGTTCTGGCCGGAGCAGGGCAGCTATCGCATGATCGAGGTCAAAGGACCGGGCGATCGGCTCCAGGACAATCAACTGCGCTGGATCGAATTCTGCCGCGAACACGGCCTGCCGGTTACCGTCTGCCATGTGCGCTGGGCGGCTGCCCAGGCATGAGTTATACCGTCGCCGTGCGCGCCTTGTGCGAATTCAGCGCCAAGGTTGGCGACCTCGACCTGCGCTTTACCCCATCACCCACTGCGCAGGAGGGCATCGCCGGCCATCGCCGGGTAGTGGCACGCCGCGAGGTGGGTTATGAAGCTGAAGTCAGCCTGCAAGGCCAATACCTCAGCCTGCAGGTGCGTGGCCGCGCCGATGGTTATGATCCGGCGCGCAACCGCCTCGAAGAAATCAAGACCCACCGCGGTGATCTGGCGCGCCAGCCTGCCAACCATCGACAGTTGCATTGGGCGCAGGCCAAGGTCTACGCCTGGTTGCTGTGCCAGGCGCGGCAGTTGCCCAGCATCGACGTAGCGCTGGTGTATCTGGATGTCGACAGCGACCGCCAAACGCTGATCAGCGAGCACTACAGCGCAGCAGACCTGCAGCTGTTTTTCGAGGTTCAATGCCAGCGCTTTCTTGCCTGGGCACAGGCACAGGAGCAACGTTTGCAAGCGCGCGACCAGGGCTTGCAGGCAATGAGTTTCCCCTACCCGCAGTTTCGCCAGGGCCAGCGCCAGTTGGCCGAGACACTGTACAAGGCCGTCAGCACCGGTCGCTGTCTGATGGCCCAGGCCAGTACCGGCATCGGCAAGACCCTTGGCACCTTGTTTCCATTGCTCAAGGCGGTGGTGCCGCAGCAGCTCGACAAAGTGTTCTTCCTGACCGCCAAGACCCCGGGGCGGGCACTGGCCCTGGATGCCCTGCGCCAGCTCACCGCTGCCAGCCCGCAGTCGGCTCTGCGCAGCCTTGAGCTGATCGCTCGGGACAAGGCCTGTGAATATCCGGGCAACGCCTGCCATGGCGAGTCGTGCCCACTGGCCAAAGGCTTTTACGATCGCCTGCCGACTGCCCGCGAGGCCGCTGGCGCTGTGCCGCTGCTGGATCGCGAAGCGTTGCGCGAGGTCGCGCTGGCGCATCAGGTGTGCCCTTATTATCTGGGGCAGGAGATGGCGCGCTGGGCTGACGTGGTAGTGGCGGACTACAACTATTACTTTGATGCCCACGCATTGCTGTTTGGCCTCGCGCAGCTCAATCATTGGCGCGTGGCAGTGCTGGTGGACGAAGCACACAACCTGGTCGAGCGTGGTCGGGCGATGTACAGCGCCAGTTTCGATCAGGGCCAGTTGCTGACGCTTCGGCAAAGCAAACCGCAAGGGCTGAGCAGCGCGCTGGATCGGCTCAACCGCCAATGGAATGCCCTGCATAAAGACCAGCGTGTACCGTATCAAGCCGGCGAGCGCCTGCCAGAAGCCTTTATCGGGGCGTTGCAACAATGTGTTGGCTTGATCCAGGAGCAGCTCAACCAATCGCCGCTGGGCATTGATCCGCTGCTGCTGCAGTTTTTTTTCCAGGCCCTGCAGTTCACGCGCATTGCCGAGCTGTTCGACGAGCACTTCCTGTTTGATGTCAGCGTGCGTAATGGCCCGCGTAACAGACGCCTGAGCACGCTGTGCCTGCGTAATGTGGTCCCGGCCCGCCTGCTTGGGCCGCGCTTGAGCGCTGCGCGCAGTGTCACGTTGTTTTCTGCCACGCTCAGCCCTCGGCATTACTATGCTGATCTGCTTGGGATGCCGGCCGACACGGCCTGGCTCGATGTTGCCGCGCCGTTCCAGGCCGAGCAATTGCAGGTACGCATCATCAGCCAGGTGTCGACGCGTTACCGCGAACGGCAGGCGTCACTGGCGCCTATCGTCGAGCTGATCGCCGAGCAGTACCGCAGCAAGCCTGGCAACTATCTGGCCTTTTTCAGCAGCTTCGAGTACCTGCAACAGGTGGCTGCACTGCTTGCCGAGCGCTATCCGCAGTTGCCGCGCTGGGAGCAGGCCAGCGGCATGGACGAAGCTGCGCGCGAAGTGTTTCTGGCGCGCTTTGTCCCGGATGGCGAGGGCATTGGTTTTGCGGTGCTTGGCGGCGCATTCGGAGAGGGCGTCGACCTGCCGGGGACCCGCTTGATCGGCGCATTTGTTGCCACGCTGGGTCTGCCGCAGGTCAACCCGATCAATGAGCAGTTCAAGCAACGCCTGGGCCGGCAGTTCGGCGCCGGCTTTGACTACGCCTATCTGTACCCCGGCGTACGCAAGGTAATCCAGGCCGCAGGGCGGGTCATTCGTGGCGATCAGGACCGCGGCGTGTTGCTGTTGATTGACGAGCGCTTTGCTGAAACACGTGTTCAGCAGATGTTTCCCAAATGGTGGCAGATAGCTAGCGAATAATCCCGGCAGGCCCCATCGCACGGCATTGCAACTCCCAGTACACTGCGTGTTCCAACACTCACATTCGTTGAACTCGAGGTTTCTGCATGACGCTCAGTCCTTTGGCAGGCAAGCCGGCTCCGGCCAGTGTGCTGGTCGATATTCCCCGCCTGTTGACCGCCTATTACACCGGCCGCCCTGATGCGTCCGTGGCAGCCCAGCGCGTGGCCTTCGGCACCTCGGGGCATCGCGGTACGTCGCTTGAGTTGAGCTTCAATGAGGCGCATGTGCTAGCGATCACCCAGGCCATCTGTCTGTACCGTGCGCAGCAAGGCATCGACGGGCCGCTGTTCATTGGCGCCGACACCCATGCGCTGTCGGCGCCGGCGGCCGCCAGCGCGCTGGAAGTGCTGGCCGCCAACGGCGTGCAGGTGATGCTGTCCAAGGACGATGAGTACACCCCAACGCCTGCGGTGTCGCACGCGATCCTTTGCTACAACCGCGGCCGCCAGAGCGGCCTGGCAGATGGCATTGTCATTACCCCGTCGCACAATCCGCCGCAGAGCGGTGGGTTCAAGTACAACCCGCCCAATGGCGGGCCGGCCGACAGCGACGTGACCAAGTGGGTCGAGGCCAAGGCCAACGAACTGCTTGGCGCAGACCTGGCTGGGGTAAAGCGCATGGACTATGTGCAAGCGCTGCGAGCGCCCACTACCCAGCGTCACGACTACTTGGGCAATTACGTCGCCGACCTGGAAAACGTGATCGATTTCGAGGTAATCCGCTCGGCCAACCTGCGCCTGGGCGTCGATCCGCTGGGCGGTGCCGGGGTGCGTTACTGGCAGGCGATTGCCGACCACTACCAATTGAACCTGGAAGTGGTCAACACCGAGGTCGATCCGACCTTCCGCTTCATGTGCGTCGACTGGGACGGGCAGATCCGCATGGACCCGTCTTCGCCGTACGCCATGCAGGGCCTGATCGGCCTACGCGACCGCTTCGATGTGGCCTTCGCCTGCGATCCTGATCACGACCGCCACGGCATCGTCACCGCCGATGGCCTGTTGCAACCCAACAACTACCTGGCCGTGACCATCGACTACCTGTTCCGCAACCGCCCGCAATGGCGCAGCGATGCTGCAGTGGGCAAAACCGTGGTCAGCAGTGGCTTGATTGACCGCGTAACTGCAGCGCTTGGCCGCACCCTTTACGAAGTGCCAGTCGGTTTCAAGTACTTTGCTGCGGGTCTGTTCGACGGCTCGCTGGGCTTTGGCGGCGAAGAAAGTGCCGGCGCCTCGTTCCTGCGTCGCGACGGATCGGTCTGGGCCACGGACAAGGACGGGCTTATTCCAGCCTTGCTCGCTGCGGAGATGACTGCCCGCACCGGACGTAACCCGAGCCAGGTCTATGCCGACCTCACTGCGAAGCTGGGCAAGCCCTACGCAACCCGAGTCGAGGCCAAGGCCGATCCACGGCAGAAAGCCCTGCTGAGCAAGCTGGCTCCCGAGCAGGTGACATCTACTGAACTCGCGGGCGAGCCGATCGAGCAGATTTTGAGCCACGCGCCGGGTAACGCTCAGGCTATAGGCGGGCTCAAGGTAATGACGGCCAACGGCTGGTTCGCTGCGCGGCCCTCTGGCACAGAAGACATCTACAAGATATACGCCGAGAGTTTTATCGATGAGGCGCATTTGCAGCGCTTGGTCAAGGAAGCTCAGGTGCTGGTGGATGCGGCTATCGCCTGACAAGCGAGCTGAGTTGAATATCGAAAGCAGAGAAGGGGCCTTGTGCCCCTTTTTTGTGGGCGAGCCTTGCGGCCTTCAGAGAAGTGGCGTTGCCGCCAATCATCGGCAATTTACATAGCCCCCTAATCAAGGCTTTGACATTCACTGCCTAAGCAGTAATATTTGCACACACATTTGTCTGAGCTGGGGTGCAAGCCAATGTCGCATTTCAGTCCTGAAAACTTTCAGACCTGCACGATCGGCATGCTGTTGGGCCGAGCGGCGCTGCTCAAGGACCGCATTCTTGACGCGCATCTCGAGGGTGAAGGGGTTACTGCCGCGCAATTCAAGGTGCTGATCATCGTCACTCAGTACCAGGTCGACACCCCGGCCGAGCTGTGTCGCTACCTGGGCCTGGACAGCGGTTCAATGACGCGCATGCTCGACCGCCTCGAACACAAAGGGCTGATCCTGCGCAATCGCTGCCCTGACGACCGCCGTCAGGTGCGCCTGGCGCTGACCGCCGACGGTCAGCGCCTGGCCGATCGCGTGCCCGAAGTCGGCGCAGCAGCAATGAACGAACTGGTCGGCGTGCTCCAGCCTGAAGAATTGCAGACCCTCGAAGGCCTGTTGGCCAAGGTCCTGCTCAATGCCGGCGACCCTCTGACGATCCGCCGCTTCGGCGATCGTTGATCCCTGTTACGAATTCCCCAAGGTACTGTCATGGCCACTCCTGCGGACACAACCCAATCTTCCCCGGCTCCCGAAAATTCGCGCAAGCGCAAGACCTGGCTGCTGGCCGTGCTCTTGCTGGTGATACTCGGTGGCGCTGCTGCCTGGGCCTGGTACAGCCTGGTCGGGCGCTGGCACGAGAGCACCGATGACGCCTACGTCAACGGCAACGTAGTGGAAATTACCCCTCTGGTGACCGGCACCGTTACCAGTATCGGCGCCGACGATGGCGATCTGGTGCAGGCCGGCCAGGTATTGCTGCAATTCGATCCCGCCGACAGCGAGGTTGCCTTGCAGTCCTCCGAGGCCAAATTGGCGCGTACCGTGCGCCAGGTCCGCGGCTTGTACAGTAACGTCGACTCGCTCAAGGCGCAGATGCAAAGCCGCGCTGCGGAATTGAAGAAAGCCCGCGATAACTACAACCGGCGCAAGGTCCTGGCCGACAGCGGGGCGATCTCCCGTGAAGAAATCTCCCATGCCCAGGATGACCTGAGTTCCGCGCAAAGTGCCTTGGACAGCGCCCAGCAGCAGCTGAACACCAGTACTGCGCTGGTCGACGACACGCTGTTGGCCTCGCACCCGGAAGTGATGGCTGCCGCTGCTGATGTACGCCAGGCGTATCTGGATAACGCTCGCACGACCTTGGTTGCACCCGTTACAGGCTATGTTGCCAAGCGCACCGTGCAGTTGGGCCAGCGCTTGCAGCCGGGCACTGCGACCATGGCCGTGATCCCCCTGGATGAGGTGTGGATCGACGCCAACTTCAAGGAAACCCAGCTGCGCAATATGCGCATCGGCCAGCCGGTAGAGATCAGCGCCGACCTGTATGGCAGCGACATCAAGTACACCGGTACCATCGACAGCCTCGGCGCCGGTACCGGCAGCGCGTTTGCCTTGCTGCCTGCGCAAAATGCCACCGGCAACTGGATCAAGATCGTCCAGCGGGTGCCAGTGCGTGTGCACCTTAACCCCGAGCAGCTGCGCGATCATCCGCTGCGCATCGGCTTGTCGACGGTGGTTGAAGTCGATCTGCACGATCAGACCGGCCCGACCCTGGCGCAACAGCCTCCGCAACAAGCCAGCTACAGCACACAGGTGTATGAGCGCCAACTGGTCGACGCTGACCGGCTGATCGCGCGCTTGATCCATGACAACAGCGCCGCAGGCAAGACGGCCCAGCGATGAACGGCAACGGGGCTGCGCAGTTCACTCCGCCAAGCCTGCTGCTGACCACCATTGGTCTGTCGCTGGCGACGTTCATGCAGGTACTCGATACCACCATCGCCAACGTCGCCTTGCCGACCATTTCCGGCAACCTCGGTGTCAGTTACGAGCAGGGCACTTGGGTGATCACCTCGTTTGCGGTGAGCAACGCGATTGCCTTGCCGCTGACCGGCTGGCTAAGCCGGCGTTTTGGTGAGGTCAAGCTGTTCATCTGGGCGACGCTGTTGTTCGTGATGGCGTCATTTCTGTGCGGGATCGCCCAGTCGATGCCTGAGCTGGTTGGCTTTCGCGTGTTGCAGGGGGTGGTCGCCGGGCCGCTATACCCGATGACTCAGACCTTGCTGATTGCAGTGTATCCACCGGCCAAGCGGGGGATGGCGCTGGCGCTGCTGGCGATGGTGACGGTTGTTGCACCGATTGCCGGGCCGATCTTGGGCGGCTGGATTACTGACAGCTACAGTTGGCCGTGGATTTTCTTCATCAACGTTCCAATCGGCCTGTTCGCCGCTGCCGTGGTGCGCCAGCAGATGCGCACGCGACCGGTAGTGACCAGTCGGCAACCGATGGACTACATCGGTTTGATCACCTTGATCATTGGGGTGGGGGCGTTGCAGGTGGTGCTCGACAAGGGTAACGACCTGGACTGGTTCGAGTCGTCGTTCATCATCATGGGCAGCCTGATCTCGGTGGTGTTCCTGGCCATCTTCATCATCTGGGAACTCACCGACCGCCACCCGGTGGTGAACCTGCGGCTTTTTGCCCATCGCAACTTTCGCGTCGGCACCATCGTGCTGGTTGGCGGCTACGCAGGCTTTTTCGGCATCAACTTGATCCTGCCGCAATGGCTGCAGACGCAGATGGGCTATACCGCCACCTGGGCCGGGCTGGCCGTGGCGCCGATTGGCTTGCTGCCGGTGATCATGTCGCCTTTCGTGGGCAAGTATGCGCACCGCTTCGACCTGCGAGTGCTGGCAGGCCTGGCATTTCTCGCGATCGGCGCCAGCTGTTACATGCGCGCCGGCTTCACCAGCGAGGTGGACTTCCAGCACATTGCCCTGGTGCAGCTGTTCATGGGCATCGGCGTGGCGCTGTTCTTCATGCCGACCTTGAGCATTCTGCTGTCTGACCTGCCCCCGCAGCAGATCGCCGATGGCTCAGGCCTGGCGACATTCCTGCGGACCCTGGGCGGCAGTTTTGCGGCATCGCTGACAACCTGGATCTGGATTCGCCGGGCCGATCAGCATCACGCCTATTTGAGCGAGCACATCAGCCAGTACGATCCCGCCACTCGGCATACGCTCGAGCAACTGGGGGGCGCCAGCCCGCAGAGCTACGCGCAGCTTGAGCAGATCGTCAACAGCCAGGCCTACATGATGTCGACGGTGGACTACTTCACCCTGATGACCTGGGTATTCGCCGGCCTGATCCTGTTGGTATGGTTTGCCAAGCCGCCGTTTACGGCCAAGGCCGGGCCGGCCTCTGCGGGGCATTAGTTGTCAACTCAGGCAAGCAAGCGTTAGCCTTGTGCCATCAGTCGCCCAGGGGCAATCGATGGACAAGGTTATCGTGATTACCGGCGCCAGCCGTGGCATCGGCGCTGCTTCAGCGCGGCTTGCCGCTGAGCAAGGCTATCGTATCTGCATCAATTATCATGCTGACGATCAGGCAGCCGAGCGCATCCTTGCCGAGGTCCGCGAGCGCGGTGCCGAAGCGATTGCCGTGCGTGCCGATGCCAGTGTCGAGGACGAGGTCATCCAGCTGTTCCAGCGCGTTGACCATGAGCTTGGGCCGGTAACGGCACTGGTAAACAACGCTGGTACCATTGGCCCGCAGAGCCGCCTGGAAGACATGTCCGAGTTCCGCCTGCTCAACCTGATGAGAACCAACGTGGTCGGGCCAATGCTGTGCGCCAAGCACGCGTTGCTGCGTATGGCTCGTCGGCACGGCGGCCAGGGTGGGGCGATCGTCAATGTGTCGTCGTTGGCGGCGCGCCTTGGTTCACCTGCGGAGTACGTTGATTATGCTGCGTCGAAAGGCGCGTTGGATACGTTCACCATTGGCTTGGCCAAAGAGGTGGCCGGCGAAGGCGTGCGCGTCAATGGGGTGCGGCCCGGTTATATTCACACCGGCTTTCATGCGCTCAGCGGTGATGCCGAGCGCGTGCACAAACTTGAGGCAGGGTTGCCGATGGGGCGCGGTGGCCAACCAGAGGAAGTCGCCGAGGCGATTCTCTGGCTGCTGTCGGATAAGGCGTCCTACTCGACCGGCAGCTTTATCGAACTAGGCGGCGGGCGCTAGCCGAAATCCCCGTCATTCAGGACCGGCTTGCGATGGTGCTGACGCCGCCAACAGTTGACTGACGCGTTGGGCCAAGGTCTTAAGGTCAAAAGGTTTGAGCAGTATCTGCGAATCTCTCGGCAGTGAGTTGCCAGGCAGTCTCTGCGGGTCGTAGCCGGTGATGAAAAGCACGGGGGTATGGGGTGTCAGCTGATGGTAGGCGGCGGCAAGCTTATACCCATCCAGGCCTCCAGGCAGGCCGATATCAGTGATCAACAGGTCGGACTGCAGTCCATTTTGCAAAGCTGCCAGTGCGGCTGTGCCGGTATCGAACAAGCGCACGCTGTGACCGAGTTCTTCAAGCACTTCGCTGATCACCGTGCGCATGGCTGGCTGGTCCTCAACTACCATCACCAGCCGACCAGGCTGAACCGCTGCGACCCGTTGCAGTTGTGCTATGTCCTGCCCAGAGGCAGGGATAGGGATTTGATGGCGGGGCAAGTAGAGCTGGACACAGGTGCCTTTGCCCAAGTCACTGTGAATAATGACCTGTCCCCCGGACTGGCGCACAAAGCCATAAACCATTGATAGCCCGAGCCCGGTGCCATGTCCCTGCGGCTTGGTCGTGTAAAAGGGTTCAAAAGCACGCTGGATTACTTGCCTGGTCATGCCTGTGCCGTTGTCGGTGATTGCCACACGTACGTAATCGCCAGCAGGCAGATCAAGCCTCTGCGCCAACTCGCTGCTACAGGTGTAATTTTCCCCGCTGATTTCGATCAAACCGCCACTGGGCAATGCGTCGCGCGCGTTGATACAAAGGTTGAGCAATCCACTCTCAAGTTGCGGCGGATCAACAAAAGTCAGCCAGAGGTCATCGGCGAAACGGCTGCGCAGTTCAATCGTATGGCCGATGCTTTGATTCATCAGATCGGTGAGGTCTGCCACGAGCTGATCTACCCTGGTCGCCTGTGGCAGCAAGGTCTGTTTGCGTGAAAAGGCCAGCAGCCGGTGTACCAGCGATGACGCGCGCTGCGCAGAACCATTAGCGGTCTCGAGCAGATTTTCCAGCTCGGTGAAGCGGCCTTGGTCGATCCGTTGCTTAACTAATTCGAGAGCGCCAAGGACCGCGCCAAGCAGATTGTTGAAGTCATGCGCGATGCCGCCACTTAATTGCCCCACTGCTTCCATTTTCTGCGCCTGGCGCAGGGCTGTTTCAGCCTCGCGCAGGCGTTGCTGGTTGAGCACACGCTCGCTGACGTCATAGGCAAACAGGTACGCGCCCTGAATAACGTCCGCTGCATCGCGCAGTGCGTTAAAGCGCAGCTCAAAGTAACGCTTGCCTGCCCCCCGGCCAAATGCCTCGACTACGGTCAATCGCTCACCCGCTAGCGCGCGCTGCCAGAGCGGCATTATCAAGTCGCGATCATCGAGGTTTGCGGCCATGCTCTCGGGCATGTAGTGGCCAATTCGCGGCATTTGCCCGTAGAGATGGTGAAAATCCAGCCGGGCCTGGTGATTGATCGCCATCCACCGCAAGCTGCAGTCAATGACATGCACGTTGGCTATGCTGTGATCGACCAGTTCGGCAAACAGACGTCGTTCGGCTAAGGCCGCACTGGAGCTGAGCTCCAGCTGCTGATTGAGTTGCTGCAAAGCTGCATCGGCATGGCGTTGCTTGGTGATGTCTTTGAACAACACGGCAACCTGGTGGGAGTCTGTTGGCTCGATCCGAAAACAGGTAATTGCGAGGATTCTGCCTGTCGCGTCCAGCGTCTGCTCGAGCTGCTTTGGCTCACCGGAGCGCAAGACCTGGCCGTAGAACTCGACCCAGAAGTCCGCCTGACGGGGGGCCAACTGGCGAATAGTTCTGCCCAGTGGGTCGATCCCGGCATGGGTGAAGCAAGCTGCATTGGTCAGTACATGCCGATAGTCGCTCAGTGGGCCTGCCGGGCCGTCGAAGAATTCAATGATGCAACAGCCCATGTCCATGGTGTCGAAGACAAAGCGATACAGACTTTGCTCGCTTGACTGGCGCTGCGCGAGTTGTGCTTCAAGGGCGTTGTTGCGTTGCTGCAAGGCGTCCAGTTGCTGGCGCAAGGCACGCAGTCGAGGGTCGTGCATATGTGCATCCTGCGCTATATCTCACTGCGCAACTGTAGCTTGACCGGTCGGTCACCGCTAGAACGAGCTCACAATTCGCCCCAAGGTTTCCATGGCTTTCTCGGCGCTCGCATCCCATGGGCTGCCGTAGTTCAAGCGGATGCAGTTGCCGAAGCGCCGGGTCGGCGAAAAAATCGGCCCAGGGGCAATACTGATGCCTTGTGCGGCAGCCATGTGAAACAGCTTTAGCGCATCCATTTGCTCTGGCAGCTCAAGCCACAGGAAATACCCACCAGAGGGCTGGCTGACCCGCGTCTGTGCCGGGAAGTAGCGCGCAATCGCTGCCAGCATGCTCGCCTGCTGACCCTCCAGCGCATAACGAAGCTTGCGCAGGTGACGGTCATAGCCGCCGTGCTGCAGGTAATCGGCGATGGCCGCCTGCGCAGGCATGGATGCGCACAGCGAGGTCATCAATTTGAGCCTCTCTACCTTCTGCGCAAAGCGCCCGGCCGCGACCCAACCAATGCGATACCCGGGCGCCAGGCTTTTGCTGAACGAGCCGCAGTGCATTACCAGGCCATCGGTGTCGAAGGCTTTGGCCGGTTTGGGCGCTTGCTGCGAGTAGTACAACTCGGCATATACGTCGTCTTCGATGAGCGGCACTTTATGGCGCCGCAGCAGCTCGACCAACTCCTGTTTCTTTTGGTCGGGCATGCTCGCACCGACCGGGTTCTGGAAGTTGGTCATGCACCACACCGCCTTGACCGGGTGCTTGTCCAGGGTCTGCGCAAGCACTCCAAGGTCCATGCCTTCACGCGGGTGTACGGGGATTTCCACAGCCTTGAGCTTGAGCCGCTCCAGTACCTGCAGGCACGCATAAAACGTCGGCGCTTCGATGGCCACCAGGTCGCCTGGCTCGGTGACTGCCTGCAAGCACAGGTTCAATGCCTCAAGCGCGCCATTGGTGATCAACAGCTCTTCCATCGGCAACATCAGCCCGGCGACCATGTAGCGCAGGGCGATTTGCCGGCGCAGTTGCGGGTTGCCTGGCGACAGGTCGGTGACCGCCATGCGCGGGTCCATCGCGCGGCTGGCGCTGGCCAATGAGCGCGACAGGCGTTGCAGTGGGAACAACGCAGGACTGGGGAATGCCGAGCCAAACGGGACCGTGTTGGGGTCTTTGATCGAGTCGAGGATGGAAAATACCAGCCCGCTGACGTCAACCTCGGTTGACTCGCTGACTGGCGCCATGATCTGCGGCTCACTCATCTGCTGCGGCGCATGCACATTGACGAAATAGCCCGAGCGCGGTCTGGCACGGATCAAACCTCGCCGCTCGAGCAGGTAGTAGGCCTGAAACACTGTCGACGGGCTGACCCCGTGGGTCTGGCTGGCGTAGCGCACAGAGGGCACACGCTGGCCAGGGCCGAGTACCCCGGAGCGGATCAGTTCAGCAATGTCATCGGCAAATCGTTCGTAGCGTTTCATGGGCGGTCGGCAGGCATGGTGATGGCTCAGTGTAAGGGATCAGCGGTTCAACGGCGCGACGAAGCGGCTGCGCGCGCTGCTGCGAATGCTTGGCTCGTCGCTGTCCTGGATCTCGAAGGTCAGGTCCTGGGCGCTGCTGCTAGGGCGCTCTGCAAGCATCGCGACCGATACCGGCAGCTCGCCCATTTCGCCGGCGCGCAAGGTGAATTTGGTGCTACCGTGCAGCTCGAAGCCGTCCGCATCCACCAGGCGCAGCTGGTAGCGCTGTGGCTGCTGGGTCTTGTTGATGACTTTGAGCAAGTAGATGTTCTCGATCTGGCCCAAGGCGTTTTCGCGGAACAAGCCGCGGTCCTTGATCACATCCAGCGACACCATCGACCGCTCCTGCAGGGCGAGCACCAGGGCGCCGATCATGACCACCAGCGCGGTTACATAGCCGAGCAGGCGTGGGCGCAGCCAGTGGGTGGAGCCGCCTTGCAAGGTGTGCTCGGACTTGTAGCCGATCAGCCCACGCGGGTAGCCCATCTTGTCCATCACCCCGTCGCAGGCATCGATGCAAGCGGCGCAGCCGATGCAGGCCATCTGCAGGCCTTGGCGGATATCGATACCGGTCGGGCAGACCTGCACGCACAATGTGCAGTCGATGCAGTCGCCCAGCTGCTGCGCGCGCGGGTAGCTGCCTTTCTTGCGTGGGCCTCGCGCTTCGCCGCGACGCGGATCATAGGCGACGGCCAGGGTGTCCTTGTCGAACATCACACCCTGAAAGCGCGCGTAGGGGCACATGTGCATGCACACGGCTTCGCGCAGAAAACCGGCATTGAGGTACGTGGCACCGGTGAAAAACAGCACCCAGAACAGGGCAACACCCGTCAGCTGCAAACTCAGCAGCTCCTGCGCCAGGGGGCGGATAGGGGTGAAGTAGCCGACAAAAGTAAGCCCGGTAAGTACGGCAATCGCCAGCCACAGCGCGTGTTTCAAGCTCCGCCGGGCAACCTTGTTCACGCTCCATGGCGCCGCTGCCAGCTTGATGCGCTGATTGCGATCGCCTTCGGTGATTTTTTCGCACCACATGTACAACCAGGTCCAGGTACTTTGCGGACAGCTATAGCCGCACCAGACCCGGCCAGCGAACACGGTGATGGCAAACAGGCCAAAGGCGCTGATGATCAGCAGCGCCGACAGCAGGATGAAGTCCTGCGGCCAGAAGGTGGTACCGAATACATGGAACTTGCTGTCGGCAAGATCCCACAGCACTGCCTGGCGGCCACCCCAGTCCAGCCAGGCCGTACCAAAGAACAAGGCAAACAAGGCACCGGCAAAACCGATCCGAAGATTGCGGTAGATGCCGCTGAAGCTACGCGTGTGAACGGCGCCGCCGCTGTAACCGCTGCCTCTTTGGGCTGCTGGGGGTGTTACCTCAATCACGTGGTACGGAATTTTATCGCTCATGTCGCGTGGCTCATCGGGCTTCAACAGACCCGGGCACTATGGGCCGGTGACTGTTTGCAGCACAGACTCAGCTAAAGCGATAAAAACCGTATCAGTTATCTCGTAGGCCGCGCCAAACCCTTAGATTACCGAGCCAGGCTCACTTGTCTTCAGATGTCTGCGGCTATCTACCGCACCGATAACAGTGAGCGCGTCAGCCTCCGCTTCGGTGATCGGTATGCGCTCCCCCGCAAGCACAGCGACGGACATGCGCAACTGCTCGTCAGTGACGATCTCGACTTCCGGGCCATTGCCCTCGATCCGCAGCTTGTCGCCGATGAGCGTGCAGTGGCGGCTGTTCTGGTCAACTTCTATAGGCATGTCAACGTCCTCTGGGTGGTTGCTATTAGTGACCGCACGGTTGCCCTGGTTGCTGCATTGGCTGATCGAAACGGCACTTCGGCATAGGCTGAGGGGTCAACCGTCAACACGGGCAGAGGAGGGTGTTGATGGAAAGCGGCTGGGAGACGATTTTGGAGACTATCCAGGCCGAGTTTGCCGATGTGACCAATGTCGAGGAGGTCACACGCATTCTGGTGCGTTTGCTGATGGCCGCGCTGTTGGGCGCCGTGCTGGGCTTTGAGCGGGAACATCGCGGCAAGTCTGCTGGCGTGCGTACGCACATGCTGGTCTCCCTGGGTGCAGCACTGTTCGTGCTGGCGCCGAGTATGGCCGGCGCAGATGCTCAGGCGCTGAGCCGGGTAATCCAGGGCATCGTTGCAGGTATCGGCTTTTTGGGTGCGGGTACCATTCTTAAAGGCAATGGCAGGGATCCCAGCCACGTCAAGGGGCTGACTACTGCGGCGGGCTTATGGATGACCGCAGCCATTGGTACGGCTGCCGGGATGGGGCGGGAGGCGACTGCGCTGATCAGTACGATCCTGGCGCTGCTGGTGCTGAGCACCATGCCCAAGCTGGTAGACAAGGTCGAAGGAGGCAATGATCAGAAGCAGCGGGAAGAAGAGGGCTGATAGCACTGAGGGGAGCCGAAGCTCCCCTCAAATCGTTGCTGCCTGCTCTGTTGTTATTATTGAAGACTGGCCTTTTGTTGTTTTTGTAAGCCTGCCTCGGTGCTGCGAGCAACCCCCATGCGGGGTCAAGAGCAAACGTATTTTTTTGAGCGCTGACCTGCTTTCATCATGTTGATCCGACCGTGACTGTGGCTACCTGGAGGTAGTTTTGTTGTTCTGTGTCAGGCCGCGGGGTTAACCCCCAGGAAATCAGTTCTACTCCAAAAAAATCTGCTTGCTACGCCTCTGCCGTGTTGTTCTTGTTATGTCAGAGCCGTTACCTGTTGTTTTTATTGGGTGTCACGTTTTTGTTCTTGTTATGTCAGAGATATAGCAGGTGGCGTGCCAACTTTTCAAAACCCTTGAAAATCAACGGCTTGGCTATTTCCTGCGTCTTTTCACTGCGAGAAATTCTGTCGAATTGTTTCCCTGTTACCCGAATTTCCGCTGCGGAACGTGGGGGCGGTAACACCAGGCCCACACATTGATGACATTAGTGTGACTCATTGTGCGCTACGGGCCCGCGCGACACGCGAGCCTGTCGGTCGCCCCAGCACCTGGCTGATGCGCTGGCCGACGGCGATCAGCCGGTCGAGGTCTATGCCGGTCTCGATTCCCAACCCCTGCAGCAGGTAAAGCACATCTTCAGTGGCGATGTTGCCGGTAGCGCCCTTGGCATAAGGGCAGCCGCCAAGCCCGGCGACCGAGCTGTCAAACACCTGGATACCTTCCAGCAGGCTTGCGTAGACGTTGGTCAGGGCCTGGCCATAGGTGTCGTGGAAGTGCCCGGCCAGTTGTGCACGCGGCACCTGCGCTGAGACCACTTCAAACAATCTGCGTGTGTCACCGGCAGTGCCGGTACCGAGGGTGTCGCCCAGCGAGACCTCATAGCAACCCATGTCATACAGCGCCTTGGCTACCGGAGCAACCTGCTCGGCGCTGACTCGGCCTTCATAAGGACAGCCAAGCACACACGACACGTACCCGCGCACCCGTACGCCATGGCTGCGCGCTGCCTCCATGATGGGTTCGAAGCGCTGCAGGCTGTCACTGATCGAACAGTTGATATTGCGCTGTGAGAACGCCTCGGTAGCAGCGGCGAATACCGCTACCTCTTTGACACCCGCAGCAACCGCGTCTTGAAAACCACGCAGGTTCGGCGCCAACGCTGCGTAGGTGACACCAGGACGATACTTGATCGCGCTGAAGACCTCGGCCGAGCCGGCCATCTGCGGGACCCACTTGGGCGAGACGAAACTGCCCACCTCAATGTATGACAAACCGGCCTCGCTCAGGTCATCGACCAGGCGCACCTTGTCGGCGACGCTGATCGGCTGGGCTTCGTTCTGCAGCCCGTCGCGTGGGCCGACTTCAACCAGGCGAACGTGTGTTGGCAATGACATGGCAGGGTTCCTGTGGCGAGTCAGCACGTGCTGTCGGAGGGTTTGGGCGTGGCGGCAAGCGCTTGCTCGCAGCGCTCCTGAGCGGTATCCAGTTCAAGGTGCATCTGCTCGATATCAAGCATTTGCTGCTCCAGCTGCGCGCGGCGTTCGGCAATTTTCACCAGCATGCTGTTGAGCTGTTTGAAGTTGCCACCGCGCGGGTCGTACAGCTCGATCAGCTCGCGGCACTCAGCCAGGGAAAAACCGATGCGCTTGCCGCGCAGAATCAGCTTGAGCGTGACCTTGTCGCGGGCACTATAGATGCGCTCCAGCCCGCGCCGCTCAGGGCTGATCAGGCCTTGCTCTTCATAGAAGCGGATGGCCCGGGTAGTGATGTCCAACTCACGGGACAGGTCGGAGATGCTGTAGGTCTGGGTGCTCATGCTTGGGCTCGGAAGATTTATCCCGCTAAGCTACTGGGGCCTTGACGTTTACGTCAAGGCGTCCCGGCTTAATCAGTACTTGCCATGCGCACAGGTGGTTCAGTGCTAGCAGGCATGCTACAAACGAGGCTGATCATTTATAAATTGAATTCTGCGATGTCTATCAGCGTTAAATCGAATAGGGCGTTGTTCGATCTCGACTTGTTGCGCGCGATCGTTGTGGTGGCCGATTGCGGCAGCTTCACCACTGCCGCGGCGCGCTTGCACTCGACTCAATCGACCATCAGTCAAAAAGTCAGGCGGCTGGAAGAAATGGTCGGCCATCGCCTGCTGGTGCGGGGCAATCGTGATGTGTTGCCTACCGATGCCGGACAGACCTTGCTTGGCTATGCCAGGCACATGCTCGCGCTCAACGATCAGATGCTCGAAGCCCTGGCCGGCGCGATGGTCGGCACTACGGTGCGGCTTGGGGTGCCGGAGGATTTCGTCGGCGGGCGCACGACCAATGCGCTGTCTGACTTCAGCCGGCGCCATCCGCAGGTCAAGCTCGAGGTGACCAGCGGGCTGTGTCGCGACCTCAGCCAAGCCTACGACAATGGTGAACTGGACCTGGTGCTGCTGAAACAACGGCGCAACAGCCGCGAAGGGGTAGCCTGCTGGCCCGAGCGCCTGCAATGGATCGACAGCGCACGGCTGCCGGCATTCGAGCTCGATCCAATTCCTCTGGTGACCTTCCCCCCGCGTGGGCTGTACCGCGATGACATGATCAACGCTATCGAGGGCATGGGCCGGCGCTGGCGCATCAGCTTCACCAGCTCCAGCCTGAGCGGGATTCAGGCGGCGGTTGCTGATGGTATGGGGGTGAGCCTGCTGCCGCCGCGTGCTGCGACGGCTGAACACCGCGTACTGGGCACTGAGCACGGCTTGCCGGAGGTCGACAGCTACGAGATTGTCATAGTGCACAGGCCAACTGCCGAGCAGATGGTGCGCTCGTTGGCGCAGGTGCTGACAGAGCTTCTGATGGTTCATGCCATCTGACAGGCACGCAGATTGTCCTGTCAGCGAGACAATCAGTGCTGTTTACACCGTCTATTGCGCGATTATCACCGCAGGTAAGCTTGTACCCAGTCAAAAAGGAGACCTCTCATGAAAGACATTCTGGGCGTTCATCATGCCCCTGCCGGGCACTGGGTGGGCGATGGTTTTCCGGTGCGCAGCCTGTTTACCTATGACCAACTGGCTCGGCATATCAGTCCGTTTCTGCTGCTGGATTACGCCGGCCCGCACGAGTTTGCGCCCACTACCGCTCGGCGCGGCGTTGGCGAACACCCGCACCGCGGCTTTGAGACTGTGACCATCGTCTACCAGGGCGAAGTCGAGCATCGCGACTCCACGGGCGCCGGCGGTTTGATCGGGCCGGGGGATGTGCAGTGGATGACCGCTGCCGATGGCATCATCCATGAAGAATTCCATTCGCCAGCGTTTGCCCGCAGCGGCGGAGCACTGGAGATGGTGCAGCTGTGGGTCAATCTGCCGGCGCGGGACAAGCGTGCCCCGGCGGGTTACCAGACACTGCTGGCAGCGAATATCCCGGTTGTGCCGCTGGCCGACCAGGCCGGCAGCCTGCGGGTGATCGCTGGCGAGTTCGAGGGCGCCGCCGGGCCGGCGTGCACATTTACCGAGATGGACGTCTGGGATCTGCACCTCAATGCCGGCGCTGCATTGCAATTGCCGGTCGCCGCAGGGCGTAACGCTGCCATCGTCGTACTGCTCGGTAGTGTCAGGGTCAATGGCGAGCGCGAAGCGGGTCCGGCCAGCCTGGTACTGCTCGACCGCGCCGGCACCGGGGTTCATATTGAGACGCAGGAAGGGGCGGTATTGCTGCTGCTCAGCGGTGAGCCTATTGACGAACCGATCATCGGTTATGGGCCTTTCGTGATGAACAGTCAGGCGCAGATTGCCGAAGCATTCGACGACTATCAGGCTGGCCGCTTTGGGAAAATGGGTGGCGGACACGGCCCTGCGCACTGATCGCCAGTCATGGCCTGACCGCCCGTCGCGCCATGCCACTGGCATAACGAACGGTCGCCGCCGCCCGATGATCTTCCACTAAGGTGCTAGTGGATTGCTGCGTATTGGATGTTCTGGCGAATGGACCGTCGCTTGAACGCGAGCAACATCGGCTGACGCCTCGCCCTAGACGGCGTACTCAAAGACAACAGGCCATCCCACGAAGAGGGTCGTACCATGTCGTTGATAGGTGTTTCAATGCTGGAAATGCGGCAAATCATCGAACAGGCCTGCCTGCCTGATCGGTGCGAGGTCAGTTGCCCTGACGGGGCCAGCCTGACCATCCGCCTGGGCGAGGGCCCAAGCCTTAAGGACTGCGTGACATTGACCGAGGTGCCGATCGACAGTCTTAACAGCTGCCGCGATCTGGTTGGCTTGGTAGCAGAACTTCGCGCTCAACAACGGCAGGCTCAGCAGCCGATCGTGACCAAGCGGATCGCCTGATCGCTGGCCGTGTCGGTTACTGCAGTTCGACCAGCAGATTGATCCCGCCATCGCCGCACTTGCCGTGCTGGCGTACTACCCCGTGATAGCTGCGCCCGTCGAAGCTGAACGCCACACTGTGGGCGCTCTGTAACTTCGCCGGCAGCGGCGGCGAAACATGCAACCTGAGCGCTGGCGCACCTTGTAGGTTAACCGGGGCAAATTGCACGTGGCATTCGGCGCGGTGTGCCACGGGGCCAAACAGCGTGTCACGGACGTAATCCAGCTCCAGGCAGGCACTGGCGGCGCGGTAGGTGCTTTTGCTGGCTGGGCGGTGCTCGGGTGGGCATTCGGACGCGGGCATTTTGAAGGCTCCTGAATGGCTTAGGCTTGTATCAGGATATTGAAGCTGGAGGCGGGCAGACGTTCATTTAATTGAACGTCTGTTGAGAATGAAGTGCGGTTTGGCATGTTGGGGCTGCTGAGCAGCCCCGTTGTACCTTCGCTCAACCTGAAGAAATTCAGCGCTGCGGATTGAGTGTCAGGTGCACATGACGGTTGACGTCCTTGTACAGCAGGTAGCTGAACGGACCCGGGCCGCCGGCATAGCAAGCTTGCGGGCAGAACGCCCGCAGCCACATGAAGTCGCCAGCTTCGACCTCGACCCAATCCTGGTTCAGGCGATACACGGCTTTGCCTTCCAACACGTACAGACCGTGCTCCATCACATGCGTCTCGGCGAACGGAATCACGCCGCCGGGCTGGAAGGTGACGATGTTGACGTGCATGTCATGGCGCATGTCGGCCATGTCGACAAAGCGCGTTGTGATCCAGCCACCGTTGGTGCCCGGCATCTCGATCTTGGTCGCATTGTCGCGGTGGGTGACGAACGCTTCTGGAATATCCAGGCCTTCGACGCGCTGGTAATGCTTGCGCAGCCAATGGAAGGTGACGTTGGCCTTGCTGTGGTTACGCAGGCTCCACTCGGCGCCTGGTGGAATGAACGCATAACCGCCAGGAGCCAGGGTGTGATGCTTGCCCTGCAGGGTGATGTCGATTTCACCCTCGACCACGAACAATACCGCTTCGGCATTCGGGTCCAGCTCTGGACGCTCACTGCCGCCTTCCGGGGCAACTTCAACGATGTACTGCGAGAAGGTTTCGGCAAAACCGCTCAGAGGGCGAGCGATAACCCACATGCGCATCTTGTCCCAAAACGGCAGGTGGCTGGTGACGATGTCACGCATCACGCCTTTAGGGATAACGGCATAGGCTTCGGTGAACATGGCACGGTCAGTCAGCAGCTCGGTTTGAGCGGGGTGCCCACCGTGAGGGGCGAAGTAGGAATGGTTCGACATGGACAGTCTCGACTTGTTGTTCTCTCCCCGTGCCGGAAACCGCACCGGCCGGTGCGCCGCAGGGGATGCACGGACAGGATAGGGGCCGTGCACAGCCATCCACAAATTAAATGTTGAAATACCCGCTATTCGATTACTAAATACGCACCTTGCGCCCTGCGTGTTGTTCCGGCAAGCGATCACCCTGGCCGAACAGCTTGTGACGCAGAGTGCCTTCCGCGTAGGTCAAAGGGTAGCGGCCGCGCCGCTGCAGCTCCGGAACCAGCAGCTCGACGACATTGCTCAAATCATCCGGTTGTACGGCGTAAGTGAGGTTGAAACCATCGACACCGGTCTGGTCGATCCAGCGCTCCAGTTGGTCGGCAACCTCGCTGGCGGAGCCGATCAAGACTGGGCCGCGCCCGCCAAGGCCGATGAATTCGGCGGCTTCGCGCACCGTCCACTGCCGGCTTGGGTCGGCTGCGGTAAAGGCGGCCAGGGCTGCGCGACCCGCATCATTCTCGACGTATTCAATCAGCGCATCCGGATCGAGGCCGGCGAAGTCGATGCCGGTCCAGCCGGACAGCAGTGCCAGGGCGGCGTCGAGATCTACATAGCTGCGGTACTCGGCAAAGCGCGCCTGCGCTTGTTCTTGGCCGTCCGCAACGATCAACAGCGCCTGCGCGTAAATCAGCACCTCGCCAGGGCCGCGTCCTGCCGCAGCGCTGGCCTGGCGCACGCCCTCGGCATAACGGCGCAGCACCGTCGGCGTCGGCCCGCTGATGAATACGCACTCGGCGTGCTCTGCAGCGAAGGCCTGACCGCGCGCGGAGGCGCCGGCCTGGAACAGCACAGGCGTGCGCTGCGGCGAGGGTTGACACAGGTGCATCCCAGGGACCTGGAAGTGCTCGCCGTGATGGCCAATCGGATGGACCCGCGAGGGTTCGATGTAGCGGCCCGATTCGCGGTCCAGCAATACGGCATCGTCATCCCAGCTTTTTTCCCAGAGCTTGTACAGCACCTGCAGGTATTCATCGGCCAAGTCATAGCGCTGGTCATGGCCCAACTGCCGAGCCAGGCCAAGATTGCGTGCAGCGCTGTCCAGGTAGCCAGTGACGATATTCCAGCCGACCCGGCCATTACTCAGGTGGTCCAGGGTCGACATGCGGCGGGCGAACGGGTACGGGTGCTCGTAGGTCAACGAGAAGGTCACGCCGAAGCCCAGATGCTCGGTGACCCCGGCCATGGCCGGGACCAGCAGCAGGGGATCGTTGACCGGGACCTGCACGCCACCACGCAGGGCCGCTTCGGGCCCGCCCTGGTAGACGTCGTAGATGCCCATGACATCGGCAATGAACAGCGCGTCGAACAGGCCACGTTCAAGCAGACGAGCCAGGTCAGTCCAGTAATCCAGCCGGTTGAACGCCACGCTGGTATTGCGTGGATGGCGCCACAGCCCGGGGGACTGATGACTGGCGGCGTTCATGCTGAAGGCGTAGAAGCGAATCGGGCGGGGCATGCGAGGCGTTCCTTGGCGTCAGGGCAGGACGGCGGTCGGATACACCGCGTCAGCTACGTTCAACTTGTGCGGGATCAGCCCCAGGCCCTGGAAGGTGTCGGCCAGTTTTTGCTGTTCGGCAACGATGGCTGGGGTAATCGGCACGGCGTTGTAGTTGCGCCGCTCGCTGGCCACTTCCAGCACTTCGGGCTTGATCCCCAGTTGCGGGGCCAGCAGGCTGGCGACTTCGGCTGGCTTGGCATTGGCCCACTGGCTGACCTTGGCCAGCTCGCTGAAGAAGGTCTTCAGCCATTCGCGGTGCTGGTCGGCAAAGCTTGCGGTGGAGAGATAGAAGGTCCGGTTGTTGGTCAGGCCGCTGCCATCGCGCAGGTTTTTCAAGCCCGGTTGCTGCTCGGCTGCTGCCAGGAACGGGTCCCACAGCGTCGAAGCCTGCACGCTACCCGATTGCAGCGCGGCGACGGCATCGGCGGCGTTGTTGACGTATGCCGGGGTAACGTCCTGATAGCTCAAGCCAGCTTGCTGCAACGCGACGGCCAGTAGGTATTGGGCATTCCAGCCGCGGCCAGTGGCAACTCGCTTGCCCTTGAGCTCCTGCACGCTGGTGATGTGATCCTGTTCGCGTACCACCAGCCCGATCCCGCGCGGGTAGGGCTGTTCAGCCGCCAGATAGACCACAGGCTTGCCAGCGGCCTGGGCGAACACCGACGGTGCATCAGCGGCGTGACCCAGGTCGATCGCACCGGTGCTCAGCGCTTCTAGCAGTTGCGGGCCGGCGGCGAATTCGTGCCAGCTGACCTTCACGCCCTGTGCAGCGAGCGCCTTTTCCAAGGCGCCCGTGCCCTTAAGGATGTTTACGCTGTTGAATTTCTGGTAGCCGATACGCAAGGTCTTGGCATCGTCGGCTATGGCTTGTGACCAAGGCAGTATGGAGCTGACTACACTGGCCAGCAGGCCGCCGAGCAAGAGACGGCGAAGGGTAGAAAAGGCACGGTTGGACAAGGCGGGTGCTCCTGAGCGAAGGCTGGAATGTGGGCTCCAGCGTAAGGGAGGCGGCTCAGGGCTTTCAATTTTTTTAATTCCATTTGGTTAGATTGTTTTGTTCTTTTTATATCCTTTTGTGTTTATAGGGTTTGAGCGTTATCCCTTGTGTTTCAGCTCTGCGACCAGCACTAGCGATTGCGGCACAGGACTTTGTGGATGCTGCGGTTCCTGCAGTTGGAGGAGGGTTAGTCCGGCCATGTCCAACGCCGCGAGCCAGCTTGTCAACGTGCGCATATACCACGGCATCGGCTTCCAATCACCCTCGAACCCAGCGAAGGATTCTTCACGCCAGCCATCCTGATAATCACCGTTGGCGGCGCTCCATGGGTGTAGCGACTGGATCACCAGCACGCCGCCCGGAGCCAGTAAGGTGGTCATCGCGCTCAGCAGCGGGATGATGTCCTGATGAAGCAGTGCGAAGTTGGCGCAAATCGCGTCGTAGCATTTGCCCAGTCCCACATCGCCGCTGGCGAGTTGTTCATAGCTGCAGTGGTGGACGGGTGATGAGCCGGCTGCGCGTGCTGCCTCGACCAGGGTTGAGTCGCCATCCACGCCTACAGCTTCGATACCCCGAGCAGTGAGGGCGCGCAACAGCCATCCCTCACCGCAGCCGAGGTCGAGAACCCGCTGTGGCTGGCGTGACAGGATGGCCAGCAGGATCGCTTGATCGGTGACCTGGCGGCGGCTTTCGATGCTGCCACTGCGCACGGCTTCAATCCAGGCGTGGGCGTTGTCATGCCAGCTTTGCTGGAGGCGGGTTGCAGGGTCAGGGGAGGGCATGGCTGGCTCCGGCAGTGACAGATAGGTACAAGCTTAGGCGGTGCACTGGGCCCAGTGACATCGATACTTCATCCGACCAGCCAGCCGCTGTCGCCCTCGATCAGCGTGCCGCCATGGTCAGTGGTGTCCCCAAGTCGCGCCACGGCCTTGCCTGCGATGGCATAACTTGGCGAGCCGCTTGCAATGACGGCGCCGCAGCTTATGCGGTCGCCAACACAAGCAACCTCGCGCCCGCCGACCATTGTCGCAGAGGTGCCCGAGACCACTTCGCCGGTGCCGTGAATTGGGCAGTTATGTTTGTGGCCGATCAGCACGATGGGTTTCATCGGTGGAGGACTCCTTGACTGTAGTGGACTGGTTGCCGGGCTTGGCTCGCCTACGGGTAGCGCGTGGTTTTTTCGCCGGCCGCTGGCCCGGGCGTATGGCCCAAAGATGGGCGTTCTCACGCAGGCGCTCCTGGATATGAGGCGGCCTGTCGGCCAAAGTGGTTAGCGGCGGGATGGGTTTACCGGGTAGTCCTGCTTCGCGGATGATTTTTGGCCAGCGCGGTTTCCAGCACAGCAGCAGGCTTAGCCAGTGGCCCAGGCCGATGATGAGGAAGGCGGGCGAGATGAGAACAAGGCCTAACTTGATGATCTGCGAAGAATGCCGGAAGTAATGGCTAAGGCCCTCGAACTGCGGAGTGAATGCCTGCCATGGCCAAGGGAAATGTGAAGTGATGCGTGGGCGGGGGAGGCCCTCAGGGCCTTCGTCCATGAAACGGCGGATGAACTCCCATTCGGCCTGGATTTCATGAGGGTTAGTGGAAACTTTCCCGATCCATACAATTTCCGGATATAACATCTTGGTAGTTTGGGATGACCAGAAGAGAGAAAGCGTGAGAGCTCCGCCGTTGCCGCCTGGTGCCGCCGATGATGTAATTCCGTGCCATGGTAAGGTCACCACGCCACCGCAGTATAAAGGACGGTGGAGGTGGACCTGGCCGGTGAGTCTGTTGAATCGAACCAGTAAGTGCCGCGAGGTGAACATTTCCAGGCGCGTGATTTTAAGCCCATATTTAAGATATGCTGCTGCATAGCAGGAGGTTAGTGCAAAGAAGAACATGGCTAGAAATAAGATGTCAGGTGCAACGCTTCTGCCAGTATCAGCAATGCTAAAGATTAACTCGGAAGCGTAGTGCGCTGTGGCTATTGCGCCAATTGATATAAGGCTGAGAACCATCGCTGATAGCATACTTATGAGTCCGCGTTTATCTTCTGAGGCTCCTGCTCGCACCTCCAATATGTGGTTTGAGAGAGTGTAGACAGGGCCTCTGATTCTCGGCTTGTCGCTGGCTTTTTGCTGTGCTGCTTGAACATCCCTTGCTTCATCAGACTCGTAAACCAGTGGGAGGCTAGGGGTTTTACTATTCTTGGCTCCAGTAGAGTGCGTCTGATCTATCACAAGCTCCCAAGCCTGCCACTCAATAAGATACATTACATACCCTCGTGCGCGATGCTGAGTAGCTCCGCCAATTCGTTCAGATCAGTCTCGTAACCTTCATTTGCTATATCGATCCTGAAGCAGCATTTACTGCACCATTTCTCGAGAGCATTGTCATCAACGATCATGATTAGCACTGTCGTTGCTAGAACAGCCCACCCGCTGACGAGTATTATTCTGCTCAGGAGCAGACTTGCGGCTCTGTTGGCAGCAAGTCGAGCTGAAAGTCCCGCTAGAGTTTGCATGGACGCTCTCTCCACTCCTGCGTTTCGGAGTGCAAGCCATTCAAACAAAGGCCCGGCATGCGCAAATGCAGTGCCTGCCTGCGCTAAGACTAAGGCGGAAGTCGCAGCTGCTCTTATTGAGTAAGCACCGGTTAAACTTACTCGTCTACTTACAGAGGGTATCGCACTTTTACTCGCATTGATCGCATCCATTACGTCCAAGACTGCGCTCACCAGTCCGCCAGCCCCAGCCAAGGCTGCACCCCATAAACGATACCGCCCCAGGCTGATACTCGCTCCCCTCGCCGAGGCACTCCTCCGGCCAAGAGATGCCAGTGCCTGCTCTGTCCCCACCGCCAACAGCTCCATCCCCC
>NZ_VXCX01000017.1:0-89961 GCF_052850745.1 Pseudomonas sp. 1121_17
GGACCACGCGCAAGCACTGGCCGGCGTGGTACAGCGAGAAGCCTGACTCATAGAACGCAGTACGCAACGACGGCGCGCTGACAGCTTTCATCGGCGAGAACGGCACCGGCAGGCGCTCGGGGTCATCCTTGAGCAGAAACTCGGCAAAGGCCCGGCCAATCACGGTACCGGTGGTATTGCCGCGACCGTTGTAGCCGGTCACCGCGACCAACCCCGGTGCAGGTTCGAACAGGCGCATCAGGTGATCGGGGGTGAAGTCGATGCAGCCGGTCCAGTGCATTTCCCAGTCGACCTTGCCCAGCTCCGGGTAGTAGTGGCTCTGAATGCGGTCGGCCCAGCGCCGTACGAACCATGCCGGCTTGTTGTCGACCCGACCGAGGCTGCCGAGCAGCAGGCGGCCTTGGTCATCGCGGCGGATGCTGCTGAGTACGGTACGGGTATCCCACGAGCCTTGGCCATGGGGCAGCACCTTGTCGGCGGCTGCGCCTTGCAGCGGTGCCGAGGCAACCTGGTAGTAATAGCCACGGAAGAAGTGCTTTTGCAGGTTGCTCCAGTCGCCCTCGGTGTAGGCGCCGGTGGAGATCACCACCTTATCGGCACGGACCACGCCTTTGCCGGTGTTGACCTGCCAGCCAGCGCCATCGCGCTGCAGGCCTTCGACCGAGGATTGCTGGAACAACTTGCCGCCCAGCCGCTCAACTGCAGCAGCCAGGCCTTGGGTGTAAGCCATCGGGTTGATGGTGCCGGCGCGGTGGTCAAGCAGCGCGGCGGAAATCTTGTCGGTACCGCAGTATTCCTGGCACTGCGCGCCGGTCAGCAGTTCGACGTTGGCGCCGCGCCGGCTCCATTGCTGATGGCGCGCCTCCAGGTCAGCCAGGCCAGTGGCGTTGTGCGCCATGTGCAGAGTGCCTTTGTGCTGGGCCTGGCAGTCGATGCCCAGGCGCTCGATCATGGCGAACACCTCGGCGGGTGCCTCGCCCAAGGCCTTGTTCAAGCGGCTGCCCTGTTGTTGACCGAGGGTCGCTTCGACATCGTCGGGGCGAATCCAGGTGCCGGCGTTGACCAGGCCAACGTTGCGCCCGGAGCCGCCGTGGCCGATTTTCCAGGCTTCGACAACGATCACCGACTTGCCCTGTTCGAGCAGATGGATCGCTGCCGACAGGCCGGTGATACCGCCACCGATGACGCAGACGTCGGCCTTGTGCTCGCCCGCCAGGGCCTGCACGGCGACGCTCGCCGGGGTGACGTGTTCCCAGAGACATTGTTGATGCAATTCGGGCATGACCGGCCTCAGCTTATTTTTCTTGTTACGGTGTGGCCGCCAGGCGGCCGCTCGCGGCACACGGCCGCGAAAGGGGGCCGAGGCCCCCGCCTGCGATCATCAGTCGAACACGATGCCCTGCGCCAGCGGCAATTCGCGTGAGTAGTTGACGGTGTTGGTCTGGCGACGCATGTAGCCTTTCCAGGCATCCGAACCCGACTCGCGACCGCCGCCGGTTTCTTTCTCGCCGCCGAACGCGCCACCGATCTCTGCACCGCTGGTGCCGATGTTGACGTTGGCGATGCCGCAGTCGCTGCCGGCTGCGCTCTGGAAGCGCTCGGCTTCACGCAGGTCGGTGGTGAAGATGCACGACGACAGGCCTTGTGGCACTTCGTTGTTCAGGCGCAAGGCCTCCTCGAAATCGTCATAAGCCAGCACGTACAGGATCGGTGCGAAAGTCTCGTGGCGGACCACTTCGCTCTGCGCAGGCATCTCGGCGATTGCCGGGGTCACGTAGTAGCCGTTCGGGTACTGGCTGGCCAGCTGACGCTCACCACCAAACACCTGGCCACCTTCGTCGCGGGCCTTGGCCAGTGCGCCTTGCATGGCGTCGAACGACTGCTTGTCGATCAGCGGGCCGACCAGGTTGTTTTCGCGCGGGTCACCGATACGCACTTTGCCGTAAGCGGCTTTGACGCGGGCAACCACTTCGTCCTTGATCGAACGGTGCACGATCAACCGACGCAGGGTGGTGCAGCGCTGGCCAGCGGTGCCGACGGCGGAGAACAGAATGCCGCGCACAGCCAGATCAAGATCGGCACTCGGCGCAAGGATCATGGCGTTGTTGCCGCCCAGTTCGAGGATGCTGCGGCCAAAGCGTGCGGCAACCCGTGGGCCGACTTCACGGCCCATGCGGGTGCTGCCGGTGGCGCTGACCAGCGGTACACGTGGGTCGTCGACCAGCGCTTCGCCGGCTTCGCGGCCGCCGATCACCAACTGGGCCAGGCCGGCCGGTGCATCACCGAAGGCCAGCAGAGCTTTTTCGAACAGCGCCTGGCAGGCCAGTGCGGTCAGCGGGGTCTTTTCGGACGGTTTCCAGACCACGGCGTTACCGGCTACCAGCGCCAGCGCGGTGTTCCACGCCCACACCGCCACCGGGAAGTTGAAGGCGCTGATCACGCCAACCACGCCCAGCGGATGCCACGACTCACGCATGTGATGGCCGGGGCGCTCGGAGGCGATGGTCAGGCCGTACAGCTGACGCGACAGGCCGACGGCGAAGTCGCAGATGTCGATCATTTCCTGCACTTCGCCCAGGCCTTCCTGGGTGATCTTGCCGGCTTCGATCGAGACCAGCTCACCAAGCTCGGCCTTGTGCTGACGCAGGACTTCGCCAAACAGCCGCACCAGCTCGCCGCGACGCGGGGCCGGTACAGTGCGCCAGGCTTCGAAGGCGGCGTGGGCCTGGTCGATGCAGGCGGTGGTCTCGGCCTTGCCGAGCAGTTTCACCGTGGCGATCTGGCTACCGTCGATCGGGGTGTGAACAGGGTAGTCGCCCTGGGTGTAGGCCTGGGCGGCGACGCCAAGGCGCTCGAGCAATGCAGCAACCATCGTGCTTCTCCTAAATCGGCTGAAGGGTGGTAAATATGATGTGGATCAGTATTAATCCGATCACAGCAGTGCAACAAACGACCTTTATTCCGCATATCATTCCGTCAGGTCATGATCCCCTTGCATAGAGACTGCCATGTCGAAACGTCTGGTACCGTCGATGACGGCCCTGCAGTGCTTTGAAGCTGCAGCCCGTCACTTGAGTTTTACCCGCGCTGCCGAAGAGCTGCACCTGACCCAAAGTGCGGTCAGCAAACAGGTCGCGCAGCTTGAAGAAATGCTTCACCACCACCTGTTCCTGCGCATTCGCCGGCGCTTGCAGCTGACGCCTGCGGGCAGCCTGTACCTGGCCGAGGTGAACAAGATCCTCACCCAGGTCGACATGTCCAGCCGCTACATCCTGACGTACGGCGAGCAGACCGAGATATTGAAGGTAGCTACTCAACCGAGTTTTGGCGTGCGCTGGTTAATCCCGCACCTCAAGGGTTTTGGCAAACGCTACCCGAATATCCACCTGGATATCCGCAACGAGATGGAGCCGTTCTCGCTGTTGCAAGGCTCTGCCGACGTGGTGTTCTTCTTTGGCCAGGGCACCTGGCCGGGGGCAACCTGCGTGCAGCTGTTCGACGAGGAAGTGGTGCCGGTGTGTGCGCCTGAACTGCTGCAAGGGCGTGAGTTGAGCGATGCCAGTGCGCTGGCCGAACTGGTGTTGATGCAAAGCACTTCACGGCCTGAGGCCTGGCATGAGTGGTTCCTGGAGCAGGGCCTGCACACCGACAACAGCTACCACGGGCCGCGCTTCGACACCTTTTATATGGCCTTGAGCGCGGCTCAGGCGGGCTGCGGGGTGGCGTTGGTGCCGCGTTATCTGGCGGAGAAGGAGCTGGCCGAGGGCAGTTTGGTGATTGCATGGCAGCATGCTATGCGCAGTAATGGCGCGCATTATCTGGCGTATGCCGAGCATGCGGCCGAAGTGCCGAAGGTGCGGGCTTTGGTGGAGTGGATCAAAACTCAGCTTGGAGGCTGATAGTGTCGGGGGCCGCTTCGCGGCCTTCGCGGGCAAGCCCGCCCCCACAGGGTTCGGCAGCACTGCAAAACCCTTGTGGGAGCGGGTTCACCGGGACGCCGGACCGCCGCGAAGGGCTGCGAAGCAGCCCCAATCATTGGCAACATCAATCATAAAGGGAATGACACCTCTACTTTTTTTCGCTTGTGGCGGCAGTCCATTCCCAGTTTTCATGTAATGGTCCAATTAACCACCAGGAAGCTTGCGATGCCCGCCCATGATTTCGTCAGCCCAGACAGCATCCGTGCGCAGTTCTCTGCCGCCATGTCGCTCATGTACAAACAGGAAGTGCCGCTCTATGGCACGCTGCTGGAGCTGGTCAGCGAAATCAACCAGCAGGTCATGCAGCAACAGCCGCAGGTCGCTGAAGCGCTGCGCTGGACCGGCGAAATCGAGCGTCTCGACCACGAACGCCATGGCGCCATCCGCGTTGGCACCGCCGCCGAGCTGGCCACCATCGCCCGCCTGTTCGCGGTGATGGGCATGCAGCCGGTGGGTTACTACGACCTGAGCTCGGCGGGCGTGCCGGTGCACTCGACGGCGTTTCGCGCAGTGCATGAGCAGTCGCTGCACGTCAGCCCGTTCCGTGTGTTCACTTCGCTGCTGCGCCTGGAGCTGATCGCCAACCCGCAACTGCGCGAGCTGGCTGCGAGCATTCTCGCCAAGCGACAGATCTTCACTCCGCAGGTGCTGGAACTGATCGCCCAATGTGAGCGCAACAACGGCCTCAACGCCGCCGACGCCGAGGCCTTTGTGCAGGAGGCGCTGCACACCTTCCGCTGGCACCAGCAGGCGACGGTGACTGCCGAGCAGTACCAGCAACTGCATGACCAGCACCGGCTGATCGCCGATGTGGTGGCGTTCAAAGGCCCGCACATCAATCACCTGACCCCGCGCACGCTGGACATCGATGCGATTCAGCTGGGCATGCCGGCCAAGGGCATTCCCCCCAAGGCAGTGGTCGAAGGCCCGCCAACCCGGCGCCACCCGATCCTGCTGCGTCAGACCAGCTTCAAGGCCCTGCAAGAGAAGGTCGCCTTCACCGATCAGGCCGGCAGCGAAGGCAGCCATACCGCGCGCTTCGGCGAAATCGAACAGCGTGGAGCAGCGCTGACGCCCAAGGGCCGGGCGCTGTACGACACCTTGCTCGATGCGACCCGCGCAGCGCTCGGCGGGGTGCCGACCGAGGCCAATGCCGAGCGCTACCAGCAGTTGCTCCAGGCGCAGTTCGCCGAGTTCCCCGATGACCTGGCGCAGTTGCGCGAGCAGGGCCTGGCCTACTTCCGTTATTTCGCCACCGACAAGGGCCTGGCAGCGCGCAACGAAGCTGGCCGGCCGAGCACCTTGCAGGGCCTGATCGACGCCGGGCATGTGCATTTCGAGGCGCTGGTTTACGAAGACTTCCTGCCGGTCAGTGCGGCAGGGATCTTCCAGTCCAACCTGGGCGACGATGCCCAGGCCAACTACGGCAGCAATGCCAACCGCGAAGCGTTCGAGGCGGCGCTGGGGTTGGCGGTGCAGGACGAGCTGGCGCTATACGCGCAGAGCGAACAGCGCTCGCTGCAGGCCTGTGCGCAGGCACTGAACCTGAGCGCGCTGTAACCCTCGCCTGATTGCAGCCGCTACGCAGGCCGATCTGCGCGGCGGCTGCCGCTGTCAGCGGACGCGGAAGCGATCCACTTCCTGGCGCAACTGGGCCGCCAGGCCTTCCAGCTCACGCGCGGTAGTGGCCAGTTCATTGGCCACATCGTGCTGCTCGCTGTTGGCCTGGGCGATGCTCTGCAGGTTGCGGCTGAGCAAGGTCGCGGTGCTGCTCTGCTCCTGAGTGGCAGCGCTGATCGCGGCAAACTGCTCACCGGCGTCGCGGCTCTGCTGGTCAATCTGGGCCAGCGCATCAGCCACTTTGACGTTGCGTTCAAGGCCTTCCTGCATCAGCCGGTTGCCCTGCTGCAGGGTGCTGATGGCGTGCCCGGTCTGCTGCTGGATACTGCCGATCATTCCGGAAATCTCGTCGGTTGCCGAACGGGTCCGCGCCGCCAGGCCGCGCACCTCATCGGCCACCACGGCAAAGCCACGGCCCTGCTCACCGGCGCGAGCGGCCTCGATTGCCGCGTTGAGCGCGAGCAGGTTGGTTTGCTCGGCGATGGCGGTGATCACCCCGACGATGCCGCCGATTTCCTGCGAGCGGGCGCCAAGGGTGTCCATGACCTCAGCAGTGCCGCCGAGGGCATCGGCGATCTGGCGTAGCGAGGCTGACGCTTCGTTCATCGCGCTACGGCCAACCCGGGTGTGCTCGGCATTGTCGCGGGCCATGCGTTCGGTGCCGGCCATATTGTCGGCAATGTTCATCGAGGTGGCGCTGAACTCTTCGACGGCGCCAGCCATGCTGGTGATTTCGCCAGACTGCTGCTCCATGCCTTCGCACGCACCAGACGACAGCCCGGCCAGCGAACGAGCACGGCCGCTGACCTGCTCGGAGGCGCTGCGAATGTGCGCAACCATGGTCGACAGTGCTTCACCCATCTGGTTGAAGCTGCGGGCCAACTGGCCAATCTCGTCGTTGCTGCTGACCGTCAGGCGCGCGCTCAGATCACCCGCGCCCAGGGCTTCAGCCTGATGCAGCAGGTCGCTCAGTGGGCGCAGCTTGCGCCGCAGCAGGAACAGCGTCGCCGCCACCGCCAGCAGCATGGCCAGCAGGCTGCCGATCGCCAGGCGTAGGCCGACACTCCATGTCACGTCGCGAATCTCGGCTTCGGGCATGCTCGCAACAACTGTCCACGGGCCTTCGGCAAACGGCATGGCAACGCTGAAAATCTGCTGGTCGGCGTTGTCCCAGAAGCTGCCAGTACCCGGCTCTGCAGCGAGGTTCTTGACGGCTTGCGCGGCCGCCTCGGCATTGCCCACATCAGCCGGCGGCACCAGCCACTTGCCCTGCTCGTCGAGCAGCGCCAGCGAGCCGGTGTGGCCAATACGGAAGCGGTTGAGGTTGGCGAACTGGGCGTTCTGCGCATCGGTGTAGTCGAAGCCGACGAACAACACCGCAATGACTCGGCCGCTGCCATCGCTCACCGGCACATAGCGGGTCATGTAATTGCGGTCGAACAGTGCGGCGCGGCCAACATAGGTCTGCCCAGCCATCAACTTGGCGTAGGCCGGGTGCTGGCGGTCGAGCTGGGTGCCGATGGCGCGGCTGCCATCCTGCTTGGTCAGCGAGGTGCTGATGCGGATGAAGTCATCGCCACTGCGCACGAACACGGTGGCGACGCCGGCGGTCATCTGCTTGAACTCGTCGACCTGCTGGAAATCGTTGTTGAGCAGGCGCTCACCCAGATACAGCGCCGGCGTGGCCTGGCCGGCGACAGTGGCGGTCTCGCCGGCATGCAGGCTCAGACCCGAGGCAAAGCGGCGCTCGAACAGGCCGCTGAGGCGCTGGGTGTTGTCCTTCAGCGAGCCATGGAAGGTATCCAGCTGGTCGGCCAGCAGCCGCGCTTCACTGGCCAGGTGTTCCTGGCGGGTGGCGAGGTTGGCGTTGTCCAGCGAGCGCAGGGCAAACAGGGTACTGCCGGTGATCACCAGCGCCAGCACGATGGCGAGGGCGATACCGAGCTGTGAGGCAATCCGGGCACGGGGTTGAGACATGTGCAAGCTCCTGGCAAGTGGCCGGGATCATCCTGATCGCGCTGACCGCCCGCGCTTATCGACGGGTAATCGCGCCCTCTAGCGGGACGCTGGTGCCATTAAATCGGCGTCGCGGGTGAATACTTGAGTGTCGGACCGGGATATTCGCAAACGTTTTACTCGGCCAGCGCCGTAAGGATCTGTACCGCTGGCAAATCCATTGCTGCCGCCTCTTCCTGAAGAAACCCGCTCAAGCGGCGCAGGCGCTCTGTGCCGGGCCTGGTGCGTGGCCAGACCAGGTAATAGTCCATGCCGCTGGCCACTGCGGTCGGCCACGGCAGGCTCAGCCGGCCTTGAGCGACGTCTTCGGCCACCATCAACAGATCGCCCATGGAGATCCCGTAGCCACGCGCCGCAGCGATCATGCCCAGTTCAAGCGTGTCGAAAACCTGCCCACCCTTGAGCGAAACCTTGTCGGCCAGGCCCATGCGCGCCAGCCAGCTGCGCCAGTCACGTTTGTCCGGGGTCGGATGCAGCAGTTCGATGCCGGCCAGGCGCTGCTCATCCCAAGGCCCCTCGTCGATCAGCTGCGCAGCGCCGACCGGGATCAGCAACTCGGAGAACAGCCGCCGCACCTCCCAGTCGACCGGAAACTGGCCATCGCTGAGCAATACCGCGCAGTCGAACGGCTCGTGATTGAAATCGACATGATCGACGTCCATCCAGGCACTGGTCAGTTGCACTTCGTTGCCCGGCTGCAGATGACGAAAGCGGCTCAGCCGCGCCAGTAGCCAGCGCATGGTCAGGGTCGACGGGGCTTTCATGCGCAGGATGTCATCTTCGCCGCGCAAGGTATCGCAGGCGCGCTCCAGCGCTGCGAAGCCATCGCGCACGCCGGGCAGCAGCATCCGCGCCGCCTCGGTCAGCTGCAGGCTGCGGCCGCTGCGCCCGAACAGGCGGCAGCCGAAGTGCTCCTCCAGCGTGCGGATGTGCCGGCTGACGGCGCTTTGCGTAATCGATAACTCCTCGCCTGCGCGAGTGAACGAGGAATGCCGTGCAGCCGCCTCGAATGCGCGCAGCGCATAGAGCGGAGGGAGTTGTCTGGACATGGGGCACCTGCAATACGGGGGAGCACGAACTGGCAGGCCAAATCATACATACATGAGTTCAACTCATGGCAACGATCGCATTTATCCTTTTGTGGAAAGTTGACCCAGGCCTCAGAATCCACCTCCTGTTCATCCCCCAGCATCAAGGACTCTCACCATGCACGTCGCGCCCACCGTTGAACTCAAGGCTCTGCTGCGCCTGGCCGGGCCGCTGATTGCCTCGCAGTTGGCGCATATGCTGATGGTGCTGACCGACACCTTGATGATGGCGCGGATCAGCCCGCAGGCCCTGGCCGGTGGCGGCCTGGGTGCGGCGAGCTATTCGTTCGTGTCGATCTTCTGTCTGGGCGTGATTGCCGCCGTCGGCACGTTGGTGGCGATCCGCAAGGGTGCCGGGGATATCGCCGGCGCCACCCGCCTCGCTCAAGCCGGCATCTGGCTGGCCTGGGCTTTGGCGCTAGGCGCCGCGCTGGCATTGTGGAACCTCGGCCCGGTGCTGCTGATGTTTGGCCAGCAGCCGGAAAACGTCGAGGCGGCCATGGCCTTCCTCACCCTGTTGCCACTGGCACTGCCCAGCTACCTGACGTTTATGGCCTTGCGCGGCTTCACCAGCGCCCTTGGCCGGTCGACGCCGGTGATGGTCATCAGCCTGGTCGGCACGGTGCTCAACTACCTGCTCAACCATGCACTGATCGAGGGCATGTTCGGTTTGCCCAAACTCGGCCTGGTCGGCATTGGCCTGGTCACCGCGCTGGTCTCGCTGGGCATGGCCATCGCCCTGGCGCTGTATATCCGCTGGCACCGCTTCTACGACGCCTACCCGCTGCGCAAGGGCCTGGCGCGGCCATCGCTGTCGGCGTTGCGCGAGCTGTGGCGGCTGGGCCTGCCGATCGGCGGCACGTACATGGTCGAAGTCGGCTTGTTCGCCTTCGCCGCGCTGTGCATGGGTGTGCTCGGCAGCACCGAGCTGGCGGCGCATCAGATCGCCCTGCAGATCGTCTCGACCGCGTTCATGGTGCCGACCGGGTTGTCTTATGCGGTGACCATGCGGGTTGGCCTGTATTACGGCGGCGGCAACCTGCTTGCAGCGCGCAGTGCCGGGCGGGTCGGTATCTGCTTTGGTGCGCTGTTGATGTTTGCCTTCGCCGCGCTGTTCCTGTTGCTGCCCGAGCAGTTGGTGGGATTGTTCATCGACCGCAATGACCCTGCCTTTGCCGGCATCTTCCAGCTGGCAGTGGGGCTGGTGATGGTGGCGGCGTGGTTTGAGTTGTTCGATGGCGTGCAGACCATCGCCATGGGTTCGATCCGCGGCCTGCAAGACGCCAAGACCACCTTCCTGATCGGTCTGGGTTGTTATTGGCTGATCGGCGCGCCAAGTGCGTGGCTGTTTGCCTTCAACCTCGGCGGCGGTGCACTCGGCATTTGGTGGGGCCTGGCGCTGGGCCTGGCCTGCTCCTCGGTGGCGCTGACCTGCGCCTTCGAATGGCGGATGCGGCGGATGCTGCGCAAGGCCGCTGTGGGGGTTTGACGGTTATTGCTGTGACAGTGGGAATGCTGGGGGGCTATGCGCCCCTTTCGCGACACAAGGCCGCTCTACAGAGGACCGGGTCGTCTAGATATTGCGCGGTCGGCGTAGGAGCGGCCTTGTGTCGCGAAAGGGCTGCAAAGCAGCCCCCGATCCCTCAAACAGCGCGAATCGCCGCGACCGGCACCTGCTGCAAGTAGGTCACCAGTTCATCTACGGGCAGCGGCTGGCTGACCAGAAAACCCTGCACCTGGTCGCAGCCAAAGCCGCGCAGCAGTGTCATCTGCTCTTCGCTTTCGACACCCTCGGCGACCACTTCGAGATTGAGGTTGTGCGCCAGGTTGATCATCGCGTGGACCAGCTTGCGGTTTTCTTCGCGCAGCTCCATACCACCGACAAAACTGCGGTCGACCTTGAGCAAGGTGATCGGCAGACTGTTCAGGTGCACGAACGACGAAAAACCGGTGCCAAAGTCATCCAGCGAGAAGCGCACGCCCAGGCGGCCCAGGGCGTCCATGGTCTGGCGCACCAGCTCGTTGCGGCGCATCACCGCGGTTTCGGTCAGCTCGAACTCAAGCCATCGGGCATCGACGCCATGCTCGATGATCAGCCGGCTCAGGGTCGCCAGCAGCTGGCTGTCCTGAAACTGGCGAAAGCTCAGGTTGACCGCCATGTGCAGCGGCGCAATGCCGTGCTCACGCAGGCCCTGCATGTCGCGCAGGGCACGTGAGATGACCCAGTAGCCGAGCGGCACGATCAGGCCGCTCTGCTCGGCCAGCGGCACGAATTCGCTCGGCGGCAGCAGGCCGCGTTCGGGGTGGTTCCAGCGTACAAGTGCTTCGAGGCCAACGATGCGGCCATCGACGAGGTTCAGCCGTGGCTGGTAGTGCAATTCCAGCTCGTCGCGGCGCAGGGCGCGGCGCAGTTCGCCTTCAAGGTCAGCCAGGCTGCGCGCGTTGCGGTTGATCCGCTCGTTGAACACATGAAAGCTGCAACCCTGCACGCTCTTGGCCTGGCGCATGGCGATGTGCGCGTGCCACATCAGTGGGTCGGCGCCGGCCTGCGCGCGGGCATGGGCCAGACCCAGGCTGCAGCCCACCAGCAGGCTTTCGCCATCGACCCAGTACGGCTCACCCAGCGCTTCGACGATGCGCTCGGCCACCCATTCGGCGCGGTTCGGCTCGCGGCGGGTGTCGATCAGCAGGGCGAATTCGTCGCTGCCCAGCCGGGCCAGCTGATCGCTCGCCTCGAGCTGCAACTTGAGCCGGGTCACCACCTGCAGGATCAGCCGGTCGCCGCCCTGATGGCCGAGTGCATCGTTGACGTGGCGAAAGTTGTCCAGATCCAGATGGCCAAGAGCAACGCCACGGCCGTCGTGTTCGGCCAGGCGCGTGGTCAGCAGGGCCTGAAAGCCCTGACGGTTGGCGATGCCGGTCAGCGGGTCCTGTTCGGCCAGGCGCTGCAGGGTGGCGACCAGCACGCCGCGCTCGCGCACATGACGCAGCGAGCGGCGCAGGCTGTCACTGCTCAGTTGCGCCCGCACCAGCCAGTCACTGACGCCGGCAGGCGGCGCCTCGGGCTCGTCTTCGAGCAGGACAATGGTCGGCAACTCGCAGCGGCCCGGGGTCGGCAGCAGCGCAGGCGTTGCCAGCACCACCGCCTGACGGTCATGGGCAAACAGGCTGTTGACCGCCTCCCAGTTGGGCGCGGTCAACAGCACCGCGCTGTCAGCCAAAGGCTGCAGGCAGTCGCGCAAGCTGGCGGCCCACTCCGGCTCATCGGCCAACAGCAGCAAACGCAAGGGTTCGACAGGCGTGGACAAGCGCGCTCCTTAGGCGAGATCGTTAACCGTGACGGGGGTATCCTACCTCAAGAGTCAAATGATATTCACTCTTATTAACACCCATCCCGGGGCTGCACTCCGTCGTATTCTGTCGCGCATCCTGCTCCAAAAGTCGTACAACCGGCAAATCTGATTTGAGTAATAGCTCGATTGTGGCGGCAATGCTCTGATCCACTCCCGCCAGGTAGGGCACCGGACGTCACAAAAGTCTGACTCCGGCGTCAGACGGTCGCGCCACAAGCGTGACTTGCCTGTTAGAATGCGCGGCTATTTTCTGGCGACCCCGGTTCTAGCATGTCCCGACTCAATCCCCGGCAACAAGAAGCCTGTGACTATGTCGGCGGCCCTCTTTTGGTGCTCGCCGGTGCTGGCTCCGGCAAGACCAGCGTGATCACCCGCAAGATCGCCCACCTGATCCAGAACTGCGGCATCCGTGCCCAGTACATCGTCGCCATGACCTTCACCAACAAGGCCGCGCGCGAGATGAAGGAGCGGGTCGCCACCCTGCTGCGCGCAGGTGAGGGCCGCGGCCTGACCGTCTGCACCTTCCACAACTTGGGCTTGAACATCATCCGCAAGGAGCACAAGCACCTGGGCTACAAGCCGGGCTTCTCGATCTTCGACGAGGCCGACATCAAGGCTTTGCTGTCGGACATCATGCAGAAGGAGTACTCCGGCGACGACGGCATCGACGAGATCAAGAACATGATCGGTGCCTGGAAGAACGAGCTGATCATGCCCGCCGAGGCGCTGGAAAAAGCCCGCAATCCGCGCGAGCAGACCGCCGCTATCGTCTACACCCACTATCAGCGCACGCTCAAGGCGTACAACGCGGTGGACTTCGACGACCTGATCCTGCTGCCGGTCAAACTGTTCCAGGAGCACCCCGAGGTGCTTGAGCGCTGGCAGAACAAGGTGCGCTACCTGCTGGTCGACGAATACCAGGACACCAACGCCAGTCAGTACCTGCTGGTGAAGATGCTGATCGGCATGCGCAACCAGTTCACCGTGGTCGGCGACGATGACCAGTCGATCTACGCCTGGCGCGGTGCCCGCCCGGAAAACCTCATGTTGTTGAAAGAGGACTACCCGTCGCTGAAGGTGGTCATGCTCGAGCAGAACTACCGCTCGACCAGCCGCATCCTGCGTTGCGCCAACGTGCTGATCGCCAACAACCCGCATGATTTCGAAAAGCAGCTGTGGAGCGAGATGGGCCACGGTGACGAAATCCGCGTGATCCGCTGCAAGAACGAGGAAACCGAGGCCGAGCGTGTGGCCATGGAAATCCTCACCTTGCACCTGCGCACCGACCGCCCCTACAGCGACTTTGCCATCCTCTACCGCGGCAACTACCAGGCCAAGCTGATCGAATTGAAGCTGCAGCACCACCAGGTGCCGTATCGCCTGTCGGGCGGCAACAGCTTCTTCGGTCGCCAGGAGGTCAAGGACCTGATGGCCTACCTGCGCCTGCTGGTCAATCCGGATGACGACAACGCCTACCTGCGGGTGATCAACGTGCCGCGCCGGGAAATCGGCTCGACCACCCTGGAAAAGCTCGGCAACTATTCCACCGAGCGTGGCGTGTCGATGTACGCCGCCAGCGACGAAATTGGCCTCGGCGAGCACCTCGATGCGCGCTACACCGAGCGTTTGCAGCGCTTCAAGCACTGGCTCGACGGCGTTCGCCACAAGGTTGCGCTGGACGACCCGATTGCCGCGCTGCACGAGATGGTCCGCGACATCGACTACGAAAACTGGATCCGCCAGAACACCGCCAGTGACAAGGCGGCGGATTTCCGTATCAGCAACGTCTGGTTCCTGATCGATGCCTTGAAAAACACCCTCGAGAAAGACGAAGAGGGTGACATGACCATCGAGGACGCCATCGGCAAGCTGGTCCTGCGCGACATGCTCGAGCGCCAGCAGGAAGAAGAGGAAAACGCCGAAGGCGTGCAGATGATGACCTTGCACGCCTCCAAAGGCCTGGAATTCCCCTACGTGTTCATCATGGGCATGGAAGAGGAAATCCTCCCGCACCGCTCCAGCATCGAGGCCGACACCATCGAAGAAGAGCGGCGCCTGGCCTACGTGGGCATCACCCGCGCACGCCAGACCCTGGCCTTCACCTTCGCTGCCAAGCGCAAGCAGTACGGCGAAATCATCGATTGCACGCCCAGCCGCTTCCTTGACGAACTACCGCCGGATGATCTGTGCTGGGAAGGTCTGGACGATGCGCCGGTTGAAGTCAAAGCTGCGCGCGGCAACAACGCCTTGGCCGATATACGGGCAATGCTCAAGCGCTGAACCCTTTTACACTTTTGTCACGGCAGCCAGCCGTGGCCACTTTTTGCTACATCGAGGAATACCACAGTGGAAGCACTGCAGCAGAAGATTCGCGAAGAAGGCATCGTGCTTTCCGACCAGGTTCTCAAAGTCGACGCGTTTCTCAATCACCAGATCGATCCTGCCCTGATGCAGCTGATCGGTGACGAATTCGCCCGCCTGTACGCAGACTCCGGCGTGACCAAGATCGTTACTATCGAAGCCTCGGGCATCGCTCCGGCGATCATGACCGGCCTGAAACTCGGTGTACCGGTGCTGTTCGCCCGCAAGCACCAGTCGCTGACCCTGACCGAAAACCTGCTGACTGCCTCGGTGTATTCGTTCACCAAGCAGACCGAGAACACCGTGGCGATTTCGCCGCGTCATCTCAACAGCAGCGACCGCGTGCTGGTTATCGACGACTTCCTCGCCAACGGCAAGGCCTCGCAGGCGCTGATCTCGATCATCAAGCAGGCGGGCGCTACCGTTGCCGGGCTGGGCATCGTCATCGAGAAGTCGTTCCAGGGCGGCCGTGCCGAGCTCGACAGCCAGGGTTACCGGGTTGAGTCGCTAGCGCGGGTCAAGTCGCTTGCAGGCGGCGTGGTCACCTTCATCGAGTGACGCTCACCGGGTTGCCTGCAACCCGGCCAGCAGCAGGCGCTGATACAGCTCTTGTTTCAGCCCCTGCGGCTGCTCCAGGCCCATCCGCGCCAGCTGCGCCGGATAGGCTTCGGGCGGCGGTGCATCGAGCGCCGCCTTGCCCAGCTCGAGCACCTCGCTCAGCTTGAACTTGCTCTTGAGCCAGTTCAGCGCCCTGAACAGATCACGCTCCTCGGCGGTGAAGTCCGTGCCCAGCGGATACTCCGGGAACAACCGTGGATGCCGCTCACGCAGCGCTTCGAGGCGCTCCGGGGTGTTGTCGCAAAAGCGCTGATCCAGCACGAAGTTCTTGGCCAGTTTGCCGGCGGCCTTGGCCTGCTCGAGCAACTCGCCCTGAAAACGTGAATCGCTGATCGCCAGCAGCCGGGCGATGACTTCGCTGTCCGTCTGCCCGCGCAGGTCGGCGATGCCGTATTCGGTGACGACGATATCGCGCAGGTGCCGCGGGATGGTGCAGTGGCCGTAGGTCCAGTACAGGTTGGAGCTGACCTCGCCACCGGCCTCGCGCCAGCTGCGCAGCAGCAGCACCGAGCGGCCGCCTTGCAACGCGTGGCCCTGGGCGACGAAGTTGTACTGCCCGCCTACCCCGCTCAGAACGCGACCGTCTTCCAGCTGGTCGGCGACGCCGGCGCCGAGCAGGGTCATGCCGAATACGGTGTTGATGAAGCGTGCATCGCGGCGCTGGCGGCGTTTCAGTTCTTCCTGGCCATACAGCTCGTTGATGTAGCTGATGGCGGTCATTGCGTAGCGCTGGCGCTGCTCCAGCGGCATCTCGCGCAGACGCTGGTAGAACGCCCGTGGGCCGAGAAAGAAACCACCGTGCACCAGCACCCCGTGTTCATCGGCCGGGCGTCGCACCACGCCGGCTTCGGCCAGCGCCAGCAGGCCGTTGACGAACATTTCGCTGCAGCCATAGAGGCCTTGGGCGAAGCCATCCAGGCCGCCTTCACGTTCGATCAGCGCCAGCCACGGCTGGATATCCAGCTCGTCCAGCACGGCGCGGTACCCCTCATTGTCGCCCTGGCGCGCCAACAACGCAGCAGTTACCGCATCGCCCATGGCGCCGATGCCGATCTGCAGCGTGCCGCCGTCACGCACCAGGGCGCTGGCGTGCAGGCCGATGCAATGGTCCTGAGTCGCCACCGGCATGTTCGGAGTGGAAAACAGCCGGCGCTGCTCGGGCTCGTCGATCAACAAGTCGAAGGCCTGGCGCCCCAGTTCGGCAGCGCCGGGCATATACGGCAGCTCGGTGTGCACCTGGCCGAGCAGAAGAATGGTCTCGCCGGCGGCGCGGCGCTTGGCGACCATCGGCAGCAGGTCGAGGGTGATGTCCGGGTTGCAGGCCAGGCTCAGGTGATCTGGGCGCTCCGGAGTTTCGGCCACCAGTTGCGCGATCAGGTTGAGGCCCTTGGCGTTGATATCGCGGGCGGCGTGGCTGTAGTTGCTGCTGACGTAGTCCTGCTGGGCCATGCTGCTGTGCAGCAGGCTGCCGGGCTGCATGAAGAACTGCTCGACGCGGATATTGGCGGGCAGCTTGTCGCCGCGCAGGTCGGCCAGGTAGTCGAGCTCTTCGTAGTCGGCAAAGACCCGTTCGATGAAGGGTTCGAGGAAACGTTTCTGCAGGCCATCGCCCAATGGCGGCCGGCCGAGGCTGAGCGCGGTGTAGATGGTCAGGCGGCGTTCGGGCAGCTCACGGATGCGGGCATAGAGCGCGTTGACGAAGGCATTCGGTTTGCCCAGGCCGAGCGGCAGGCCCATGTGAATATGGGCAGGCAAATGGGCCAGAACGTGGTCTACGGCCTGGTCGATGCTGCAGCTGTGGGCCATCGGTGCCTCCTGTGACGTCCATGCGGTCAGGGGTTGGACCGTGGGCGGGCGGGATTTGCTGCACCTGGGCTGGGATTGTCGGGGCTGCTGCGCAGCCCTTTCGCGACACAAGGCCGCTCCTACAGGGACCGCTCATGCAGGTGGTACGCGGTCGGCGTAGGAGCGGCCTTGTGTCGCGAAAGGGCCGCGCAGCGGCCCCGGCTATCGATAGGTCAAAGCCCAGACATCTTCTGAATCGCCGCCTTCAGCTCATCGTCCGAACAATCAGCGCAGGTGCCCTTAGGCGGCATGGCGTTGATCCCGGTAATCGCCTTGGCGAGGATCCCATCAAGCCCACCCTGATGATCGGCTCGCTCTTTCCACGCAGCGGTATCGCCGATCTTCGGCGCATTGAGCAGGCCAGTGGCATGGCAAGCATTGCAGTGCTTGGCGATCACGTCATCAGCCGACTTGGCCGCGCCACCGCTGGCCACAGCCGCCACGGCCATGCCTTTGCATTCCTGGCCCTGAACACACACCTGGCCGACCGGCGCCAGGCGCTTGGCAATATCATCGTTGGTCGCCGCGTTTGCGGTGACTGCCCACAGGGCGAAAACGGCAGCTGGTATGGCCAGCATCTTCTTGATTTGATTCACGCGTTCACCCTCATGGTGGCTGATCACGCCCGCAGCCACGAATTGCGGGCGTTGAAAAGTATAGCGGCTCCGTCAGAGCCGGGAAACGACCACACAAGAGAAAGGGCTATTGGCGAATCAATACGCTGCGCTGGATCAAAAGTTCGACGGTGTTGCGGCACTGATCAAGCGTGCGGGCTCGGCAAACGGGTTGCGAAAACGGTGCGGGCGGGTGCTCTCGAAGTAATAACTGTCGCCAGCTTCGAGCACAAAGGTCTCGCTACCGACCACCAGTTCCAGGCGGCCTTCGAGGAGGATGCCGGTCTCTTCGCCATCGTGGGTGAGCATCTCGTCACCGGTGTCGGCGCCAGGCGGGTAGACCTCGTTGAGGAAGGCAATGGCGCGATTGGGATGCGACTTGCCGACCAGTTTCATGGTCACCGCACCGTCGGAGATGTCGATCAGCTCATGGGCCTTGTAGACGATCTGGGCCTGGCTTTCGACTTCCATTTCTACCGAAAAGAACTCGACCATCGACATCGGAATGCCACTGAGCACCTTGCGCAGAGAGCTGATCGACGGGCTCACGCTGTTTTTCTCGATCATCGAGATGGTGCTGTTGGTTACCCCCGCGCGCTTGGCGAGTTCCCGCTGGGACAGGCCCTTGAGCTTGCGGATGGCTTGCAGTCGTTCGCCGACGTCCAAAGCTTGCGCCTCCTGAAACGGTGGGGGTGGGGTCGAATGTGAACGATATCATGGCAATGCCGTTCAGTATTTACAACACTCCACACCCCTGCCGTTCGCAGCGCAGCTTTATTCGCCGATGTACTCCAGTGGCACCCGCTTCAGGTTGCAGAACAGCTGGTAAGGAATGGTCCCGGCATGCCCGGCCACGTCACTGGCCAACACCTGCTTGCCCCACAGCTCGACCGGGCTGCCCAGGGTCGCTTCGGGGACATCGGTCAGGTCGATGCAGAGCATGTCCATCGACACCCGGCCGATCAGTTGGCTGCGCTTGCCGGCCACCAGCACCGGGGTGCCAGTTGGGGCCTGGCGTGGGTAACCGTCGGCATAACCCATCGCAACCACGCCGACCCGGGTCGGCCGTGGACTGAGGAACTTGGCGCCATAACCGACCGGTTCACCTGCAGGCAGTTCGCGCACGCTGATGACCCGCGATTGCAGGGTCATGACAGGTTGCAGTCGGCTCGCCTCGGCCTGGGGCACCTCGAACGGCGTCGCTCCGTACAGCATGATGCCAGGGCGTACCCAATCGCTCGGCACCTGCGGCCAGCCAAGCACGGCCGGTGAGTTGCGCAGGCTGCATTCGGCGCTGAGGCCTTGGCGCGCCTCTTCGAATACCGCGAGCTGCTGCGCCGTGGCCTGTGCATCAAGCTCGTCGGCGCGGGCGAAATGGCTCATCAACACGATGCGCGCCACCTTGCCGCTGGCCAGCAGACGCTGATAGGCCTGTTGGTAATCCTTTGGATGCAGACCCACTCGGTGCATGCCGCTGTCGAGCTTGAGCCAGACCTTCAGCGGCTTGGCCACAGCGCTCTGTTCGATCGCTTCCAGTTGCCACAACGAATGCACCACGCACCACAGATCATTGGCGCTGATCAGCGCCAGCTCGCTGGCTTCGAAGAATCCTTCGAGCAACAGAATCGGCCCTTTGATACCAGCGGCGCGCAGCTCCAGCGCCTCTTCGATACAGGCCACAGCGAAGCCATCGGCCTCGGCTTCCAGCGCCAGCGCACAGCGCACTGCGCCATGCCCATAGGCATCGGCCTTGATCACGGCGAGGGCTTTGGCACCGGACAGTTCACGGGCCAGACGATAGTTGTGGCGCAGGGCCTGGAGGTCGATCAGGGCGCGGGCGGGACGCATGGCGGCAGCCTTCTGGCAGTACGGGTTGTTGAATAAGCCCCCGGCACGGCGGGTGGGGGCAAGTAGCCACCGCGCCGGGGTGGGGGAACGAGTTACGGCAGTGCAGCGACCACCGACAGCTCGACGAGGATTTCCGGCTCGCACAGCTTGGCTTCAACTGTGGCCCGGGCTGGCGCGACGCCGGCCGGCAGCCACTGGTCCCAGACCGCGTTCATGCCGGCGAAGTCGGCGTCGATGTCTTTCATGTAGATGGTCACCGAGAGCAACCGGGTCTTGTCGGTACCGGCCTGGTCGAGCAGTTGCTCGATGGTCGCCAGCGTCTCGCGGGTCTGCTGCTCGATGCCGGCGCTGAGGTCATCACCGACCTGGCCTGCCAGGTACACCGTGCCGTTGTGGGTGACGATCTGACTCATGCGCTCATTGGTGAGCTGGCGCTGGATTGCCATGCTTGGCGAACTCCTTGTGGTTGCCATAACGGGAAATATCGAGGCCCTCAGCACTGATCTGTGGCTTGCACTTGGCGATCAAGTCGGCCAGCAAACGCCCGGAGCCACAGGCCATGGTCCAGCCCAGGGTGCCGTGACCGGTGTTGAGGAACAGATTGCGGAAACTGGTTGCACCCACGATCGGCGTACCGTCCGGGGTGGCCGGGCGCAGGCCGGTCCAGAAGCTGGCCTGGCTCAGGTCGCCGCCGCGAGGATAAAGGTCGTTGACGATCATCTCCAGCGTTTCGCGCCGGCGCGGGTTCAGCGACAGATCAAAACCGGCGATCTCGGCCATGCCGCCGACGCGGATGCGGTTGTCGAAACGGGTGATTGCGACCTTGTAGGTCTCGTCGAGAATGGTCGAGGTCGGCGCCATGCCAGGGTCGGTGATCGGCACGGTGAGCGAGTAACCCTTGAGTGGATACACCGGCGCCTTGATACCCAGTGGCTTGAGCATCTGCGGCGAGTAGCTGCCCAGTGCCAGCACGTAGCGGTCAGCGGTTTCCAGCTTGCTGTCGATCCACACGCCGTTGATGCGATCACCGGCATGATCCAGGCGTTGGATGTCCTGACCAAAGCGGAACTCGACGCCGAGTTTGATGGCCATCTCGGCCAGCTTTTTGGTGAACAGCTGACAGTCGCCGGTCTGGTCGTTTGGCAGGCGCAGGGCACCGGCGAGAATGTCGGTAACCCCGGCAAGGGCCGGCTCGACACGGGCAATGCCATCGCGGTCGAGCAGCTCGTACGGCACACCCGACTGCTCGAGTACGGCGATGTCTTTTGCCGCCGCATCGAGCTGCGCCTGGGTGCGGAACAGCTGAGTGGTGCCCAACGCACGGTTTTCGTAGCTCAGGCCGGTCTCGGCGCGCAGCTCGTCGAGGCAGTCGCGGCTGTACTCGGACAGGCGCACCATGCGCTCTTTATTCACGGCATAGCGGTTGGCGGTGCAGTTGCGCAGCATCTGCGCCATCCACAGGTACTGGTCTACATCGCCAGTGAGCTTGATCGCCAGCGGAGCGTGGCGCTCCAGCAGCCACTTGATGGCCTTGAGCGGCACACCCGGGGCGGCCCAGGGCGAGGCGTAGCCTGGCGAGATCTGGCCGGCGTTGGCAAAACTGGTTTCCATGGCCACCGCTGGCTGGCGGTCGACCACCGTCACCTCGAAACCTTGCCGGGCCAGGTAGTAGGCACTGGCGGTACCGATTACACCGCTACCAAGCACCAGAACTCGCATCGTCTATCCCTCGCACGCGGCACGCCGCGACATTTTGTTTATATGGCATGAATGGGCGCAGTATATGAAGGACCGGCCAGTGCATTTCACTATATAAAGGCCTATATTTGGCGACAATTCTTGGCCGTGTCGGCTTTTACGGAGGGGCATCCCCTATGCGAACCCAGCATCAGAGCAAGCGTGAACTGGACAAGATCGACCGCAATATTCTGCGGATCCTGCAGAGTGACGGCCGTATCTCGTTCACCGAGCTGGGTGAAAAGGTCGGCCTCTCCACCACCCCGTGCACCGAGCGCGTGCGTCGCCTGGAGCGCGAGGGGATCATCATGGGCTACAACGCCCGGCTCAATCCGCAGCACCTCAAGGGCAGCCTGCTGGTGTTTGTCGAGATCAGCCTGGACTACAAGTCAGGGGATACTTTCGAGGAGTTTCGCCGCGCCGTGCTCAAGCTGCCGCATGTGCTTGAGTGCCATCTGGTGTCAGGCGACTTCGATTATCTGGTCAAGGCGCGGATTTCCGAGATGGCATCGTACCGCAAGCTGCTCGGCGACATCCTGCTGAAGCTGCCGCACGTGCGCGAGTCGAAGAGCTACATCGTGATGGAAGAAGTCAAAGAGAGCCTGTGCCTGCCGATTCCGGACTGAGGTTCAGACCAGCACCTGGCGGGTGCTGGCAATGAACTGGTGCACCAGTTGCTCCGCCTCGGGCTCGATCGGCTCGGCCGGGCCGCGCCCGCGCGGGCAGGCCAGCCGGGGCGTGGTGCCGAACAGGCGGCAGATCATCGGCCGCTCAGCGTACACCGTGCAGCCTTGCGCGCCGAGGTGCACGCAGTCGAGACGCTCCAGCGCGACGGCCTGCTCTTCAGCGGATTTACGCGGCAGTGCGGCCATTTCTTCCGCCGAGGTGGTCACCGGCCCGCAGCAGTCGTGGCAGCCGGGCTCGCATTCGAAAGAAGGGATCAGTTCGCGCAGAAAGTGGATCTTGTGGCGGTTGCAGGACATGGCGTGACAGCGATAACGATGCGGAATGTGCGCTGAGTATAAGCCCTTTTACCGCCGCAGCCCGCCTGGCTTGCCGCCAGCTTGATCAGCGGCTTATGCTCGCCGCCTTTGACTCCTCGCCAAGGCCGATCCGATGATCCACAGCGCGCAGCACGCCGCCTCCTATTACGCCGCCAGCAGCGCGCCACAGACAGATCACCCGGCTCTGCAAGGCCGGCACAGCGCCGACGTGTGCATCGTCGGCGGTGGCTATTCGGGCCTGAACACGGCCATCGAACTGGCCGAGCGCGGCCTGTCGGTGATCTTGCTCGAAGCGCGCAAAATCGGCTGGGGCGCCAGCGGGCGCAACGGTGGTCAGCTGATTCGCGGGGTCGGCCATGGCCTTGAGCAGTTTTTGCCGGTGCTCGGCGAGCAGGGTGTGCACAGCCTCAAGCTGATGGGCCTGGAAGCGGTGGATATCGTCCGCCAGCGGGTCGAGCGCCATGCGATTGCCTGCGACCTGACCTGGGGCTACTGCGACCTGGCGAACAAGCCCGGCGAGCTGCAGGGCTTTGCCGACGACGCCGAAGAGCTGCGCAGCCTCGGTTATGGCCATGAGCTGCGTCTGGTACCGGCAGAAGACATCCGCACAGTGGTCAACTCCGAGCGCTATGTGGGCGGCCTGATCGACATGGGCTCGGGCCACCTGCATCCGCTCAACCTGGCACTAGGCGAGGCGGCTGTTGCTGCGGGCTTGGGCGTGCGCCTGCACGAACACTCCGAGGTCACGCGCATCGACTATGGCCCGCAAGTGCAGGTGCACACTGCCAGCGGCACGGTCCGCGCCAGCACGCTGGTGCTGTGCTGCAACGCTTATCACAACGACCTCAACCGCGAACTGGGCGGCAAGGTACTGCCCGCCGGCAGCTACGTGATTGCCACCGAGCCGCTGGGCGAGGGACGCGCGCGGGCCTTGCTGCCGCAGAACATGGCGGTCTGCGACCAACGCGTGGCGCTCGACTACTATCGCCTTTCGGCCGATCACCGGCTGCTGTTCGGCGGCGCCTGCCACTACTCAGGGCGCGACCCGCAGGATATCGCCGGCTACATGCGGCCGAAGATGCTCAAGGTGTTCCCGCAGCTGGCGGACGTGCGCATCGATTATCAATGGGGCGGCATGATCGGCATCGGCGCCAACCGTCTGCCGCAGGTAGGCCGACTGGCCAGCCAGACCAACGTGTATTACGCCCAGGCCTACGCCGGTCACGGCCTGAACGCCACGCACCTGGCCGCACGCCTGCTCGGCGAGGCGATCAGCGGCCAGCACAGCGGGCGCTTCGACCTGTTCGCCAAGGTGCCGCACATGACCTTCCCCGGCGGCCAGCACCTGCGCTCGCCGCTGTTGGCGCTGGGCATGCTCTGGCATCGACTCAAAGAGCTGGCGTAGGCCACGCGCTTCAGGCCTTCCAGAACGGCTTGCTGGCCTCTTGGCGCGCCTGCTCCCAGCTTAGGCCGATATCACGCAGTTGCTGATCATCGAGCTCGAGCAGGGCGCGCCGGGTGCGCCAGCGGTGCAGCATCAGGCCAGCACCGCTAAAGCCTGCTTGAGCGCTGGCGACCTGGGGCTGACGCGCCTCAAGCTGTTTCACTGCGGGTTGCACGCGCACATCACTGAAAACACCCATTGCTGCTTGCTCCTGTTCCAGATACACCGTGGAGAAAGCATGCGCGCCTGAGCCATAGCCAATACAGACGCAAAAAAGCTTTATTATTCCCATACAGAATTGGCGGATCTGGCGCTGAATGCTGTATTTTTGCCCGATCTGTACTGGTCAATCACCTCGAGCGCTGCAGGAGTATTGCCGTGACGCTGTATCTGAACCTCGCTGAGATGCTCGGCGCGCGCATCGAACAAGGTCTCTACCGGCCCGGCCAGCGGCTGCCGTCCGTGCGCGCGTTGAGTGTTGAACACGGGGTCAGCCTGAGCACCGTACAGCAGGCCTACCGCATGCTCGAGGACAACGGCCTGGTCGCGCCGCGGCCAAAATCGGGGTACTTCGTTACCGACCATCGCAGCCTGCCAGCGCTGCCCGCCGTGACCCGGCCAGCGCAACGGCCGGTGGAGATTTCACAGTGGGAGCAGGTGCTGGAGCTGGTGCGCGGCACGCCTCGGCCGGACGTGGTTCAGCTTGGCCGGGGCATGCCCGACGTTAACAGTCCAAGCCTCAAGCCCTTGCTGCGCAGCCTGGCCCAGCTCAGCCGGCGCCAGGACATGCCCGGCCTGTATTACGACAACATCCACGGCAACATCGCCCTGCGCGAACAGATCGCGCGGCTGATGCTCGATTCCGGCTGCCACGTCAGCCCGGCCGATCTGGTGGTGACCACCGGCTGCCACGAAGCGCTGTCGACCAGCATCCGCGCGGTGTGCGAACCGGGCGACATCGTTGCGGTGGATTCGCCCAGCTTTCACGGTGCCATGCAGACGCTCAAAGGCTTGGGCATGAAGGCGCTGGAGATCCCCACCGACCCGACCACCGGGATCAGCCTGGAGGCGCTGGAAATGGCCCTGGAGCAGTGGCCGATCAAGCTCATCCAGATCACCCCCAGCTGCAACAATCCGCTGGGCTACATCATGCCCGAGGCGCGCAAGAAGGCCCTGCTGACCCTGGCCCAGCGCTACGACGTGGCGATTCTGGAGGACGACGTCTACGGCGACCTGGCCTATAACTACCCGCGCCCGCCAACGGTCAAGTCGTTCGACGAAGACGGCCGTGTGCTGCTCTGCAGCTCATTCTCCAAGACCCTGGCGCCGGGCCTGCGCATCGGCTGGGTGGCGCCTGGGCGTTATCTGGAGCGGGTGCTGCACATGAAATACATCGGTACTGGCAGCACCTGTGTGCAACCGCAGCTGGCCATCGCCGACTTCATCGCAGGCGGTCACTACCACCCGCATGTACGCCGGATGCGCAGCCAGTATCAGCGCGGGCGCGATCTGATGAGCGACTGGGTGGCGCGCTACTTCCCGCCAGGCACCCGCGTCAGCCGGCCGCAGGGCGGCTTCATGCTGTGGGTCGAGCTACCGGAAAGTTTCGACACGCTGCGGCTGAACCGCGCTTTACTGGAACAAGGGGTGCAGATCGCGGTGGGCAGTATCTTCTCCGCCTCCGGCAAGTACCGGCACTGCCTGCGCATGAACTACGCGGCGCGGCCCAGCGCCGAGATCGAGGCGGCGGTACGCAAGGTCGGCGAAACCGCCTTGCGCCTGCTGGTCGATGATCACAGCGAGGCGTAACTTTGCCCCACCTGGCATGGTCCATAGCACTCAGCCTTCTGCGCACAGGACGATTCATCCTTGAGACTTCAGCGAGCTTTGCCTCTCATGCTGGCGCTGCTGCTCGGCCTTTCTGGCTGCGCCAGCGTCAATCCGGTTCGTGAAGTCAGCCAGGCGCTACCGGCCAGTGATTCGGCCTTTGGCCGCTCGGTGCAGCGCCAGGCCGCGCCCTATGAAGGTCGCTCGGGCTTTCGCCTGCTGCCCAACAGCAACGAGGCCTTCCGCGCCCGTGCCGAGCTGATCCGCAACGCCCAGGCCAGCATCGACGTGCAGTACTACATCGTCCACGACGGCCTCAGCACCCGGGCGCTGGTGCATGAACTGCTGCAAGCCGCCGACCGTGGCGTGCGCGTACGGATTCTGCTCGACGACACCACCAGTGACGGCCTCGACACGTTGATGGCCACCCTCGCCGCCCACCCCAACATCCATATGCGCGTGTTCAATCCGCTGCATCTGGGCCGCAGTACCGGTGTCACCCGCGGCGTCGGCCGCCTGTTCAACCTGTCGCGCCAGCACCGGCGCATGCACAACAAGCTGTTTCTGGTCGACAACAGCATGGCTATTGTCGGCGGGCGCAACCTGGGCGACGAGTACTTCGACGCCGAGCCCAACCTGAACTTCACCGACATCGACATGCTCGGCGTCGGCCCGGTAGCCGAGCAGCTTGGACACAGTTTCGATCAGTACTGGAACAGCGCCCTCAGCCGGCCGATCGGCGATTTCCTCTGGAGCATGCCGGATGCCGACGACCTGCGCGCCAGCCGCAGGCGTCTCGAGGTGTCACTGGCCGAGGCGCGGATCAAACGCAAGGCGCTGTATGACCGGCTGATGGCGTATCAATCGCAGCCGCGCCTGGACACTTGGCGCAACGAACTGATCTGGGCCCACAGCCAGGCGCTGTGGGACGCGCCGAGCAAGGTGCTGGCGCAAGACGAACCGGATCCGCATCTGCTGCTGACGCGGCAGTTGGCGCCGGACCTGAACAACGTCAAGCAAGAGCTGATTCTGGTGTCGGCGTATTTCGTCCCGGGTGAATCGGGGCTGGTGTATCTGACCAGCCGGGCTGACGCTGGAGTGTCGGTGCGGCTGCTGACCAACTCGCTGGAAGCCACTGACGTACCTGCGGTGCATGGCGGCTATGCGCCGTATCGGCGCGCCCTGCTTGAACACGGAGTGCAGCTGTTCGAGCTGCGCCGGCAGCCGGGTGATCCGAGTGCCGGGCGCGGCCTGAATTTCCATGGCGGTTCGGATTCGAGCCTGCACAGCAAGGCGATCGTGTTCGATCGGCACAAGACCTTTATCGGTTCGTTCAACTTCGACCCACGCTCGGTGTTGTGGAACACCGAAGTCGGCGTGCTGGTAGACAGCCCGGAGCTGGCCGAATACACCCGCGAGCTGGCCTTGCAGGGTATGGCGCCGGCGCTGAGTTACCAGCCGCTGCTGGAGAACGGCAAGATGGTCTGGGTGACTGAGGACAACGGCCGGCGGCATGTGCTGAGCAAGGAGCCTGGCGGCATGTGGCGGCGGTTCAATGCCTGGGTGAGCAAGGCGGTGGGGTTGGAGAAGATGCTTTGATTTGAGACCGCTGGGGGGGCTGCGCAGCGGCCCCAGCCATCTTCAGTCAGCCACCGGCTCAAAAGCCCCAGGCCGCCGGGTCAGCAGCACCAACCCCGCCGCCCCCAAGGCCATGATCAACGGCAACGCATGCCCACTGATCCACTGGCTGCCCGCCCCGGCCAACAGCGGCCCGAGCAGGCAACCAATGCCCCACAACTGCGCCACATGGGCGTTTGCCCGCACCAATTCATCATCGCGGTAGCGCTCGCCGATCAGGATCAGCGACAAGGTGAACAAGCCACCGGCACTGGCACCGAACAATACCCATAGCGGCCAGATCAACGCGGTCTCCATCAACAACGGAATCGCCAGGCTGGACACCATCAACGTCAGCGCACAACCACTGAACAGGGTGCGCCGCGACATCTTGTCGGCCAGCAGGCCAATCGGCAGCTGCAACACCGCATCACCGACCACCACTGTACTGACCATGAACAACGCCACCTCAGTGCTGAATCCCTGCTGCAGGCAATACACCGGTAGCAGGGTCAAGATCATTGCCTCGAACGCCGCAAACAAGGCAATCGCCCAGGCAATCACCGGCAGTCGGCGGCAGAATCCGAGCAGGTCGCGGAAGGTCACGCTGCACGCTTCGGTGGTCGGCGCACCGCCACGACCAAACAGCAGCAACGGCGCAAGGATCAGCAACCCGGTGGCCGCCCAGAAGCCAAAGTCATCATCCGAACCGAGCATGCCCAGCACCAGCGGCCCCGCCAGCTGGCTCAAGGCGTAGCTGCTGCCATACAGCGCCACCAGCCGGCCGCGCCACTGCTCGACCACCAACTGGTTGATCCAGCTCTCGCCAAGGATGAACACCACCGTCAGCGACATACCAATCACCAACCGCAGCGCCAGCCACAACGGGTAGCTGGGCAGCAACGCAACCAGGGCGATCGACAACGCTCCGCCCCACAGGCAAATGCGCATGGCTGCCGGCACGCCGACCCAGCCAGCCAGACGGCTGGCCAGGCTGGCGCCGATCAGCACGCCCACTGCCGGCATTGCCGCCATCACGCCGATGGCGAAGCTCCCGTAACCCCAGGTTTCCAGGCGCAGCGACACCAGCGGCATGCTCACGCCCAGCGCGAGGCCGACGCTGAGCACAGAGGCCAGCACGGCAAAGTAGGTAGCCCAACGCATGACTGCCTCCCAAGCAGAATTGTCTTTCACCCAACAGCAGCAAAGCCCGCCCCCAAAGGCAAGGCGCAGTCAGTGAGACTAACGCCGAACCGCCGGGAGCGGGCTTGCCCGCAGACGCTACCTAGAGGATTACAGCTTGATCCAGGTCGCCTTCAGCTCGGTGTACTTCTCCAGTGCGTGCAGCGACTTGTCACGGCCGTTGCCCGACTGCTTGAAGCCACCAAACGGCGCGGTCATGTCGCCGCCGTCATACTGGTTGACCCACACGCTGCCAGCACGCACGGCGCGAGCTGTCTTGTGCGCCTTGGAGATGTCCGAGGTCCAGATGCCTGCGGCCAAGCCGTATGGCGTGTCATTGGCGATGGCGATGGCTTCTTCGGCGGTGTCGAAGCTGATCACCGACAGGACCGGGCCAAAGATCTCTTCCTGGGCGATCTTCATGGCATTGGTCACGCCGTCGAAGATGGTCGGCTGCACATAGGTGCCACCGGTTTCTTCAAGGATGCGCTTGCCACCGGCAACCAGCTTGGCGCCGTCCTGATGGCCGGCATCGATGTACGACAGCACGGTGTTCATCTGCTGAGTGTCGACCAGCGCACCAACTGTGGTGGCCGGGTCCAGCGGGTTGCCGGGGGTCCAGGCTTTGAGCGCTTCGACGACCATAGGCAGGAACTTGTCCTTGATCGAACGCTCGACCAGCAGACGCGAACCGGCAGTGCAGACCTCGCCCTGGTTGAAGGCGATGGCGCTGGCAGCGGCTTCGGCAGCGGCTTGCAGGTCCGGTGCGTCGGCGAAGACGATATTCGGGCTCTTGCCGCCGGCTTCCAGCCAGATGCGCTTCATGTTCGACTCGCCGGCGTAGATCATCAACTGCTTGGCGATCTTGGTCGAGCCAGTGAACACCAGCGTATCGACGTCCATGTGCAGGGCCAGCGCCTTGCCTACAGTGTGACCGTAGCCTGGCAGTACGTTGAGCACGCCAGCCGGGATACCCGCTTCAATTGCCAGCTGGGCAATGCGAATGGCCGTCAGCGGCGACTTCTCGGACGGTTTGAGCACCACCGAGTTACCGGTCGCCAGCGCCGGGCCGAGCTTCCAGCAGGACATCAGCAGAGGGAAGTTCCACGGTACGATGGCGCCGACCACACCAACCGGCTCGCGGGTCACCAGGCCAAGCTGGTCATGCGGGGTTGGCGCGACTTCGTCGTAGACTTTGTCGATGGCTTCGGCATTCCAGTGCAGGGCTTGCGCCGCGCCAGGGATGTCGATGCTGGAGGAGTCGCTGATCGGCTTGCCCATGTCGAGGGTCTCGAGCAGGGCCAGCTCTTCGACATTGCTGCGTAGCAGCTCGGCGAAGCGGATCAGTTTGGCCTTGCGCTTGGCTGGCGCCAGACGCGACCAGACGCCAGACTCGAAGGTAGCACGGGCGTTTTCAACAGCGCGATCGGCATCGGCCACGTCACAGCTGGCAACCTTGGCCAGGAAGCGTCCGTCCACCGGGCTCAGGCAGTCGAAGGTCTGGCCGGAAACGGCGTCGGTATACTCGCCGTTGATGAAGGCGCGGCCTTCGATCTTCAGTTGTTGGGCACGCTGTTCCCAGTCTGCACGCGTCAGGGTGGTCATAGGAAACTCCTCCTCTTGTTAAGGTGCAGCGCCGCACTGAGGATTCTCGGGCGCTGGCAAAAATTCTGGCCGGGCGACAAGCGCACGCGGGCAGGAGTTACCCTAAACCAGCGCGGATAAACTATCAATATATTTGACACCAAAGGCCAAAATGCCTACAGATGTTAATTTTATTAAACAACAACAGGGTTCGACCGATGACCATCTCCAGCATTATCGACTTCGCCCAGGTGCTGACCGAAGCGGAACGCTACCGCCCGGCGGCCGAGAAAATCCTCAAGGGCGAGCCGGATCAGGCTGTATACAACCACTACTCAAGCCCATGCGGTCAGTTTGCGGCGGGCGTGTGGGAAGGCGCGGTCGGCCAATGGACGGTGAGTTACACCGAACATGAGTACTGCGAGATCGTCCACGGCGTATCGGTGCTGCGTGACAAGGCCGGCGATGCGAAGACGCTGCGTGCAGGTGACCGATTCGTCATTCCGGCAGGCTTCCAGGGCACCTGGGAAGTACTTGAGCCCTGCCGCAAGATTTACGTGATGTTCGAGCAGAAGTAAGTCGCGCCATGGCGTGGTGAACATGTACCGCTGATCGGCAAGCGCTGCAGTGAATCATGCAAGCGTCCAATTTCGGACACTTCAAGGAGATTCACCATGACCACCGACATCCTCGGCCCTGCTCGTCACGTCATCGGCTCGCGTTATGTAGAAAGCGTCAAAGCCTACATTCTCGAGTTGACCGGCCTGCATATCGCAGTCGGCCCCAACGACATCAGCACCATGGATCTCCGCACCGACCGCGTACTTATCCAGGCTGATGGCGACAACTGCATTACTGGCCTGGTGATTTCCTGAGCGCGCCGGGCAGGCCTTGAGCAAGGCGCTATAGCCGCAGACCAGCGCCTTGCTTGAACGATATCTGCCCAGCCATTCAGGCAAAAAAAAACCCGCTTCCGTGAGGAAGCGGGTTTTTTTCGGTCGCCGGATCAATTACTTGATCTTGGCTTCCTTGTAGGTCACGTGCTTACGGACGACCGGATCATATTTCTTGATCTCGATCTTGTCCGGGGTGGTGCGCTTGTTCTTGTCAGTGGTGTAGAAGTGGCCAGTGCCAGCACTCGATACCAGACGGATCAATTCACGCATGATGCTCTCCCTTAAACCTTGGCGCCAGCACGGCGGATTTCAACCAGAACGACATCAATGCCGCGCTTGTCGATGATACGCATGCCTTTGGCGGAAACGCGCAGACGCACGAAACGCTTCTCGGACTCAACCCAGAAACGGTGGTGCTGCAGGTTTGGCAGGAAACGACGACGGGTTTTGTTGTTTGCGTGGGAAATGTTATTCCCAGTCACCGGACCCTTACCGGTAACTTGACAGACTCTCGACATGCCTCAGCCCTCTAAAACCACATGCCCAACCCGGCATGGGTTGGCCGCTTAATCTCTCAGTCTATGGCGCTAGGCGCCGTGTTTCCGGGGGTCTTATCAACCTGATCCGCTTTCGCGACAGAGCGAGCCCCTAGAAAAGAGCGCTGCTTTATATCAGAAAGACTCGACCACAACAACAGAAAATGACTTTCTGCAGCAGGCCAAGCGAGTGCGGCAAGCATAACGACTAGGGTTGCAGGCTGTCGACCGCTCGTCGCTACGTTTGTAAAAAAGGGTGTGGTCATTTGTCAGTTCGCACACTAGGGTAGGACATTTCCAGACTGCACCGGCAGATGGGTCACTGATCAGCCAAGGACTTTACATGCGCGCCGCCGCTCGTTCCCTGTTGTTTTCATCCAGCCTGCTGCTGGCCGGCCTCGCCCAGGCCGCACCACTGGTGGTTTGTACCGAAGCCAGCCCGGAAGGCTTCGACGTGGTGCAGTACAACTCGCTGACTACCACCAATGCCTCGGCCGATGTGCTGATGAACCGCCTGGTCGAATTCGATGCCAAGCAGGGCAAAGTGGTGCCAAGCCTGGCGCTGAACTGGACTGTCTCGGCCGATGGTCTGGTGTACGACTTCAAGCTGCGTGACGACGCCAAATTCCACAGCACCGCCTACTTCAAGCCAAGCCGGGCCCTCAACGCCGACGATGTGCTGTTCAGCTTCCAGCGCATGCTCTACCCCGCTCACGCCTGGCACAAGACCGCGCCCGGCGGTTACCCGCACGCGCAGTCGCTGCAGCTGGGTAGCCTGATCAAATCGATCGATGCCAGCGACCCGCACACCGTGCGCTTCACCCTGAGCCATCCGGATGCGACCTTCCTGGCCACCCTGAGCATGGGCTTTGCCTCGATCTACTCGGCTGAATACGCCGACCAGCTGCTCAAGGCAGGCACCCCAGAGAAGCTCAACACGCAACCGATAGGTACCGGCCCGTTCGTATTCAAACGCTTCCAGAAGGACGCGCAGGTGCGCTACGAGGCCAACCCTGAGTACTTCGGCGGCAAGCCTGCGGTCGGGCCGCTGATCTACGCGATCACCCCGGACGCCAACGTGCGCCTGCAGAAACTCAAGCGCAACGAATGCCAGGTGGCGCTTTCGCCCAAGCCGCTGGATATCACTGCGGCCAGCGAGGACGATAAGCTCAAGGTCGAGTCCACCCCTGCCTTCATGACCGCCTTTGTCGCCATCAACAGCCAGCATCCGCCGCTGGACAAGCCCGAGGTGCGTCAGGCGATCAACCTCGCCTTCGACAAGTCGAGTTATCTCAAAGCCGTGTTCGAGGGCACCGCAACCGCCGCCAACGGCCCTTACCCGGCCAACACCTGGAGCTACGCCAAGGACCTGCCCGGCTACCCGACCGACCTGAAAAAAGCCCAGGCGCTGCTGGCCAAGGCGGACCTGCCAGACGGCTTCAGCACCACCATCTGGACCCGCCCGTCGGGCAGCCTGCTCAACCCCAACCCCAACCTCGGCGCACAGATGCTGCAGGCGGACCTGGCCAAGATCGGCATCAAGGCCGAAATCCGCGTGATCGAATGGGGCGAGCTGATCCGCCGCGCCAAAGCCGGTGAGCATGACTTGCTGTTCATGGGCTGGGCCGGCGACAACGGCGACCCGGACAACTTCCTCAGCCCGCAGTTTTCCTGCGCGGCGGTCAAGTCCGGGACCAACTTCGCGCGCTTCTGCGATAGCCGTCTGGACCAGCTGATCAACGCTGGCCGCACCACCAACGACCAAAGCGTGCGCAGCCGGCTGTATCAGCAGGCCCAGGCGCTGATCCAGCAGCAGGCTTTGTGGCTGCCGCTGGCGCACCCAACCGCCGCAACGTTGCTGGCCAAGGGTGTCGAGGGCTACCAGGTGAGCCCGTTCGGGCGGCTGGACTTCAGCAAGGTCTCGGTCACCCGCTGAATCACACGGTCCCCGTAGGAGCGGCCTTGTGTCGCGAAAGGCCAGCGTAGCTGGCCCGGCGATGTCAGTAGCGAAGCTGATATTTTGGGGGCGCTGCGCACCCCTTTCCGACCGGTCCGGCGCTCCGGCAAGGCCGCTCAGAGACAGCGCGTGGTAGCGGCATCCGCGCTCAGCCGCTGATCCAGCCCTCCTCGGCCATGGACAGCGGCTCGCCCTCGCCGATGATCAGGTGATCGAGCACACGCACATCGATCAGCGCCAGCCCGCGTTTGAGGGTCATGGTCAGGTGCACATCATCCTGGCTCGGCTCGCTGCTCCCGGAAGGATGGTTGTGGCAGATGATCAGCGCCGCGGCGTTGTGCACCAGCGAGTGCCGGACTACCTCACGTGGGTACACGCTGGCCCGGTCGATGGTGCCGCGAAAGAGGATCTCGAACGCCAACGGCCTGTGCTTGGAGTCGAGAAACAGGCAGCCAAATACCTCACTAGGTTCATGGCGCAGCATCGATTTCAGGTAACGCTTCACTGCCATCGGGCTTTCCAGCGCGGGGGCACGTTCGATGGTCTCGTGCAGATAACGCCGCCCGGTCTCCAGCAGTGCCTGCAACTGCGCGTACTTCACCGGTCCCAGCCCAGGCTCACCGAGCACTGCGCTGCGTGGCGCCTCGAGAAACTGCCGAAGGCCGCCAAAGCGCACCAGCAAGCCACGGGCAAGCTCGACGACATTGCGCCCGGCCACCCCCGAACCCAGCAGCACGGCGAGCAATTCGGCATCGGACAATGCGGCTGCGCCGCGCTGTAACAGCTTTTCTCGCGGCCGTTCGTCGGCCGGCCATTCCCTGATGTTCATTACTGCTCCTTGAGTGCTGCTGCGGCGCGTTTAAGCCGTGTGTTAATCTATTTCGCTTCGAAAATGCGACGATCTGCCGCAGGCCCCATCGTCGTCATCCGCTTACTGAAAAAAGGCAAGCCTATGCAGCGGCTGTATCGCAAGCGCATCGTTCTCGGCGTCGGTGGCGGCATCGCCGCCTACAAGAGCGCCGAGCTGATTCGCCGACTCCTGGAACACGGCGCCCAGGTGCGCGTGGTGATGACCCACGGCGGTGCCGAGTTCATCACCCCGCTGACCTTGCAGGCGCTGTCTGGTCACCCGGTGCACATGGACCTGCTCGACCCTGCCGCCGAAGCGGCGATGGGCCACATCGAACTGGCCAAGTGGGCCGATCTGGTGCTCATCGCCCCGGCTACCGCCGATCTCATGGCGCGCATGGCCCAAGGCATGGCCAATGACCTGCTGACCACCCTGGTGCTGGCCACCGACGCCACCGTCGCCGTCGCCCCGGCGATGAACCAGGCGATGTGGCGCGACCCGGCGACCCAGGCCAACCTGGAACTGCTGCAAAGCCGTGGTATTCAGGTATTCGGCCCGGCCTCCGGCAGCCAGGCCTGTGGTGACGTCGGCCTTGGCCGCATGCTTGAAGCCACCGACCTGGCCTGGTGCGCCGCCGAGAGCTTCAAGCGCCAGGCACTGACCGGCAAGCACGTGCTGATCACCGCCGGGCCGACCCAGGAAAACATCGACCCGGTGCGCTACATCACCAATCATAGCTCCGGCAAGATGGGTTTCGCCCTGGCCGAAGCGGCTGCCGAAGCCGGGGCTCGGGTAACCCTGGTGACCGGCCCGGTGCACCTGCAGACCCCCGACCGGGTCAACCGGATTGACGTGGTAAGCGCGCGGGACATGCTCGCGGCGTGCGAAGCCGCTATGCCGTGCGACCTGTTCATCGCTTCGGCTGCGGTTGCGGACTACCGCCCGGAAGTAGTCGCCACGCAGAAGCTCAAGAAGGATCCTACGACCGGCGACGGCATGCTGCTGCAGATGGTGCGTAATCCGGATATCCTTGCGACCATTGCTGGCCGTGCCGACCGCCCGTTCAGCGTCGGCTTTGCCGCCGAGACCGAACACTTGCTCGATTACGCCACGCGCAAGCTCAAGGACAAGAACCTCGACCTGATCGTCGCCAATGATGTGGCCAACCCCAGCATCGGCTTCAACAGCGAGGAAAACGCCCTGACCGTGATCGACCGCCAGCAGCACCAGACCCTATTCGCGCAGACCAGCAAGGGCAAGATCGCCCGCCAGCTGGTTGCTTTTATCGCCGAACGACTCAAGCAGGTTCAATAAGTTACATGCACGCTCTTCAAGCCAAGATTCTCGATCCGCGCATCGGCGCCGAATTCCCCCTGCCGCAGTACGCCACGCCTGGCTCCGCCGGCCTGGACCTGCGCGCCATGCTGCAACAGGACACCGTTCTCGAGCCTGGCCAGGCCCTGCTGATCCCGACCGGCCTGTCGATCTACATCGGCGATCCAGGCCTGGCGGCGTTGATCCTGCCGCGCTCGGGGCTGGGCCACAAACACGGCATCGTGCTCGGCAACCTGGTCGGTTTGATCGACTCGGATTACCAGGGCGAGCTGATGGTGTCGTGCTGGAACCGCGGCAATACCGCGTTCACCATCAACATTGGCGAGCGTATTGCACAGCTTGTCCTGGTACCTGTGGTACAAGCGCATTTCGACATCGTCGAGGCCTTCGACGAGAGCCAACGTGGCGCTGGCGGCTTCGGCCATTCGGGCAGCCAATAACGGCCAGAGAACGATCGTTTGCGCCACGGATGGCGAACTCTCTGGCGAAAGTACCGTCCAAGCGTGCAGTTTGCGCCTACCCAGAAGCCTTAGACATTGGAGCTTTCCCAGAGATGAACGATATGGTCCAGCTGGTCCCTGCACTGCCTGAGAGCATCTTCCGCGCCTATGACATCCGCGGCGTGGTCGGCAAGACCCTGCACGCTGAAACCGCTTACTGGATCGGTCGTGCCATCGGCGCCCAGACCCTCGCTCAGGGCGAGCCGAATATCTCGGTTGGCCGTGACGGCCGCCTGTCCGGGCCGATGCTGGTCGAGCAACTGATCAAGGGCCTGGTCGAAGCCGGCTGCAAGGTCAGCGACGTTGGCCTGGTGCCAACCCCCGCCCTGTATTACGCCGCCAACGTGCTGGCCGGTACCTCCGGGGTGATGCTCACCGGTAGCCACAACCCGTCCGACTACAACGGTTTCAAGATCGTCATCGCCGGCGATACCCTCGCCAACGAGCAGATCCAGGCCCTGTTGACCCGCCTGAAAACAGATGACCTGAGCCGCGGCGAAGGCAGCGTCGAGCAGGTCGAGATCCTCCAGCGCTACCATCAGCAGATCGTCGGCGATGTGAAGCTGGCGAAAAAACTCAAGGTAGTTGTCGACTGCGGCAACGGCGCAGCGGGCGTGAATGCCCCGCAACTGATCGAAGCTCTGGGCTGCGAAGTGATCCCGCTGTTCTGCGAAGTCGACGGCAACTTCCCCAATCACCACCCGGACCCGGGCAAGCCTGAAAACCTGCAAGACCTGATTGCCAAGGTCAAGGAAACCGGCGCCGATATCGGCCTGGCCTTCGATGGCGACGGCGACCGCGTGGGCGTGGTGACCAACACCGGCAACATTGTCTACCCCGACCGCCTGCTGATGCTGTTTGCCCAGGACGTGCTGTCGCGCAACCCAGGCGCCGAGATCATCTTCGACGTCAAATGCACCCGTCGCCTGACCCCGCTGATCGAACAGCACGGCGGTCGCGCGCTAATGTGGAAGACCGGCCACTCGTTGATCAAGAAGAAAATGAAGCTGACCGGCTCCTTGCTGGCTGGCGAAATGAGCGGGCACATCTTCATCAAGGAGCGCTGGTTCGGCTTTGACGACGGCATCTACAGTGCCGCACGCCTGCTCGAGATCCTCAGCCAGGCCGAGCAGGACGCCGAGAGCCTGTTCGCTGCATTCCCGAACGATATCTCTACGCCGGAAATCAATATTGATGTGACCGACGAGGGTAAATTCAGCATCATTGATGCACTGCAACGCGACGCCGACTGGGGTGAAGCCAACCTGACCACCATCGACGGTGTGCGGGTCGACTACGCCAAAGGCTGGGGCCTTGTCCGCGCCTCCAACACCACGCCGGTGCTGGTGCTGCGCTTCGAAGCCGACAGCGAGGCCGAATTGCAACGTATCAAGGATGTTTTCCGCGCGCAGTTGCTGCGGGTTGCCCCTGACCTGCAACTGCCGTTCTGACCGATTATCCGTTCCCACTGGAGCCCTGCATGACCCTCGATCGCGAAGCCGCCTCCCATGTAGCCGAAGTCTTGTCCGAAGCGCTGCCTTACATCCGTCGCTTCGTCGGCAAGACGCTGGTGATCAAGTACGGCGGCAACGCGATGGAGAGCGAAGAGCTCAAGACCGGCTTTGCCCGCGACATCGTGCTGATGAAAGCAGTCGGCATCAACCCGGTGGTAGTGCACGGCGGTGGCCCGCAGATCGGTGACCTGCTCAAGCGTCTGTCGATCGAGAGCCACTTCATCGACGGCATGCGCGTGACCGACTCGGCGACCATGGACGTAGTCGAGATGGTGCTCGGCGGCCAGGTCAACAAAGACATCGTCAACCTGATCAACCGCCATGGCGGCAGCGCCATCGGCCTGACCGGCAAGGACGCCGAGCTGATCCGCGCGAAAAAGCTCAAGGTCAGCCGCCAGACGCCAGAGATGACCTCGCCCGAGATCATCGACATTGGCCACGTCGGCGAAGTGGTCGGGGTCAACACCGACCTGCTCAACATGCTGGTCCGTGGCGACTTCATCCCGGTGATCGCCCCGATCGGTGTCGGCGCCAACGGTGAGTCGTACAACATCAACGCCGACCTGGTTGCCGGCAAGGTTGCCGAAGCGCTGAAGGCCGAGAAGCTGATGCTGCTGACCAACATTGCCGGTTTGATGGACAAGCAGGGCCAGGTCCTGACCGGCCTGACCACCGAGCAAGTCAACGAGCTGATCGCCGACGGCACCATCTACGGCGGCATGCTGCCGAAGATCAAATGCGCACTGGAAGCAGTCCAGGGCGGCGTGCAGAGTTCGCACATCATCGACGGTCGCGTGCCGAACGCGGTGCTGCTGGAGATCTTCACCGACAGCGGTGTAGGCACCCTGATCACCAACAGCAAGCGCGCCTTGGTCTGATTTTTTTTGGGGCTGCTTTGCAGCCCCGTAACACCCCTGCAGAAACTAATATCTACCCTGGAGAAAGCGCGTGAAATACGCATCACATGGACTCGTGCTGGCAGCCGTTCTGGCTGTCGGGTCCCTCGCCGGCTGCGCCACTGAAACGTCCAAAGCTGTTGCCGTGCAACAGGTCGAAAGCGTCAACCGCCCGTACAGCGGCCAACGCACCCCAATCGCTGTGGGCAAGTTCGACAACCGTTCCAGCTACATGCGCGGGATCTTCTCCGACGGCGTCGACCGCCTCGGCGGCCAGGCCAAGACCATCCTCATCACCCACCTGCAGCAGACCAACCGCTTCAATGTGCTTGATCGCGACAACATGGGCGAGATCCAGCAGGAAGCGACCATCAAGGGCATGGCGCAGAAGCTCAAGGGTGCGGATTTCGTGGTCACCGGTGACGTCACCGAGTTCGGCCGCAAAGAAGTCGGCGACCACCAGTTGTTCGGCATTCTTGGCCGCGGTAAAACCCAGATCGCCTACGCCAAGGTGGCATTGAACATCGTCAATATCAGCACCTCGGAAGTGGTCTATTCGACCCAGGGTGCCGGCGAGTACGCCCTTTCCAATCGCGAGATCATCGGCTTTGGCGGTACCGCCAGCTATGACTCCACGCTCAACGGCAAGGTCCTCGACCTGGCCATGCGCGAAGCGATCAACAAGATGGTCGACGCGATCGACAACGGCCAATGGAAGCCTCAAGCCCGATAAGCTGAGCAGCACAACAAGGAAGACACATTCATGAGCATCATCCCTCAAGGCTGGCGCCTGGTCGCCGGCGTTGTGCTGGGCAGCGTTCTGCTGACCGGCTGCGGCACCCCGCACAAACCACTGTATCAGTGGGAAGGCTACCAGCCGCAGGTCAACGAGTACTTCAAGGGCCAGGCCAAGGAAGAACAGGCCATAGCCCTCGAGCGCGACCTTGAGAAGATCAAGGCCAAGAATGGCGCCGTGCCCCCGGGTTACCACGCGCAGCTGGGGCTGATCTATTCCAGCCTGGGCAAGGACGACCAGATGATTCAGCAGTTCCAGACTGAAAAGGCCTTGTTCCCTGAGTCGGCCAAGTACATGGACTTTCTCATGAACAACGCGCGCAAAGGGGCCAAACAATGATCAAGCGGATCACCCAACTGATCGTCGGCGCCTGCGTGCTGGCCTTGTTCGCCGGTTGCGCCGAGCGCCGTACCGTGGACTACTCTGCGTACAAGCAGGCGCGGCCCAAGTCGATCCTGATTCTGCCGCCGCTGAACCAGTCGCCGGACGTCAAGGCCACCTACAGCATGCTTGCGCAGGTGACCTATCCGCTGGCCGAAGCGGGTTATTACGTAATGCCGGTGGCGCTGGTCGACGAGACCTTCCGCCAGAACGGCATGACGACGCCATCGGATATCCATGAGCTGCCGACCAGCAAGCTGCAGGAGATCTTCGGCGCCGATGCCGGCCTGTACGTGACCGTGAGTGACTATGGCACCCGCTACATGGTGCTTAGCAGCGCGACCATCGTTACCGCCAGCGCCAAGCTGGTCGACCTGAAGACCGGCACCACGCTGTGGACCGGTAGCGCCACAGCGTCCAGTGAGGAAGGTCGGCAGAACCAGGGTGGCCTGATCGGCATGCTGGTGATGGCGGCGGTCAACCAGGTCATCAGCAGCGTGCAGGATGACGCCGGCTACCCGATTGCCGGCATGACCAGCGCGCGGTTGCTGTCACCGTATCCGAACGGCGGCATTCTGTATGGCCCGCGTTCGCCCAAGTACGGTACCGACTGAATCCCGAGTGGAATTTACGCGCTCTGAGGAATAAGCAGGGGCCTGTACAAGCACAGGCCTCTGCTGCGGGATCAGATCCCGTATTGCGCGCGGTACGCCTCGACCGCTGGCAAGTGCTGCTTGAGCTGCGGATCGTCAGCGAGGAACTCAAGTACCTGGGTCAGCGAAACGATGCTGACCACCGGGATACCGAAGTCGCGCTCCACTTCCTGGATCGCCGACAGCTCGCCGTTGCCACGCTCTTCGCGGTTGAGCGCGATCAGTACGCCGGCGGCTTTGGCCTGCTGTGCGCTGATGATCTGCATGACTTCACGGATCGCGGTACCGGCGGTGATCACGTCATCAATGATCAGCACATTGCCTTCCAGCGGTGCGCCGACCAGGCTACCGCCCTCGCCATGGGCCTTGGCCTCTTTGCGGTTGAAGCACCACGGCACGTCCAGCTGATGTTGGTCGGCCAAGGCGACCGCAGTGGCCGAAGCCAGCGGGATGCCTTTGTAAGCCGGGCCAAACAGCACGTCGAAGGGGATTTTGCTGTCGACGATGGCCGCCGCGTAGCAACGTCCCAACTGCGCCAGTGCCGAGCCGCTGTTGAACAGCCCCGCATTGAAGAAGTACGGGCTGGTACGCCCCGATTTCAGGGTGAATTCACCGAAGCGCAGAACGCCGCGATCGATGGCAAAACGGATGAAGTCGCGCTGATACGGCTGCATGAAAAAGTCCCAGACACCACGGATTTAGCTAAATGAGTTGAGCTCGGGTATCATACACGCACGAGATTTTTGGGGCCATTTATGCGGATCATCAGTGTGAACGTTAATGGCATTCAGGCTGCAGCCGAGCGTGGTTTGCTCAGCTGGCTACAAGCCCAGAATGCCGACGTCATCTGCCTTCAGGATACCCGCGCCTCGGCCTTTGAACTCGACGACCCAGCTTTCCAGCTCGATGGCTATTTCCTTTATGCCTGCGATGCAGAGGTGCCCGCCCAAGGTGGTGTGGCGCTCTATTCGCGGATGCAGCCCAAGGCAGTCATCACCGGCCTGGGCTTCGAGACAGCCGACCGCTACGGACGTTACCTGCAAGCAGATTTCGACAAAGTCAGTATTGCCAGCCTGTTGCTGCCTTCGGGCATGAACGGCGACGAAGACTTGAACCAGAAATTCAAGTTGATGGACGATTTCGGCAAGTACCTGGACAAACAGCGGCGCAAGCGTCGTGAATACATCTATTGCGGCTCGTTCTACGTGGCGCAGCAGAAGCTCGACATCAAAAACTGGCGCGACAGCCAGCAGTCACCTGGTTTCCTGCCGCCCGAGCGGGCGTGGATGGATTCGATTGTGGGTGACATGGGTTATGTCGACGCGCTGCGTGAAGTCAGCCGCGAAGGCGATCAGTACAGCTGGTGGCCCGATAACGAACAGGCCGAGATGCTCAACCTGGGTTATCGCTTCGACTACCAGATCCTCACGCCAGGCTTGCGCCGCTTTGTGCGCAGTGCCCGCCTGCCGCGTCAGCCGCGGTTCTCCCAGCATGCGCCACTGATTGTGGACTATGACTGGACCTTGACGATCTGACCTGCTTCTGGGGCCGCTGCGCGGCCCCAGAAGTTACGAATGCAATCAGTCAGCCAAAGCCGCGTTCTGCAGGTCGTAGATTTCGTTCATGCCTTTCTGCGCCAGCGCCAGCATGGCGTTGAAGTCTTCCGGCTGGAACGGCGCGCCTTCGGCTGTACCCTGCACTTCGATGAAACCACCGGCGCTGGTCATGACCACGTTGAGGTCGGTCTCGGCCGCGGAGTCTTCCAGGTAATCCAGGTCGAGCACTGCTTCGCCCTGATACATGCCTACCGATACAGCAGCAATCATGTGCTTGAGCGGGTTGCCGCCCTTGAGGCCGCCGCGCTTCTTGATCACCGCCAGGGCATCGACCAGCGCGACCATGGCGCCAGTGATCGAGGCAGTGCGGGTACCGCCGTCAGCCTGGATCACGTCGCAGTCGACGTACAGGGTGACATCGCCGAGCTTGCTCATGTCCAGCGCAGCGCGCAGCGAGCGGCCGATCAGGCGCTGGATTTCGAGGGTGCGGCCACCCTGCTTGCCACGGCTGGCTTCGCGCTGGTTACGCTCGCCGGTAGCACGCGGCAGCATGCCGTACTCGGCAGTCAACCAACCCTGGCCCTGGCCTTTGAGGAAGCGCGGCACGCCGTTTTCGACGCTGACCGTGCAGATGACCTTGGTGTCACCGAACTCGACCAGTACGGAGCCCTCGGCGTGCTTGGTGTAGTTGCGGGTGATGCGGATCGAGCGGAGCTGATCGGCGGCGCGACCACTTGGACGTTTCATTTGGGATACCTGTACTGGGATTCGAATCTGCCGAGCATTATAAAGCCCGCAGCCCGGCGAGGACATGCCTATCGTCGCAGGCGCCAGCCTGTCGACTACTCCTGACTGCGGCCAAGGCGATCGATGACAGGGCCGAAATTGGGCGCGCAGCCCACTCTGCGTTACAATCGCGCGCCTTGCAGCCTGACCCGGCTGCCCCATCATTCTTATGCGAGGTAGTCCGCCATGGTGCACAGCATGACCGCTTTTGCTCGCGTCGAGCGCGCCGGCAGCCAAGGCACTCTGGTCTGGGAGCTGCGCTCGGTCAACCACCGCTACCTGGAGCCGCATCTGCGCCTGCCAGAAGCCCTGCGCGAGCTTGAAAGCGCGGTGCGCGAAGGCCTGCGCCAAGGGCTGTCACGGGGCAAGGTCGAATGTACCCTGCGCCTCAATGAAGACAGCACCGGCAAGCCGCTGCAGGTCGACCGCGAGCGCGCCGCGCAACTGGTCGCCGCCGCCGAAACCGTCGCCAGCCTGATCAAGCAGCCCGCGCCGCTGAACCCGCTGGAAGTGCTGGCCTGGCCCGGCGTGCTGGTGGCCGATGCCAGCGACCCGCAGGCCCTCAATGCCGAAGCCATCGCCTTGTTCGACGAAGCGGTGCAGGAGCTCAAGGCCGGTCGCCAACGCGAAGGCCAGGAGCTGGCCCGGCTTATCAACGAGCGCCTCGACGGCATGGCCAGTGAAGTGACTACCCTCCGCGCGCTGGTGCCGCAGATGCTGGCGGTGCAGCGGCAGAAGATCCTCGATCGCTTTCATGACATGCAGGCCGAACTCGACCCGCAGCGACTGGAGCAGGAGATGGTCCTGCTCGCGCAAAAAAGCGACGTCGCCGAGGAGCTGGATCGCCTCAACACCCACATCACCGAAGTGCGCCGGGTGCTCAAGTCCGGTGGCGCTGCAGGTCGACGCCTGGATTTCCTCATGCAGGAACTCAACCGCGAAGCCAACACCCTTGGCTCCAAGGCATTCGACCCGCGCAGTACGCAGGCGGCGGTCAACCTCAAGGTGTTGATCGAGCAGATGCGTGAACAAGTACAGAACATCGAGTAAGGCCATCCCGACCATGAACCACTGCAGCGGCACTCTCTATATCATCTCGGCGCCATCTGGCGCGGGCAAGACCAGCCTGGTTACCGAACTCACGGCGATCACCCGGGAAGATACGCATATCCGCGTATCGGTCTCGCACACCACCCGTGCAATGCGACCGGGCGAAAAAGACGGGGTCAACTATCACTTTGTCGACCGCGAGCAGTTCCAGAGCCTGATCGACAAGGGTGACTTCATCGAGCACGCCGAGGTGTTCGGCAACTTTTACGGCACCTCCCGCAGCGCCCTGCAATCCACCCTGGATGAGGGCTTTGACCTGATTCTGGAAATCGACTGGCAGGGCGCCCAGCAAGTGCGCGAACTGATGCCTGATGCCCTGTCGATCTTCATCCTGCCGCCGAGCCAGGATGCGCTGCGCCAACGCCTGACCGGGCGCGGCCAGGACAGCGAAGAGATCATCGAAGGGCGCATGAAGGAAGCGGTCAACGAGATGGTTCACTACGACGAGTACGACTACGTGATCATCAATGATGATTTCGATGCGGCGCTGGCGGACATCAAAGCGGTGTTCCGCTCCAATCGCCTGCTGCTTGAAAAGCAAAAGCAGCGCCATGGTGCGCTGCTCAAGCAATTGGTTGGCTGATCTGTTTTGGGGCCGATAGCGGCCCCAAATCACTTCACTCCTGCAGTTGCAGTTTGGCCTGCTGCTGCAAGGTGGCGCCGAGGAAGAACGCCGGCAGGCGCAGCCGCGACAGCAGCATCAGGCAGATGCCCAGCAGCGAGATGATCGCCGCAATCACGAACACCAGCCCCAGCCCACCCACATGCGAGCCGCTGCCAAAATCTGGCGAAGCGCTGTCGATTGCCGTGCGCACGAAGATCACCGACAGGATTGCGCCACCCAGCAACGGGCAGATGCCGCGCATGAGGAAGTGCCGCAGGCTGCTGAACAGGCTGCGGCGGAAGTACCAGACGCAGGCAAAGGCAGTCAGCGAGTAATAAAAGCAGATCATCATGCCCAACGCGGTGATGGTGTCGGCCAGCACGTTCTCGCTGAGGGTACGCATGGTCACGTAGAACAGTGCTGCGGCAATGCCCGCGCAAATGGTGGCATAGCGTGGCGTCTGCGAACGCGGGCAGACCTTGGCGAAACGCTTTGGTACCGCGCCGTAGTAACCCATCGCCAGCAACGTGCGCGCCGGCGAAACGAACGTCGACTGCAACGACGCTGCAGTACTGGCCAACACCGCAATCGACATGAGGATCGCCAACGGGCCCATGACCGGGCCGGCCAGGTGAGCGAAGACGTTTTCCTGAATGCGCGGATTACCCAGGCCCAGGCCGACATCACTGATCCCGGCGAACTGCAGGGTGGCGATGGCGGTGAGCAGATACAGGCAGAGAATCAACAGCACCGTCCAGGTCGCTGCCTTGCCCGGCACTTCATCGCTGCCGATCGACTCTTCACTGACGGTCAGGCATACGTCCCAGCCCCAGAAGATGAAGATCGACAACGACAAGCCCGCAGCGAACGCCGAGAACGACTCGACGCCGAAAGGGTTGAACCAGGCCAGGTCAAAGGCCAGTGGTGGCGGCGCGGTGGTTTCGCCGAAGGCAGCAAAGGCGAAACCGATCAGCACCAGTAACTGCAAGGCCACCAGGCCGTACTGCACTGTCATGGTGGTGCCCATGCCGCGACAACAGATCCATACCGCCAGCGCGATGAACACGCAACAGGTGATGATGTTGATCAACAGATTGTCGGCCAACGCGGCCAGCGATTGATCGCCAGTGATCTGCGCGAGGAACAGATAGAAGAAGTCCACCGCCACGCCGGCCAGGTTGGACAACACAATGGTGGTCGCCACCACCAGGCCCCAGCCGCCGATCCAGCCGATCATCGGACCGAACGCGCGGGCCGACCAGGTGAACGAGGTGCCGCTGTCCGGTTCTGCCGCGTTCAGCTCACGGTAGCCGAGGGCAACCAACAGCATTGGCAGGAAGCCGACAATGAACACTGCTGGCAGGTGTGCGCCGACCTCACGCACGGTCGGGCCAAGCGCGCCGGTCAGGGTGTAGACCGGGGCAATGGTGGAAATGCCCAGCACCACGCTGGCCAGCAAGCCCAGCCGGCCCTTGGCCAGGCCTTTGCTGGCGCGAGGGGCGCTGCCGTCTGAAGCGGCCGCCGCACCGGGCGGGCGGCCGTTATCTGTGTTTTCGCTCATGAGTATTCGCCGTCGATATTGGTATTGTTTTCACAGACCGCTGAGGGTCCGCTTTCACTCATTGAAAGCTTGCTGTCGGGGGTGAGTCATCCGAGACCTTCGGCTGACGTCAGACTGTTTTCTGGCGTGAAACCTCCCGCACAGCATGGGCCTTGCAGGCCTCGCGAAACGCTTTGAACAGGCGCAGCGAGACCGGGTTTTCGGCGAAACGCCACTCCGGGTGCCACTGTACGCCGAGCACCAGGCCCGGCGCGTCCAGCATCGACACCGCTTCGATCAGGCCATCCGGGGCCCGTGCTTCGACACGCAGGCCACTGGCCAGGCGGTCGATACCCTGACTGTGCAGCGAGTTGACCTCGAACTGCTCAGGCAGGCCAAAACGCTCGAACAGCCCGCCCGCCTCAGTGCGCACCAGATGCCGAGGGCCGTATTGCTCCTCCAGCGGCGCGTCCTGCGGTTCGCGGTGGTCGAGGTAACCGGGCAGCTCCTGCACGCGCTGGTGCAGGCTGCCGCCCAGGGCCACATTGAGCTCCTGAAAGCCGCGGCAGATACACAGCACCGGCACTCCGGCGGCGATGGCTGCGCGCAGCAAAGGCAGGGTCAGGCGATCACGCGCCTGATCATGGCGGGTGCCGGCAACGCTGGCGGCGCCATTGTAGTGATGCGGCTCGACATTGGAAGGCGAGCCGGTGAAAACGATGCCATTGAGGATCGACAGCAGTGCCAGCGGGTCGCTGCCGACATCGCGCGCAGGCAGGATCAACGGGATCCCGGCATAGCCGGCCGCCTCCACGTACTTGTCGCCAACGGTGTGCGAAGCATTCTTGCCGACCTGCTGGCGGCAGGCGCTGACACCAATCAGAGGGACCACGTTTGCGCTCATGGGCTTACACCGTGTGCAGGTACCAGTTGTACTCAAGGTCGGAAATCGACACCTCGAACTCGGCCTGCTCGCTTTCCTTGCAGGCGACGAAGATGTCGATGTAGTCCGGGCTGATGTATTGGTTCAGGATCTCGCTGTCATCCAGCGCGCGCAGGGCGTCACGCAGGTTGTTCGGCAGGCTCTGCTCGAGCTGCTCGTAGGAGTTGCCCTCGATCGGCTCACCCGGCTCGAGCTGGTTGGTCAGGCCGTGGTGAATGCCGGCCAGGATCGACGCCATCATCAGGTACGGGTTGGCATCGGCACCGGCGACGCGGTGTTCGAGGCGCACTGCGTCACTGCTGCCGGTCGGCACGCGCACGGCCACGGTGCGGTTGTCCAGGCCCCAGCTCGGTGCATTGGGTACATAAAACTGCGCGCCGAAACGGCGGTACGAGTTGACGTTCGGGCAGAGAAACGCCATCGACGCTGGCATGGTTTCCAGAACGCCGGCAATGGCGTGGCGCAGCGGCGCGCTTTCGAGCGGGTCTTCGCTGGTGAAGATGTTCTTGCCGGTCTTTTTGTCCAGCAGCGAGATGTGCACGTGTAGGCCGTTGCCAGCCTGGCCCGGATAGGGCTTGGCCATGAAGGTGGTGTCCATTTCATGGTCGTAGGCGACGTTCTTGATCAGGCGCTTGAGCAGGATCGCGTAGTCGCAGGCCTTCATCGGATCAGCAACGTGATGCAGGTTGACCTCGAACTGCGCCGGGGCGCTTTCCTTGACGATGGCGTCGGCCGGGATGCCTTGCTCGCGGGCGGCTTCGAGCATGTCCTGCAGGCAGTCGACGTACTCGTCGAGGTCGTCGATCAGGTACACCTGGGTCGATTGCGGGCGCTTGCCGGAGATCGGTGAGCGTGGCGGCTGCGGCCGGCCGTTGAGGTTGTCCTGGTCGATCAGGTAGAACTCCAGCTCGAACGCGGCGCAGATATCCAGGCCCAGATCGTCGAACTTGCTCACTACCTTGCGCAGCACCTCACGCGGGTCGGCGAAAAACGGCTCGCCTTCGATTTCGTGCATGGTCATCAGCAACTGCGCTGTCGGGCGCTTCTGCCATGGCTCGTAGCACAGGGTGCCAGGGATCGGGTAGCAGACCCGGTCGGCGTCGCCGATGTCCAGGCCCAGGCCGGTGCTCTCCACGGTCGAGCCGTTGATATCAAGGGCGAACAGCGACGCCGGCAAATTGATGCCACGCTCGTAGACCTTGTGCAGGCTGGCACGCTCGATACGCTTGCCGCGAACCACGCCATTCATGTCGGAGATCAGCAGATCAACGTACTGGATGTCCGGATGCGCCTTGAGAAAGTCGGACATCTCACTGGAAGTGCTGGCGCGCGGGTTTACCGACGTCATGGTGTACATCCTTTGGGTGTGGAGCGGCGATGTGGAGAGATACGGCTGGCGCCTCATGGGCGACGATGGATGCTGCTGTTGTTCTTTTCACTGTCCCATCGTGGGGATTGTCGGCCCGACGGGGTGCATTGATTCCCGCAGGCCGTTTCACTATAAAATGGCCTCAACGCAACAGACATTGGCATTTCGGCAAGCAGAGCGTGCACCAATGCAATATCAGATTACTCATGCCGACCTTTCATTGGTTCTGGCACTGGAGCGGGGGCGCTCGCTGGCCAAGGCCGCAGAGCTACTCAAAGTCGACGTTTCGACGGTGTTCCGCTCGATTCGCCGCCTGGAGTCGGCGTTGGGCACCGCGCTGTTCGTCAAAAGCCGCAAAGGCTACCTGCCGACCGACACTGCCCAAGCCCTGGCCGAGCAGGCTGAACGTGCCGAGCTGGCACTGGAAGCGGCAAGGATTGCCCTGACCAGCGGTGAGCAGGTGGTCAGCGGCACGGTGCGTCTGACCTGCACCGAGGCCGTTTTGCACAGCCTGCTGCTGCCGGCACTGGCGACGTTCATGCCCAACTACCCGGCGCTGTCGCTGGAGCTGGGCACCTCGAACACTTTCGCCAACCTCAGCCGGCGCGACGCCGACATCGCCCTGCGCTTGACCAACACCCCCCCGGAGCATCTGGTCGGGCGCTGCCTGGGCTCGACCTCCTACGTTATCTGCGGCCATGCCAGCCTGCGCGAACGGCTCGAGCAGTCGGTCAGCAGCGTGGCCTGGATCGCGCCGGATGACTCCATGCAGGACCACCCCACGGTGGTCTGGCGCAACCAGCAGTATCCCGGCCTGAACCCGCGCTACCAGTGCAGCGGCATGTCGACCATCGCGCAGCTGGTGAGCACCGGCCTGGGCGTGGCGGCGCTGCCCGATTACATGGTCCACGACATGCCTGATGTCGAGGCGCTGAGCGCACCGCTGGCAGGCTGCGACACGCAGTTGTGGCTGCTGACACGCCCCGATTGCCGTGCGCTGCGTTCGGTGCAGACGCTGTTTGAGGAGCTGACCCCACATTTGCGCGCAGCATTGTTGCGATAAGCCGTTTGCGGCTGTTGTATTGCTGCCCCGGAAACCGTTATCGTCAGCGCTATCGAGGCGTCTGAAACGGTGCTTTCGCGCTGCGGGCGGGCCTTTGCGGGCCAGGCCAAAGCGGCATGATCGGGGCAGTTTCAGGGCTGACGGGCAAGGCTGGCTATAAAACAGCCCTTCCCTATTGGCTGGTGATTTTTTAAACTACCCAGTCCACCGCCCATTATGGGCTGTACGCCCTACCGCATTGCTACTGAGGAAGACCATGGCCCGCGTAACTGTAGAAGACTGCCTGGAACACGTGGATAACCGCTTTGAGCTGGTCATGCTCTCCACCAAGCGCGCCCGTCAGCTGGCCACCGGTGGTAAAGAGCCACGCGTTGCATGGGAAAACGACAAGCCTACCGTTGTTGCCCTGCGCGAAATCGCTGAAGGCATCATCACCAACGAATTTCTGGCTGCCGAAGAGATCGTCACCGAAGATCCGGTATTCGCCGCGTTCGAGGACGAGTCCAACGAGGCTGTCTGATTGATGCCAGGTCGACGTCGCGCGGCAACCGGACTTCTTCCTCGGCAGGAGGTATACCCATGCCGAGCATAGACACCCTCGCCGAACGGCTATCGACCTACCTCGGTCCGGACCAGGTCAACCTGGTTCGCCGAGCCTATTTTTACGCCGAACAGGCGCACGATGGGCAGCGCCGCCGCAGTGGCGAACCCTACGTGACTCACCCGCTGGCAGTCGCCGGCATCCTCGCCGACATGCACATGGACCATCAAAGCCTGATGGCGGCCATGCTGCACGATGTGATCGAAGACACCGGCATCGCCAAGGAAGCCCTCAGCCAGCAGTTTGGCGAGACGGTGGCCGAGCTGGTCGATGGGGTCAGCAAACTGACCCAGATGAACTTCGAGACCAAGGCCGAGGCCCAGGCCGAAAACTTCCAGAAGATGGCCATGGCCATGGCGCGGGATATCCGCGTGATCCTGGTCAAGCTCGCCGACCGCCTGCACAACATGCGCACCCTGGAAGTGCTGTCGGGCGAAAAACGCCGACGCATTGCCAAGGAAACCCTCGAGATCTACGCCCCGATTGCCAACCGCCTGGGCATGCACAATGTGCGCGTAGAGTTCGAAGACCTTGGCTTCAAGGCGATGCATCCGATGCGCTCGGCGCGCATCCACCAGGCAGTCAAGCGCGCCCGCGGCAACCGCAAGGAAATCGTCGCCAAGATCGAACAGTCCCTGGCCAATTGCCTCGGCAGCGACGGCATCCAGGGCGAGATCAGCGGTCGCCAGAAACACCTCTATGGCATCTACCGGAAGATGCGCGGCAAGCGTCGCGCCTTCAACGAGATCATGGACGTGTACGCATTTCGCATCGTCGTCGACAAGGTCGACACCTGCTACCGCGTGCTCGGCGCTGTGCACAACCTGTACAAGCCACTGCCGGGGCGCTTCAAGGATTACATCGCGATCCCCAAGGCCAACGGCTACCAGTCGTTACACACAACGCTGTTCGGCATGCACGGCGTTCCTATCGAAATCCAGATTCGCACCCGCGAAATGGAAGAGCTGGCCAACAACGGCATCGCTGCGCACTGGCTGTACAAGTCCAACGAGGAAGAGCAGCCCAAGGGCAGCCACGCCCGCGCCCGTCAGTGGGTCAAAGGCATCCTCGAGCTGCAGCAACGTGCCGGCAACTCGCTGGAATTCATCGAGAGCGTGAAGATCGACCTGTTCCCGGACGAGGTCTACGTGTTCACCCCGAAAGGGCGGATCATGGAGCTGCCCAAAGGCTCCACCGCCGTCGACTTTGCCTACGCGGTGCACACCGACGTCGGCAACAGCTGCATCGCCTGCCGCATCAACCGCCGCCTGGCGCCATTGTCCGAGCCCTTGCAGAGCGGCTCGACGGTGGAAATCGTCAGCGCCCCAGGCGCCCGACCGAACCCGGCCTGGCTCAACTTCGTGGTCACCGGCAAGGCGCGCACGCATATCCGCCACGCGCTTAAGCAGCAGCGCCGCTCCGAGTCGATCAACCTTGGCGAGCGCCTGCTGAACAAGGTGCTGACCGGCTTCGACAGCAGCCTGGAAAAGATCCCGCAGGAACGTATCCAGCCGATCCTCAACGAGTATCGCCTGGAAGTCATCGAAGACCTGCTCGAAGATATCGGCCTGGGCAATCGCATGGCCTACGTGGTCGCCCGTCGGCTGCTCTCGGCCGAAGGCGAACAGCTGCCAAGCCCGGAAGGCCCGCTGGCCATCCGCGGCACCGAAGGCCTGGTGCTGAGCTACGCCAAATGCTGCACACCGATCCCGGGCGACCCGATCGTTGGCCATCTGTCGGCCGGCAAAGGCATGGTCGTGCACCTGGAAGACTGCCGCAACATCAGTGAAATCCGCCACAACCCGGAGAAGTGCCTGCAGCTGTCCTGGGCCAAGGATGTCACCGGCGAATTCAACGTCGAGCTGCGCGTCGAGCTTGAGCACCAGCGCGGCCTGATTGCCTTGCTGGCCAGCAGCGTCAACGCCGCCGATGGCAACATCGAGAAAATCAGCATGGACGAACGCGATGGCCGCATCAGCGTGGTCCAGCTGGTCGTCAGCGTGCACGACCGCGTGCACCTGGCTCGTGTGATCAAGAAGTTGCGCACCCTGACCGGCGTGGTCCGCATCACCCGCATGCGTGCGTAAATCCGCCAACCGCAAGGAGTCACCATGACCAAGACCGTCATCACCAGCGACAAGGCCCCCGCCGCCATCGGTACTTACTCCCAGGCGATCAAGGCCGGCAACACTGTCTACATGTCTGGCCAGATCCCGCTGGATCCGACCACCATGGAGCTGGTCGAAGGCTTCGAAGCGCAAACCGTTCAGGTGTTCGAGAACCTCAAGTCGGTGGCTGAAGCTGCCGGTGGTTCGTTCAAGGACATCGTCAAGCTGAACATCTTCCTGACCGACCTGAGCCACTTCGCCAAGGTCAACGAAGTCATGGGCCGCTACTTCGAGCAGCCTTACCCGGCGCGTGCCGCCATCGGCGTGGCAGCTCTGCCCAAGGGCGCCCAGGTCGAAATGGACGCCATCCTCGTCATCGAGTGATGCCTGAGGTGACGGGCGCCCTGCCCGTCACCCTCCTCTCTGCCTGAAGGTCTCCCCACCATGCGTCACGCCCTGCCCCTCGCGCTGGCAGCCCTGATTCTGGGCGGCTGCTCCAGCCACAAACCTGAAGACTACAACGGCACCTGGATCAACCAGGCAGCCATCGACGACGCCGCCAAAGGTGGCAGCCTGCGCCAGGCGCTGGCAGCCAACGGCCCGGTGTCGGAAGTCCGTGTCGACGTCGCCAGCCAACAGGCCAGCTACCTCTATAACGGCTACGAGAACGTCAACGGCCGCCTGCGCCTGAGCGACAAGCAATGGCAAGTCGACTTCGACGGCGGCCCAAGCGCGCCGCTGCAGCTCAAAGGCAAGGAGTTGGTTACCGTTACCGAAGGCAAAGAGCAGGCATTCAGCAAGGCGCTGACGCCAGCCGCGGCCGATACGCCGGTCGGCAGCACCTTCGAGAAGGCGCTATATGGCGCGTATCTGGGTGGCAACTGGAAGATCATTGAAGGCACCGGCAAAGGTGAGACCGTGCAGTTCAGCGACACCGGCAGCGTAACCGGCCTGCCCGGGCCGAATCGCTACGCACTGTGCCTAGGTGGCGATTGCGCGACCATGGGCGGCGCCAACGACAGCCTGTGGTTAGAGCGCGATCAACGCGGTGCGCCGTTTATCTTCAAACACAGCGGTGACCAGCTGGAGATTTTCCAGGCTATCAACCGCGCCCAGCCGGACGAGATGCCGCAGCTGGCGCCCGGGCCGCGGCAGTGGTTGCTGGAACGTAGCTGATAGTCGGTGGCGTTGGGGCCGCATTGCGGCCCCAGCGATTACTGGGTCCACCCTAAGGCTTGGCTGACCCCCGCAAAATCGCCGCATAGCCTTCCTTGTAACTCGGATACACCGGCGCCCAACCCAACGCTCGCGCCCGGGCATTGCTGCAGCGCTTGCTGCCGGTGCGGCGCACGCGCTGTTCGTCCGACCACTCGGTAACGCCAAGGTACTCGCGCAGCCAGGCGACCACATCGGCTAGCGGCGCCGGGTCGTCGTCGACGCCGATATAGCAGTCTTCCAAGGTAATGCCACGGGCATCCGCGTCGAGCAGATAGGCCAGCAGGCTCGCTGCGTCCTCAGCGTGAATCCGGTTGCCATACAGTGGCGGCTGCTGGGCAACCCGGTAGCCCTGGCGAACCTGGCTCAGCAGCCACTCACGGCCCGGCCCGTAGATGCCGGTCAGGCGCACCACGCTGGCGGGAATGCCACTGTCGTGTGCCAGTCTCTCGGCATCAAGCATGATTTTTCCGGAATAACCCGTAGGCTCGGTCGGCGCCGTTTCGTCGACCCACTGGCCATCCTGCTGAGCAAACACACTACTGCTGGAAACAAACAGCAGCCGCCGCGGCTGTTGCCCGCGCGCCTGCAACCAACTGAGCACATTACGCAGGCCATCGACGTAAGCCGCCTTATAACCGGCTTCGTCATGTTGGCTGGCAGCTACGCAGTACACCAGATAGTCAGGTGCACGCTCAGGCCAGGGCGCAGGAATCTGCGCATCAGTGAGGTCAGCTGCGACGGGCTGGACGCCTTCCGGCAATTGATCGATCGAGCGCCGCAGGCCGCTCACATGCCAGCCACTGGTAAGCAGTTGCAGGGCCAATCGGCCGCCGACATCGCCGCAGCCGACGATCAAAGCAGACAATTCCGACATCATTGAGCTCCACTGATAAAGGATCAGGCTAGCCGGATTGCGCGATCAACGGCTAGACAAAGGTAAAAAAAAGATACTGTATTACTTTTGTTAACAAGAATTAATTGCAATAATGGCGACCTATCTGTTCTCGGCCTGCCTCGGGGCCGTGGTGAACGTCAACTCATTTTACTCATCAGGTCCGGCCAGCATGACTCGTACTCAACCCTCCGCTTCGCCAACCCAGTCGCGCGCCTGGCGCGCCATTGCCGCGCTGATGTTCAGCCTGGTACTGGCCCCTGTCGCCATGGCTGATGAGCCAAACGCCACCGCTGCCACCACCCCAGCTGCCGCTACCGCGCCTGCTGCGCCCGCCGCTGAAGGCCAGGCCCCAGCCGCCGCACCTGCCGAAGGGCAAGCTCAGGCACCTGCCGAAGACAACGTGCAGCCGCTGGTCGAAGATACCTCGCTGGGCATGGCCCACGACCTGTCGCCATGGGGCATGTACAAGAACGCCGACATCGTCGTGAAAATCGTGATGATCGGCCTGGCCATCGCCTCGATCATCACCTGGACCATCTGGATCGCCAAAGGCTTCGAGCTGATGGGCGCCAAGCGCCGCCTGCGCGGCGAAATCGCAGCGCTCAAGCGCGTTGCCAGCCTCAAGGAAGCTGCTGAAGCGTCCAACAAGGAAGGCACCCTGGCCCACACCCTGGTGCATGACGCCCTCGAAGAAATGCGCCTGTCGGCCAACGCTCGCGAAAAAGAAGGCATCAAGGAGCGCGTCAGCTTCCGCCTCGAACGCCTGGTTGCCGCCAGCGGCCGTAACATGAGCAGCGGTACCGGCGTGCTCGCCACCATTGGTTCGACCGCGCCGTTCGTAGGTCTGTTCGGTACCGTATGGGGCATCATGAACAGCTTCATCGGCATCGCCAAGACCCAGACCACCAACCTCGCAGTAGTTGCACCCGGCATCGCCGAAGCGCTGCTGGCGACTGCTCTGGGCCTCGTTGCGGCCATCCCGGCAGTGGTCATCTACAACGTCTTCGCGCGCTCCATCGCTGGCTACCGCGCACAGGTGTCCGACGCTTCGGCGCAGGTCCTGCTGCTGGTCAGCCGCGACCTCGACCACCAGGGTGGCGAACGCGTCGCCCCGCACATGGTGAAAGTGGGGTAAGCCATGGGCCTGCATCTTAACGAAGGTGGCGATGACCTCGCCGAAAACCACGAAATCAACGTTACGCCGTTCATCGACGTGATGTTGGTGCTGCTGATCATCTTCATGGTCGCAGCTCCCCTGGCCACCGTCGACATCAAGGTCGACCTGCCCGCCTCGACCGCCAAACCGGCGCCGAGGCCGGAGAAACCGGTGTTTGTCAGCGTCAAGGCCGACCAGAAGCTGTACGTCGGCGACGATATGGTTGCTCAGCCCAGCCAGCTTGGCCCGATGCTCGACGCCAAGACCAAGGGCGACAAGGAGACCACCATCTTCTTCCAGGCCGATAAAGGCGTGGACTACGGCGACCTGATGGAAGTGATGAACAACATGCGCGCGGCCGGCTACCTCAAGGTCGGTCTGGTAGGTCTCGAGACGGCAGCCAAAAAATGATCAAGACGCGGCACAAACTGGCGCGTTACAGCGGCAGCTTGGCGATCGTGCTGGGTGTCCATGCCATCGCTGTGCTGCTGACGCTCAATTGGTCGGTGCCTCAGGCCATCGAGCTGCCCCCGGCAGCGATGATGGTCGAGCTGGCACCGCTGCCTGAGCCAGCGCCACCACCACCGCCCAAGGTCGCTCCGCAGCCTCCGACTCCGGTCGAAGAGCCGCCGCTACCGAAGTTGGTGGAGGCTCCAAAACCGAAAATCGCGATTGCCAAGCCGCCCAAGCCGAAGGCCAAACCGCAGCCGCCCAAGCCCGAGAAAAAGCCTGAGCCGCCCAAGGAAGCGCCACCGGCCGATGAGCAGGTAGTCGATACGCCGCCGAGCAATACGCCACCGCAGAAATCGGCAGCGCCAGCGCCAAGCATCGCCTCCAACAGCAAGGCCTTGCCGACCTGGCAGAGCGATCTGTTGCGTCACCTGGCCAAGTACAAGCGGTACCCTGAAGACGCCCGCCGGCGTGGCCTGCAAGGCATCAACCGGTTGCGCTTCGTGGTCGACGCCGACGGCAAGGTGTTGTCCTACTCGCTGGCCGGTGGTTCAGGCAGCGCAGCACTGGACCGAGCGACCATGGAAATGATCCGCCGAGCGGGCTCGCTGCCCAAGCCGCCGGCAGAGCTGCTGACCAATGGCTCGATCGAAGTGGTAGCACCCTTCGTCTACTCGCTGGATAAACGCTGACACTTTGTTTCTGTCACAAAAGCGCAAGTCTGATAACGTGCGTCTATCAATTGCAGCCGCTATGCTGGGGCTGCAACTTCATGGACGCACGTTATGACCCTCACTGAACTCCGCTACATCGTCACCCTCGCCCAAGAGCAGCACTTCGGCCATGCTGCCGAGCGTTGCCACGTCAGCCAGCCGACCCTGTCGGTCGGGGTAAAGAAGCTCGAGGACGAGCTTGGCGTGTTGATCTTCGAACGCAGCAAGAGCGCGGTTCGCCTGACTCCGGTCGGTGAAACCATTGTCGCCCAGGCGCAGAAGGTCCTGGAGCAAGCGCAAGGTATCCGTGAACTGGCCCAGGCCGGCAAGAACCAGCTGACCGCACCACTCAAGGTCGGCGCGATCTACACCGTCGGCCCGTACCTGTTCCCGCATCTGATTCCACAGCTGCACCGGGTCGCCCCGCAGATGCCGCTGTATATCGAAGAAAACTTCACCCACGTGCTGCGCGAGAAACTGCGCAACGGCGAGCTGGACGCAGTGATCATCGCCCTGCCGTTCAACGAAGCCGACGTGCTGACCCTGCCGCTGTACGACGAGCCGTTCTGCGCGCTGATGCCGGCGGATCACCCGTGGACCGCACGCAAGACCATCGACCCGGCCATGCTCAACGACAAGAGCCTGCTGCTGCTCGGTGAAGGCCACTGCTTCCGCGACCAGGTGCTCGAAGCCTGCCCGACCCTGGCCAAGGGCAACGACGGCTCCAAGCACACCACGGTCGAATCCAGCTCGCTGGAAACCATCCGCCACATGGTCGCCTCTGGCCTGGGCGTCTCGATTCTGCCGCTGTCGGCGGTGCACAGCCATCACTACGCACCAGGCATCATCGAAGTGCGCCCGCTGACCGCACCGACGCCCTTCCGCACGGTGGCGATTGCCTGGCGCGCGAGCTTCCCGCGGCCCAAGGCGATCGAGATCCTGGCCGACTCGATCCGGCTGTGTTCGGTGGTCAAGCCACCCGTGGAACAGTCGGCCTGAGTCATGAGCGAGCTGTCCAAGGTACCGGTCACTGAACTCAAGGGCGTCGGCGAGGCAATGGCTGAAAAGCTTGCCAAGGTCGGCCTGGAGAACCTGCAGGACGTACTGTTCCACCTGCCCCTGCGTTATCAGGACCGCACCCGCGTAGTGCCGATCGGCCAACTGCGCCCAGGCCAGGACGCGGTCATCGAAGGCGTGGTCAGTGGCGCCGACGTGACCATGGGCAAGCGCCGAAGCCTGGTGGTGCGCTTGGGCGACGGCACCGGCGTGCTGAGCTTGCGCTTCTACCACTTCAGCAATGCGCAGAAGGAAGCCCTCAAGCGCGGCACTCATGTACGTTGCTACGGCGAGGCTCGCCCAGGTGCTTCGGGGCTGGAGATCTACCACCCGGAATACCGCGCCCTCAACGGCAGCGAGCCGGCGCCGCCGGTCGAGCAGACCCTGACCCCGATCTACCCGTCCACCGAAGGCCTGACCCAGCAGCGCCTGCGCCAGCTGTGCCAGCAAAGCCTGGCCATGCTCGGCCCGCGCAGCCTGCCAGACTGGCTGCCGCCGGAGCTGGCAAACGATTATCAACTGGCGCCGCTCGACGAAGCGATCCGCTACCTGCACAACCCGCCCGCCGATGCTGATCTGGAAGAGCTGGCGGTGGGTCATCACTGGGCTCAGCACCGCCTCGCCTTCGAAGAGCTGCTGACTCACCAGCTGTCCCAGCAGCGCCTGCGCGAGAGCTTGCGCAGCCTGCGCGCGCCGGCATTGCCCAAAGCCAGCCGGCTGCCTGCGCAGTACCTGGCCAACCTGGGGTTCAACCCCACCGGTGCCCAGCAAAGGGTCGGCAATGAAATCGCCTACGACCTTAGCCAACCCGAGCCGATGCTGCGCCTGGTCCAGGGCGACGTCGGCGCGGGCAAGACCGTGGTCGCCGCCCTGGCTGCCCTGCAAGCGCTGGAAGCCGGTTACCAGGTAGCCCTGATGGCACCCACCGAGATCCTCGCCGAGCAGCACTTCATCACCTTCAAGCGCTGGCTGGAGCCGCTCGGCATCGAAGTCGCCTGGCTCGCCGGCAAGCTCAAGGGCAAGGCCCGGGTCAGCGCCCTGGAGCAGATCGCCGGCGGCGCGCCGATGGTGGTCGGTACCCACGCGCTGTTTCAGGATGAGGTCAAGTTCAAGCATCTGGCGCTGGCGATCATCGATGAACAGCACCGCTTTGGCGTTCAGCAACGGCTGGCCTTGCGCAAGAAAGGCGTGGCCGGCGAGCAATGCCCGCATCAGCTGATCATGACCGCCACACCAATCCCGCGGACGCTGGCCATGAGCGCCTACGCTGACCTCGACACCTCGGTGCTCGATGAGCTGCCGCCCGGCCGCACCCCGGTAAATACCGTGCTGGTGGTCGACAGCCGCCGCTTCGAGGTGGTCGAACGGGTCCGCGCCGCCTGCGCCGAAGGGCGCCAGGCGTACTGGGTCTGCACGCTGATCGAAGAATCCGAAGAGCTGACCTGCCAGGCCGCCGAAAGCACCTTCGAAGACCTCGGCGCAGCCCTGGGCGAGTTGCGCGTGGGCTTGATCCACGGGCGCATGAAGCCAGCCGAAAAAGCTGCAGTGATGGCCGAGTTCAAAGCCGGCAACCTGCAGTTGCTGGTGGCGACCACGGTAATCGAAGTCGGCGTCGACGTGCCCAACGCGAGCCTGATGATCATCGAAAACCCCGAGCGGCTTGGTCTGGCCCAGCTGCACCAGCTGCGCGGGCGGGTCGGCCGCGGTAGCGCCGCCAGCCACTGCGTGTTGCTCTATCACCCGCCGTTGTCGCAGGTCGGCCGCGAGCGTCTGGGCATCATGCGCGAGACCAACGACGGTTTCGTCATCGCCGAGAAAGACCTCGAACTGCGCGGCCCTGGCGAAATGCTCGGGACGCGCCAGACCGGCCTGCTACAGTTCAAGGTCGCTGACCTGATGCGCGACGCCGACTTGCTGCCAGCCGTGCGCGACGCCGCCCAGGCGCTGCTCACGCGCTGGCCGGCACACGTCAGCCCGTTGCTCGATCGCTGGCTGCGCCATGGCCAGCAATATGGTCAGGTGTGACACAAGTCCCACTACGCAACCAGCCTGCCGTTCAGACTGGTTATACTTCGCGTTTAAAGAAACTATTGGATCCAGCTAATGACTGAAGCAGCCCTGGACGCCGCATCCCCGCAAGCACCGTCTGTTATCCGCCAACTGCTGGACAAGCTCGGCGTAGCTTACAAGGAGGTGCCGGAGCATCCGTCCCTGCCTGCCGCCTCGCGTGTTCAAGCGGTGCTGCTCGATGACGAAATCGGCGCGCTGCTGGTGCTGTTCCCGCACACTCAGTTGCTGGACCTCAATCGCCTCGCCGAGCTGACCGGGCGCAAGCTGCACGCCGTGCCGCTGACGCGCCTGAACCAGATGCTCGACAAGCACAAACTCAAAGCGCTGCCTGCCCTGCCGGCCCTGACCAGCTCGCCCTGTCTGTATGACGAACGCCTGCTCGATGCCGAGGCGCTGTTGATCCAGTCGGGCGAACGCGGCCTGCTGCTGCAGATCGAGCGCGGCGCGTTCAAGCGCATGCTGGGCAAGGCCAGCGCAGGCAAGTTCGGCCAGACCGTGGCGGACATCCAGCCCAACCTCAACCGTCCTGACGATGATCCCCACGAGATCACCCAGGCGGTGCAGGCGTTCACCGCGCGGCGGATCCAGAAGCGCCTGGAAGAAACCATCGAAATTCCACCACTGGCCGACACGGCGCAAAAGATCATAAAGCTGCGGGTCGACCCCAACGCCAGCATCGACGACATCACCGGTGTGGTCGAAACCGACCCGGCGCTGGCCGCGCAAGTGGTCAGTTGGGCCGGTTCGCCGTACTACGCCTCACCTGGCAAGATTCGTTCGGTAGAAGACGCCATCGTGCGTGTGCTCGGCTTTGATCTGGTGATCAACCTGGCGCTGGGCCTGGCCTTGGGCAAGACCCTGAGCCTGCCCAAGGACCACCCGCAGCAAGCCACGCCGTACTGGCAGCAGTCCATCTACACCGCTGCCGTGATCGAGGGCCTGACCCGCGCCATGCCCCGCGCCGAGCGCCCGGAAGCTGGCCTGACCTACCTCGCCGGGCTGCTGCACAACTTTGGCTACCTACTGCTGGCGCACGTGTTCCCGCCGCACTTCTCGCTGATCTGCCGCCATCTGGAGGTCAACCCGCACCTGAGCCATACCTACATCGAACAGCATCTGCTCGGCATCAGCCGTGAGCAGATCGGCGCGTGGCTGATGAAGCTGTGGGACATGCCTGAAGAGCTGTCCAACGCGCTGCGCTTCCAGCACGATCCTGACTACGATGGCGAACTGGCGGTGTTCCCCAACCTGGTCTGCCTGGCGACCAGCCTGCTGCGTTCGCGCGGGATTGGCTCAGGGCCGCAGGAAGAAATCCCCGATGCCCTGCTCGAGCGTTTGGGGCTGAGCCGCGAAAAGGCCGAAGATGTCGTCAGCAAGGTGCTCGAAGCCGAAGCGCTGCTGCGCGAACTGGCCTCGCAGTTCCACCCTGCGCATTGAGCTGACAAGCACCGGGGCGCCAGGCGCCCCGCTCGCTCAGGCTTTGCGCTTGCGCGGTTTCAGGTACTTCATCAGGCCCTGAAACCAGATCACCAGCGCTGGATTGCCTTTGATCTGGATGTTCTTGTCCTGAATCCCCTGCATGAACGCCAGCTGTTTGTTGCTGGCCTGCAGGGTGGCGAAGCCGTAGGCGGCGTCCTTGAACGCAATCGCGAAGGCTGGCTGCGCATGTTGCCCGGCCTTGCTGCTGATGCGCTCGTTGCTGACGATGAAGTGACGGGCGACCTTGCCATCCAGGGTCTGCATCTGGAACACCAGATCCTTGTCCCGCAGCTGCTGCTGGAACGCCGGATTGTTGCGGCTGGCACGGGCCATCAACAAGCCCATGGCCCACAGAATAAAACGGAACTTCATCGGCAAGACTCGACTGTAATGTGACTGAAAGCGCTGAGTTTATCCTCTTTCAGAACACTTTATACAAGCCCGCCACCGTTACCCTATGTAAAGCAAAACGGACGCCGTAAAGGCGCCCGTTCATTGGCTCTGCAACCACTGGCAACGAGCCGCTTACTTTTTCTTCGCGGCAGCCTTGGCAGCGGGTTTGGCAGTGGCCTTGGCCGGTGCTGCCGCTTTGCCGGTCGGGTTGACCGTGTCCTTGAGGCCCTTGCCTGGCTTGAACGCAACGGTGTTGCTGGCCTTGATCTTCACTGGCTCGCCAGTCTGCGGGTTTTTGCCGGTGCGGGCGCCACGGTGACGCTTCTCGAAAGTGCCGAAGCCAACCAGGGTAACGGTATCCTTGTCGAGGGCCCCGGTAATGCTGTCGAGGATCGCATTGAGTACCTCATTGGCCTTTTCCTTGGTCAAATCGGCCTTTTCAGCGATGACAGCGGCGAGTTCTGGTTTGCGCATAGTGAAGCCTCTTGGACGGGAATTCTTGTTGTTATTGCCGTGCTGCCAGGGGAGGCAGCGCTCAAGGCGCCGCAGGCTCTAAACTGCGGCAGACGCGAGTGAGAATGGCACGCCAACCGGGACCGCGCCAGTATCAGCACGGCCATTGTGTCGACAAGCCAACGGCATAAGCGACAGAACGCCCGCTATTTACGCCATAAGCGCCGGGAGCTGCCGATTTAGAGCGAGTTTTTCCATGACGGCGCTACCGGTCAGGGCATAGCCGAGCAGCGCACCCGCCTCATCGCGGCAGGTCAGTTTGAGATCGGCGCCGTCACCTTCCACTTGCCACACGCCTGTGCGGCCATGCGGCGGTGGCGCGACCACCAGTGGGCAAGCGGGGGTCTTCACGGTGATCGGCATCGGCCCGTATGCCACCGCCTGCGGATTGCCGGCCAGGGTCTGCGCCAGCGCGCGTACGCAGCTCATCAACGGCATCACGTACAACAGGTTGATGCCATCGACCTCGGCGCAATCACCCAGGGCGTAGATATTGGCGTGCGAGGTGCGCAATTGACGGTCCACCACCACCCCACGATTGACCGCCAGCCCAGCCGCGGCTGCCAGTTCGGTGCGCGGGCGCAGGCCGATGGCCGAGACCACCAGATCGCAGGCGATCACGCTGCCGTCGGACAAGTGCGCTTGCAGGCCAGTGCCGTCGCGCTGCAGGCGGTCCAGCACGGGGCCTAGGTGGAAGCGCACGCCAAGGCTCTCCAGGCCGGTCTGCACCGCGCCTGCGGCGGCAGCCGGGATCAGGGTCGGCATCAGTTGCTCACAAGGGGCAACCACATCGACCTGGAAACCACCGAGGCTCATGTCGTTGGCAAACTCGCAGCCGATCAGCCCGGCGCCGAGAATCAGCACGCGCTGCTTGCCTGCCGCAGCGCGGCGAAAGCGGGCGTAGTCGACAAGGTCGTTGATCGCAAACACCGCATCGCTCGCGTCGCCCTGCAGCGGCAGCTGTACTGTCTGTGCGCCCAGCGCGAGGATCAGGTCACGGTACTTGACCTCCTCTTCACCGATCCACAGCCGCTTGTGCCCAGGATCAATGCCGCTGATGCGCGTGTGCGTACGGATCTCCGCCTTGAGCTGGTCGGCCATGGCCCCCGGCTCTGCCATGCACAGGCCGTCGGCGTCCTTGTTCTTGGCGAAGCCAGTGGAGAGCATTGGCTTGGAATAGGAACGGCCGTCATCAGCGCTGATCAACAGCAGCGGTGTTTCGCCGTCGAGCTTGCGAAACTCACGGGCCAGGTTATAGCCCGCAAGGCCGGTGCCGATGATCACTACTGGGGAGGTCATGCCGTATTCCTTTTACGTTGCCAAGGGTTGCTATCAGGCGATTTCGATCATTTCAAAGTCGCTTTTGCCTACGCCACAATCCGGGCACAGCCAGTCTTCAGGGACATCCTGCCATTGGGTGCCCGGCGCGATACCGTCATCCGGCCAGCCTTCGGCTTCGTTGTAGATCAGGCCACATACAATGCATTGCCACTTCTTCATCAACAGCTCCTCATCCAGGTTCAGGCTTGGCCTTGCCGCTGCCACGCAACAGGCTGAGTTATGGCTCGTGCGGCTGCCACGGGCTTTTTACTGGCCCAGCCTGCAGTATGCAAGCAGCGCAGGCAATCATGCTAAGCTCGGCGCCTCTCTGGCTGTAACAAGCATACCGACGTGTCGTACGAATCCCCGCTAGCAGCCGCTGTTGCGTGGCTGCCGTATCCACAGCTGGCAACCACGCTTGCCCAGCCGACCCTCGACTGGCTGTTCGATGAAGGCTCGCTGACCCGCCGCCTGACTGCCCTTTCCGCCGATCATTTCAGTGTCACCCCGTTGTTCCAGGGCTGGCAGCCGCTGCGCGATGACGAATGCCTGGCGCTTGGCCTTGAGCCTGGTGCGCAGGGCTGGGTCCGTGAGGTGTACCTGCGTGGCCACGGCCAGCCTTGGGTATTCGCCCGCAGCGTGGCCGGGCGCAGCGCGCTGGAGCGCGGTGGGCTAGACCTGGAAACCTTGGGCAGCCGTTCGCTGGGTGAGCTGCTGTTCTGCGATCACGCCTTTGTGCGCCACCCTATCGAGGTGTGCAGCTACCCGCAGCACTGGCTACCGATTGAAGTCGCTGCTGCGAATCTGTGGGGCCGGCGCTCGCGCTTCGAGCGCGATGGCCTGCAACTACTGGTGGCCGAGGTGTTTCTGCCGGCCTTGTGGCAAGCCTCCAGCGAGGTAACCGGCTGATGTACCTGCAACTGCTGAAATCACTCAACCAACTGCACCCGCGCGCCTGGGACTTCGTCCAGCTGAGCCGCATGGATCGGCCGATCGGCATCTACCTGTTGCTGTGGCCGACCCTTACTGCGGTGTGGATTGCCGGCCAGGGCGCGCCGACGGTGGCCAATGTGCTGATCTTTGGCCTAGGCGTAGTGCTGATGCGCGCGGCCGGCTGCTGCATCAACGACTTCGCCGACCGTAAGGTCGACGGCCACGTCAAACGCACCGCCGACCGGCCGCTGGCCAGCGGTCGGGTCAAGCCGCGCGAGGCGCTGGTGCTGTTCGCCGTGCTGGTGGCGGTGAGTTTCCTGCTGGTGCTGTGCACCAACGCCCAGACGGTTTGGTTGTCGTTCGGTGCGGTCGCCCTGGCGTTCTGCTATCCGTTCATGAAGCGCTACACCTATTACCCACAGGTGGTCCTGGGCGCAGCGTATTCGTGGGGTATCCCGATGGCCTTCACCGCCGCCGGCGGCGATCTGCCTGCCAGCGCCTGGCTGCTGTACATCGCCAACCTGCTGTGGACGGTGGGCTATGACACCTACTACGCCATGGTCGACCGCGATGACGATTTGAAGATCGGAGTGAAATCCACCGCGATCCTGTTTGGCGAGGCCGATCGGGCGATCATTCTTGGCTTGCAGCTGCTGTCGTTGGCCTGCCTGCTGCTGGCGGGCATCAAGTTCGGCCTGGGCGGCTGGTTCCACCTCGGCCTGGTGGGTGCGTTGGTGTGTTTTGCCTGGGAGTTCTGGTCGACGCGCAAGCTGGATCGCGACGCGTGCTTCAAGGCGTTTCTGCATAACCACTGGGCAGGCTTGCTGATCTTTATCGGCGTGGTGCTGGATTACGCTCTGGGCTGACTGCGCGCCCTGTGCAAACGCTGTCAGGCGCTCGCACAGGGCGCGGCGATGCCGTCAGGGCTTGGCTACATGCCAGACGTCCTTCATGCCATCGCCGGTGGTCTTGCCGGCTTCGGTGTCCTTGACGAAGGTGTACAGCGGCTTGCCATCGTAGGCCCACTGCATGCTGCCGTCGTCGCGCTTGATGTGGGTCCACTTGCCTGCCGCAGCCTTGTCATCTTCCTTGACCATCAGCGGCGGCCAGTTCTTGGCACAGTCGCCGTTGCACATCGACTTGCCGTCGCTGTCCTTGTCGAAGGTGTACAAGGTCATGCCCTTGTCATCCACAAGCATGCCGCCCTTGGCCATGCCCATGCCGCCATGCTCGGCGAGGACCACCCCCGGCAGCGCCAAAACCGCGCAGAAGGCCATCCAGTTCAGCGTTGATCGTGTCATTGGATTTCACCGTATTTATTCGGGGGTTGGGATTTACAGCCTAGCTCAGCCGTCGATACTTGCCGTGGCAGCCCACGACTTGTCACACGACTGCAATAATTCCGTTATCTAATGCGGGCCAAGACATCCAATTCAGGAGAGGTTGAGAGCATGGTTGGCAGGAACATTCTGATCGTCGACGACGAAGCGCCCATTCGCGAGATGATCGCCGTTGCGTTGGAAATGGCCGGCTATGACTGCCTCGAGGCGGAGAACTCGCAGCAGGCCCACGCCATTATCGTCGACCGCAAGCCGGACCTGATCCTGCTCGACTGGATGCTTCCGGGCACCTCGGGCATCGAGCTGGCGCGGCGCCTCAAGCGTGATGAACTGACCGGCGACATCCCGATCATCATGCTCACCGCCAAAGGCGAAGAGGACAACAAGATCCAGGGCCTGGAAGTCGGCGCCGACGACTACATCACCAAACCGTTCTCGCCGCGGGAACTGGTCGCCAGGCTGAAAGCCGTGCTGCGCCGCACCGGCCCGAGCGACAGCGAGTCGCCAATCGAGATCGGCGGCCTGCTGCTCGACCCGATCAGCCACCGCGTCACCATCGACGGCAAGCCAGCCGAGATGGGCCCAACCGAATACCGCCTGCTGCAGTTCTTCATGACCCACCAGGAGCGCGCCTACACTCGTGGCCAGTTGCTCGATCAGGTCTGGGGCGGCAACGTCTACGTCGAAGAGCGTACCGTCGATGTGCACATCCGCCGCCTGCGCAAGGCGCTGGGTGAGGCCTACGAAAATCTGGTACAAACCGTGCGCGGCACTGGCTATCGTTTCTCGACCAAAAGCTGAGCGACGCCTGCGCAGCTGGCTGCACACTGTTGTACAAGGACCGTAACAATTGAACCAGAACTGGCATGCGACCCTGATTCGCCACCTGCTGCTGTTGATCACCGTCTGCATCATTGGCGGCCTGGTCAGCGGCTACTATGGCTGGAGCTTTGCCATCGGCCTGGCGCTGTACCTGGGCTGGACCCTCAAGCAGTTGCTGCGCCTGCACGACTGGCTGCGCAACCATCAACCCGACGAAGCACCACCCGACGGCTACGGCCTGTGGGGCGAGGTGTTCGACAGCATCTACCACCTGCAACGCCGCGATCAGCGCGTGCGCGGGCGCTTGCAGGCAGTGATCGACCGAGTCCAGGAGTCAACGGCTGCCTTGCGTGACGCGGTGATCATGCTCGACAGCGACGGCAACCTGGAATGGTGGAACCGCGCAGCGGAAACCCTGCTCGGCTTCAAGACCCCGCAGGATGGCGGCCAGCAGGTAACCAACCTGGTCCGCCACCCACGCTTCAAAGAATACTTCGAAGCGGAAAATTATCTTGAGCCGCTGGAAATCCCCTCGCCGATCAACGACCGCATGCGGGTGCAGCTGCACATCACCCGCTATGGCAACAACGAGCACCTGATGCTGGTGCGCGACGTCACCCGCATTCACCTGCTCGAGCAGATGCGCAAAGACTTCGTCGCCAACGTCTCGCACGAACTGCGCACGCCGTTGACGGTGATCAGCGGCTACCTGGAAACCCTCCTGGACAACGTCGAAGACGTCAATCCACGCTGGACCCGCGCCCTGCAGCAGATGAGCCAGCAAGGTTCGCGCATGCAGACACTGCTCAACGACCTGCTGTTGCTGGCCAAGCTTGAAGCCACCGACTACCCCTCGGACAACCAGCCCGTGGCAGTCGATGCATTGCTCACCGCGATCAAGGCCGATGCCCAGGCACTGTCTGGCCCGCGCCAGCAGAACATCAGCCTCGAGGCCAGCCCTGGGGTCTACCTCAAGGGCAGCGAGTCGGAGCTGCGCAGTGCGTTCTCCAATCTGGTGTTCAACGCCGTCAAGTACACCCAGGACGGCGGCAACATCCGCATCCGCTGGTGGGCCGATGAACAGGGCGCGCACCTGTCGGTGCAGGACTCGGGGATGGGGATCGAGGCCAAGCACCTGCCGCGCCTGACCGAACGCTTCTACCGGGTGGACTCCAGTCGTAACTCCCACACCGGCGGCACCGGCCTGGGCCTGGCGATCGTCAAGCACGTGTTGCTGCGCCACCGCGCGCGGCTGGAGATCAGCAGCGTGCCCGGCCACGGCAGCACCTTTACCTGCCATTTTGCCGCTGTGCAGATGGATATCGGCAAGGGCAGATAGCCACAGCGGGTGGCTGGCACTGACCAACGCCGCCCTGCCCCCCCTTTGCTTTTGCCGCCTCAGCCGCTACATTGGCTGTCCTGCGCCGGCACAGCTGGCGGCTTTTTATCATCATTTTCGCAGACGGACCCCGTAAAACCCCATCATGGATCCTTCCCCTGGTATCAGCGTCACCTCCCTGTTTGCCGACTTCGGCATGATTCTTTTTGCGCTGTTCCTGGTCTTGCTCAACGGCTTCTTCGTTGCCGCCGAGTTCGCCATGGTCAAACTGCGCTCGACCCGGGTCGACTCGATCGCCGAGCTGCACGGCTGGCGCGGCAGCATTCTGCGCAAGGTGCACAACCAGCTCGATGCCTACCTGTCTGCCTGTCAGCTGGGTATCACCCTCGCCTCGCTGGGCCTGGGCTGGGTCGGTGAGCCGGCCTTCGCCCACCTGCTAGAGCCGTTGCTGGCGTACTTTGGCGTCGACTCGCCGGAGCTGATCAAGGGCGTGTCGTTCTTCATCGCCTTCTTCGTTATCTCGTACCTGCACATCGTCGTCGGTGAGCTGGCGCCCAAGTCGTGGGCGATCCGCAAACCCGAGCTGTTGTCGCTGTGGACGGCGGTGCCGCTGTACCTGTTCTACTGGGCCATGTACCCGGCCATCTACCTGCTCAACGCCAGCGCCAACGCCATCCTGCGGGTGGCTGGCCAGGGCGAGCCGGGGCCGCACCATGAGCACCATTACAGCCGCGAAGAGCTCAAGCTGATCCTGCACTCCAGCCGTGGCCAGGACCCGAGCGATCAGGGCATGCGCGTACTAGCATCGGCGGTCGAGATGGGCGAGCTGGAGGTGGTCGACTGGGCCAACTCGCGCGAGGACATGATCAGCCTCGACGCCAAGGCGCCTCTCAAGGAAATCCTGGCGATGTTCCGCCGGCACAAATTCAGCCGCTACCCGGTGTACGACGCCGAGCGTGAGGAATTCACCGGTTTGCTGCACATCAAGGACCTGTTGCTGGAGCTGGCCGACCTCGACCATATCCCCGGCAGCGTCGACCTAGACGACCTGACCCGGCCACTCGAGCGGGTGTCCCGGCACATGCCGCTGTCGCAGCTGCTCGAGCAGTTCCGCAAGGGCGGCGCGCACTTTGTGCTGGTTGAAGAAGCCGATGGCAAGGTGATCGGCTACCTGACCATGGAAGACGTGCTGGAAGTGCTGGTCGGCGACATTCAGGACGAGCACCGCAAGACCGAGCGCGGCATCCTCGCCTACCAGCCAGGCAAGCTGCTGGTGCGCGGCGATACCCCGCTGTTCAAGGTCGAGCGGCTGCTGGGCGTTGACCTTGACCACATCGAGGCCGAAACCCTTGCAGGGCTGGTCTACGAGACGCTGAATCGGGTGCCTGAAGAAGAGGAACTGCTCGAAGTCGAAGGCTTGCGCATCATCATCAAGAAGATGAAAGGGCCCAAGATCGTTCTGGCCAAGGTGCTCAAGCTGGAATAACCAGCGCTCTTTTAGGCGCAGGGCAGCCCATCTTCAGGGATTGCCCGCCGTGAAATTAGGCAACCCGCCAAGGGGTCGGTCGAACTGATAGGGGATCGACTCCAGTGCCAAACCGACATTGCGCTGCACCACAAAGTGTAGATGCGGCCCGGTGCTGTTGCCGGTATTGCCCGACTTGGCCAGCGCATCCCCTACGCTGACCCGCTGCCCCTCGCCGACTACCACCGAGCCCTGCATCAGGTGCAGGTAGACGCCCATGGTGCCATCACTATGGAGAATGCGCACAAAGTTGCCTGAGGCATTGGTACCGCGGCCGTTCTGGCTGTTCTCGGTCTTGATCACCACCCCGCCGCGCGCAGCGACGATCGGCGTGCCTTCAGGCATGGCAATATCCATCGCATAGCGGCCCTTGGCGCCGAAGTGGCTGTAGCGCCCGTTCGGGCCCTGACTCAAACGAAACGGCCCGCCACGCCAGGGGAACGGGTAGCGAAATGCCTGCGGCCGCTGCAGCGGGCTGCCGAGGGCGTAATCGAGTTTGCTCTGATACCCCAATTGCTTGCCGGGCTGAGCCATGATCACGTTGAGCAGCTGGGTCGAGCGCGCTGGCAGCACCTTGCGCACGATCCGCGGCGCGTTGCCCCCCTGAGCATTGCTCAGCCCTTGCAGGCGCAACTCGACCTCGACCGGCGCGAACAGCTCGTTGTGCGCGCTGAAGCGCACCCCGCCGGCGATGACCTCGCTGTTCAGCCGCACCTGGCCGTCGAGGCGCTCGACGATCGGCTCGCGAAAGATCACATAGGCCTTGGCGCCTTCGCTGTCGTGATCGGAGTACGACACAACACCGTAAGCATCAGTGGTTCGATACAACGTCATGGCCACACTCGACGCCGAAGCCGTGAGCAGGGCACAGAACAGCAGCAGGCGGCTGGGCATGGGATGGTGGCTTTAAGACAGTTGAGTTCTGTCGAAGCCTAGCAGGCGGATTGCCATTGGGTATGGCAGTTGGTCGGCGCAGCCGCGGCCCGTGCTGACAGGGGCCGTGGCTGCGTCGAACAGCGACTCACGCGCCGGGAGTGAAGTGCTTCTGTGTAGTGCCGCGGGCAATCAAGCGCGACAGGTAGTCGAGCTTCTGCGCGTCCTGATCGACAAATTTGAAGGTCAGCTGCAGCCAGTCGCTGTCCGGCTTGGGCTCCATCGCCGCCACTGCATGCAGATAGCCGTTCAGACGCGCCACTTCAGCGTTGTCACCCTGCTCAAGGTCGAGCACCGCGCCTTCAAGCACCTGCGGCAGGTTGGCGCTGCGACGCACCACCAGCAGCGCTTCCTTCAGGCTCAGGGCCTTGATCACGCAGGCTTGCGCGCCGCTGGCCAGGCGCAATTGGCCTTGGCCACGACCGGCCGGTGCGGCACTTGGCGCGGCCTTCGGCGCTGCTGCGGCGACCAGCGGCCGGGCAGCCTCGGCGGCCACCGGAGCGGCTCTGACAGCCTCCGGGCGACCACCGGTCAAGGCGCTCAGCGAGTCATTGGCAAACGCCGAATTGACCTTGGCCACGCCGCCCGACATCAGGCTGTCGAGCTTGCCGATCTTGCTCAGGGATTTTTTCACCTTGGTCAGCAGCTGTTCGTTGGTGAACGGCTTGCCGACAAAATCGGAAACCCCGGCCTGAATCGCCTGAATGACGTTTTCCTTGTCGCCACGGCTGGTCACCATGATGAACTGCAGGGCTTTCATCTCTGGCTGCTGACGGCACCAGGTGAGCAATTCCAGGCCCGACATTTCCGGCATTTCCCAGTCGCACAGGACCAGGTCGAAATGCTCCTTACCGAGCAATGCCATGGCTTTGCGGCCGTTCACTGCATCTTCGATGACCATACCCGGGAAGGCGTTGCGCAGGCACTTCTTTACCAGATCGCGAATGAACGGGGCGTCATCCACAACCAGCACATTGACTTTACTCATCGATACTCCTCTTGATCCCGACTAGCATAACGCTCACTGATGGCCATTTGCCAAGCAGCGAATCAGGTCGGGACGTCGCACACTGTTCGCGGGTGCCTGCTGGCTGCTCGACCGCAAACGAAAACGCCCGGCACTGGGCCGGGCGTTGAGGCTCGGGAGCAATCCTATTTATCGTCCGATTCAGCCAAAACATTAGCGATTTCAGCCTCGCGGCCTGCGGTGCCTTCGACCTCGGCTTTCATCCGCTTCAAGCCCATGTGGCGCACGTCGGTGCCGCGCACCAGGTAGATCACCAGCTCGGCGATGTTGCGTGCGTGGTCGCCGATTCGCTCCAGCGAACGCAATGCCCAGATCACGCTGAGTACCCGCGAGATCGAGCGTGGGTCTTCCATCATGTAGGTGACCAGCTCGCGCAGCGCAGTCTTGTATTCGCGGTCGATGGTCTTGTCGTACTGCGCCACCGACAGCGCCAGCTCGGCGTCGAAGCGGGCAAATGCGTCCAGCGCGTCGCGGACCATGTTGCGCACCTGGTCGCCGATGTGGCGCACTTCGACGTAACCACGCGGCGACTCACCCTCTTCACATAGCTGGATGGCGCGGCGAGCGATCTTGGTCGACTCGTCGCCGATGCGCTCAAGGTCGATTACCGATTTGGAAATGCTGATGATCAGGCGCAGATCAGAAGCCGCCGGCTGTCGCCGGGCCAGAATGCGCACGCATTCTTCGTCGATGTTGCGCTCCATCTGGTTGATCTGCTCATCGACTTCGCGCACTTGCTGGGCCAAGCCCGAGTCAGCCTCGATCAGCGCGGTGACCGCATCGTTGACCTGCTTCTCGACCAGCCCGCCCATGGCCAGCAGGTGGCTGCGCACTTCTTCGAGCTCGGCATTGAACTGCTGGGAGATGTGATGGGTAAGGCTTTCTTTGTTGATCATGCGTTCGCTCCGCGCAGAAGCCAGCTGCTGCAAGCTTCAAGGTATTCGGGTCGGTGCCGGCGTGAAGCCGGCAGCGGCTGCTAGCCGTAACGACCGGTGATGTAGTCTTCGGTCTGCTTCTTGGCCGGGTTGGTGAACAGCGTATCGGTGTCCCCATACTCGATCAGTTTGCCCATGTACATGAACGCGGTGTAGTCGGAGACGCGCGCCGCCTGCTGCATGTTGTGGGTGACGATGACGATGGTGTATTTGGATTTCAACTCGTAGATCAGTTCTTCGACCTTGAGCGTGGAAATCGGGTCGAGCGCCGAGCACGGCTCATCGAGCAGCAGCACTTCTGGCTCCACGGCAATCGTGCGGGCAATCACCAGACGTTGCTGCTGACCACCGGACAGGCCCAGAGCCGACTCGTGCAGGCGGTCTTTGACCTCATCCCACAAGGCCGCGCCGCGCAGCGCCCATTCGACCGCTTCGTCGAGGGTGCGCTTCTTGTTGATGCCCTGGATGCGCAGGCCGTAGACCACGTTCTCATAGATGGTCTTGGGGAACGGGTTGGGCTTCTGGAACACCATGCCGACCCGACGACGCAGCTCGGCTACGTCTTCGCCCTTGCGGTAGATGTTGGTGCCATAAAGGTTGATTTCGCCTTCTACGCGGCAACCGTCAACCAGGTCGTTCATCCGGTTGAAGGTGCGCAGCAAGGTCGACTTGCCGCAGCCGGACGGGCCGATGAAGGCGGTCACGCGCTGCTTGGGGATATTGAGGCTGACGTCGAACAGCGCCTGCTTGTCGCCGTAGTACAGGGACAGGCCAGGCACTTCGATGGCTACAGCTTCTTCAGCCAGGCGCAGGCTCTGCTTGTTGCGTCCCAGGGCCGACATGTCGATGCCATGAGCTTGAGTTTCATGTTGCATGGTTTCACTCCGTTTGTAGCTGCCGGCTTCGAGCTGCAAGCTGCGGTCTGGGCAAAAGCGCCTGACTGCTGAGCCGGGCGCTTGTGGCGTGAAGCTGAATCAGTGGTCGAGCGCCTTGTACTTCTCGCGCAGGTGGTTACGCATCCACACCGCCGACAGGTTGAGCGTGGCAATCACCAGCACCAGCAGCAACGCGGTGGCGTACACCAGCGGCCGCGCGGCTTCGACGTTGGGGCTCTGGAAGCCGACGTCGTAGATGTGGAAGCCCAAGTGCATGATCTTCTGATCAAGGTGCAGATAGGGGTAGTTGCCGTTGACCGGCAGCGTCGGCGCCAGCTTGACCACCCCCACCAGCATCAGCGGCGCGACTTCGCCAGCGGCGCGGGCGACGGCGAGGATCATGCCGGTCATCATCGCCGGGCTGGCCATCGGCAGCACGATCTTCCACAGCGTCTCGGATTTGGTCGCACCGAGCGCCAGCGAGCCTTCGCGCAGGGTCCGCGGGATTCGCGCCAGGCCTTCTTCAGTGGCCACGATCACTACCGGCACGGCCAGCAACGCCAGGGTCAGCGATGCCCAGAGCAGGCCCGGCGTACCCAGAGTCGGCGCCGGCAGCGCTTCGGGAAAGAACAGCCGGTCGATCGAGCCGCCCAGCACATAGACGAAGAAGCCCAGGCCAAACACACCGTAGACGATCGCCGGGACGCCGGCGAGGTTGTTCACGGCGATGCGGATTAGCCGGGTGACCGGGCCCTGCCGGGCGTATTCACGCAGATAGACCGCCGCGAGCACACCGAACGGGGTGACGATGATGGCCATGATCAGGGTCATCATCACCGTGCCGAAGATGGCCGGGAAGATCCCGCCCTCGGTGTTTGCCTCACGCGGGTCGTCGCTGAGGAATTCCCACACTTTGGCGAAATAGGTGCCCAGCTTGGTAACGATGCCCATGCCGTTGGGCTGATAGGCATGCACGACCTTGTCGAGGTTGATCTCCAGCTCGCGGCCATTGCCATCGCGCACCACCAGGCTGTCCCGGCTGAAATCGCGGTGCAGCGCGCCGAGGCGTTCTTCGATGGCCTTGTAGCGGCTGTTCAGCTCGGCGCGCTCGGACTCAAGGTCCGCCTGCGCGGTGGCGTCCAGCTTGCCCGCCAGCTCCAGCTTGCGGCTCTGCAGGCGCAGGCGTTCAAGGCCATGGTTGATGGCACCGATGTCTTTCTTCTCAAGGTTTTGAAGCTCGCCGGCAAGTTTGCTCGCGCGTTTCAGGCGGGCTTGCAATTCGCCCCAGGCCGCATCGCCCTGGGCCACTACCTGGCCGTCCTGCTTGACGCTGACCAGGTAGCCATAGAAGTTGCCCCACTCGCGGCGCTCCAGGGCGATCAAGTCCGCCGGGGCGGTCTGATCGACCAGCCAGTCGCCGACCACCCAGGTGAAGTCGCTGCCATTGATGTCGCGGTTGCCGACCTTGATCAGCTCCCGAGTCATGAATTCCGGGCCGTTGTCCGGCACTGGCAGGCCAGCGCCCTTGAGCCGAGCCACGGGTACCTGTTCCTGCTGCACTACTTCGCCGACGACGATGTGCTCGGCCTGCCCTGGCACCTTGTAGGTGGCCTGGATCACGTCGGCCGGCCAGAAGTGGCCAAGGCCGCGCACGGCGATCACCGCCAGCAGGCCAACGGTCATGATCACGGCGATGGCGACGGCGCCACCGCTGATCCAAACGCCGGGAGCGCCGCTCTTGAACCAGCCTTTGAGGGAATCCTTTTTCACGGATCTCTACCTTTCTATCAAAGCGACGAGTATTTCTTGCGCAGACGCTGACGAATCAGCTCGGCCAGGGTGTTCATCACAAAGGTGAACATCAGCAGCACCAGCGCCGCGAGGAACAGTACCCGGTAGTGGCTGCCGCCGACTTCCGACTCCGGCATCTCCACCGCGACGTTGGCCGCGAGGGTGCGCATGCCTTCGAACAGGTTCATCTCCATCACCGGTGTGTTGCCGGTGGCCATCAGCACGATCATGGTTTCGCCGACTGCGCGGCCCATGCCGATCATCAGCGCCGAAAAGATCCCCGGGCTGGCCGTCAGAATCACCACTCGGGTGAGGGTCTGCCATGGCGTTGCGCCCAGCGCCAGCGAACCCAGGGTCAGGCTGCGCGGTACGCTGAACACGGCGTCTTCGGCGATCGAGTAGATGTTCGGGATGACCGCAAAGCCCATGGCGATACCGACCACCAGGGCGTTGCGCTGGTCGTAGGTGATGCCCAGGTCATTGCTGATCCACAGGCGCATGTCGCCGCCGAAGAACCAGCTCTCGAGGAACGGACTCATGGACAGCGACAGCCAGCCAGTGAAGAGGATCACCGGCAGCAGGATCGCGGCTTCCCAGCCGTCCGGCACGCGCAGGCGGATCGACTCGGGCAGCCGGCTCCAGCCAAAGCCGGCCAGAAGAATACCCAATGGCATCAGCAAGAACAGGCTGAACACGCCCGGCAAGTGCGCCTCCAGGTACGGCGCGAGGAACAGACCGGCGAAGAAGCCGAGAATCACCGTCGGCATCGCCTCCATCAACTCGATCACCGGCTTGACCTTGCGGCGCATGCCCGGAGCCATGAAGTAGGCGGTGTAGATCGCAGCAGCGATGGCCAGCGGTGCCGCCAGAATCATCGCGTAGAAGGCTGCCTTGAGGGTGCCGAAGGTAAGTGGCGACAGGCTCAGCTTGGGCTCGAAGTCGGTGTTCGAGGCAGTCGACTGCCAGACGTACTTCGGCTCCTCGTAGTTCTCGTACCAGACCTTGCCCCACAGCGCGCTCCAGGAGACTTCCGGGTGAGGGTTCTTCAGGCTCAGCGGCAGCAGTTTGCCGCCTTGCTCGATGATGATGCGGTTGGCCCGCGGCGACAGGGCCAGAATGCCTGCGCCATCGGCAACTGGCTCGACCAGCAAGGTGCGGTGCGCGGTGCTGTGGAACACGCCCAGCTGGCCGGCGCTGTCCAGAGCAATGAAGCCCTTGCGGCGCTCTTCGGCGTCGATCTGCACCACCGGCGCGGTACCGAGCTGGAAGCTGCGGATCAGTTTGAAGCGCGACTCGCCATCCGGGTCGCGGGCCATGAACCACTGGCTCAGGCTACCCTTGGAATCACCAAAGATCAGCGAGATACCGCCCACCAGCTGGGTGCTCGCGGTGATTTCCGCCTGGCCGTCTTCGAGCAGCTTGTAGCGACCATTGAGGCTCTTGTCGCGCAGGCTGAACACATCGGCCTGGGCGCGACCGTTGACCACATACAGCCACTGCTGACGCGGGTCGACATAGATCGCTTTGACCGTTTCGGTCATCTGCGGCAGGTCGATGCTGATCTGCTCGCTGCTGACCTCGCCGGTCATCATGTTTTCTTCGCGGGTCAGCTGGCTGACCAGCAACTGCGAGCCGTGCGAGCCGGCCAGGATCAGCGACTCACCATTGAGGTTGACGTTGACATGTTCCAGCGCCCGACCTGCGCTATCGAGCACGAACGGCGTCTCGCCGTAAGGGAAGTCGATGCCCGGGGTGATGGTCTTCTTGTTGTCCGGGTAGGTGACCTTGTAGGTGTGACTGAACACCAGTGCCTGACCGTTGGACAGACCCAGCACGATCAGCGGACTGCCCGGTTGATCAGCGCTGATCGAGGTCACGTGCGCAGCGGCCGGGACTGGCAGGTCAACACGTTTCAGCTCGGCACCGGTCTTGCTGTCGAAGAATAACGCCTGACCTTGGTCGGACACGCGCAGGCCAACCAGGTTTTGTTCTTCAAGCGCGATCAACAGCGGCTTGCCGGCATCTTGCTGCAGCCAGGTGGGCTGCAACGCCTGCTTGCGGGTCAGCTCGGCGCCCTGGAACAGCGGCAGCACCACGTAAGCCAGATAGAAGAAGATCAGGGTGATCGCCGCAAGCACGGCAAGCCCGCCCACCAGTACATACCAGCGGGTCAGGCGATCTTTGAGGGCGCGCATGCGGCGCTTGCGTTGCAGCTCGGGCGTATTGAAGTCAATGCGCACCGGCGGAGCCTTGTCGCTCATGGTGGAGTTGGCCAGATCATTCATGCGCACACCCTAGCGGTCCCATATTACAAAAACATGACAGTGCGTTGACGCAACAAAGCCCGCCGCACAGTAAGCCTGGCGCCGGACCGAAAATAGCTGACAGGGCCGGCCCGCAGGCCAACCCCATCCAGTGTTACTTACTGCTTGGCAACGTTGCTGGCATGCGACAGGCCCAGATCAGCCAGCGCCTTGGCAGCTACCTTGGCCGGCAGCGGGATGTAGCCATCTTTTACTACAACCTGCTGGCCTGCTTGCGACAGCACCAGCTTGATGAACTCGGCGTCGAGCGGAGCCAGCGGCTTGTTCGGCGCCTTGTTGACATAGACATAGAGGAAGCGCGACAGCGGGTACTTGCCGTTGAGGGCGTTCTCTTCGTTGTCTTCGATGAACTCGCCACCTTCTTTCTTGGCCAGCGGCACGGTCTTGACGCTGGCAGTCTTGTAGCCGATGCCCGAGTAGCCAATGCCGTTCAGCGAGCTGCTGATCGACTGTACCACCGAAGCCGAACCAGGCTGCTCGTTGACGTTAGGCTTGAAGTCGCCTTTGCACAGGGCTTCTTCCTTGAAGTAGCCGTAGGTGCCGGATACCGAGTTGCGACCGAACAGCTGCACCGGCTTGTTGGCCAGGTCGCCGGTCACACCGAGGTCACCCCAGGTTTTCACGTCGGCCTTGGCACCGCACAGGCGCGTCGACGAGAACACCGCATCGACCTGCGCCATGGTCAGGCCCTTGATCGGGTTGTCCTTGTGCACGAAGACTGCCAGGGCGTCGACCGCGACCGGGATAGCAGTTGGCTTGTAGCCGTACTTCTGTTCGAAGGCCTGCAGCTCGACGTCCTTCATCTTGCGGCTCATCGGGCCGAGGTTGGCGGTGCCTTCGGTCAGCGCGGGTGGCGCAGTCGAGGAGCCGGCAGCCTGAATCTGGATGTTTACGTTGGGGTATTCCTTCTTGTAGGCCTCGGCCCACAGAGTCATCAGGTTCGCCAAAGTATCGGAACCGACGCTGGAGAGGTTGCCCGATACACCGGTGGTCTTGGTGTAGGTCGGGATCGCTGGGTCGACAGCGGCCACCGCGTTGGCGGTTGCAACGCCAGCGGCGACGAACGTGAGGGCCGCCATCAAACGCTTCAGTTTCATGCCTTGCTCCTAGCAGGAATAGGGGGTGTGCTGGATGGAACGGGCCCCAGTATCTGCAGGGCGCATGAACACTCTATGACTTCAATGTGACAATTGGATGAAAGGCCATCATCGCATCCGCGAGATGGCCTTTCACTTTTGCTCGAGCTGGAACGGCTCTGTCAGCGCTTTTTCGCCAGCAGATACAGGCCCACCAACAGGCCGACCGTGCACAGCACCGCCACGTAGTAAGCCGGCGCCATCGGGCTGATCTTCAACAGGCCGGTCACCGCCATCGGCGTCAGCCCGCCGAAGATCGCATAGGCGACATTGTAGGAGAACGACAGGCCGCTGAAGCGCACCGCCGCTGGAAACGCCTTGACCATCACATACGGCACCGCGCCAATCACGCCCACGCACAGGCCGGTCACCGCATACAGCGGGAACAGCAGCTCGGGGTGGTTGGGCAGGCTGTGGTAGAAGGTCCACGAGCTGGCCAGCAACGCCAGGCTGCCGATCACCAAAACACGCCCGGCGCCGAAGCGGTCGGCCAGGCTACCGGCGGCAATGCAACCCAGGCTGAGCAGGACGATGGCCACGCTGTTGGCCTTGAGCGAATCCAGCGCGCTGACCTGATACAGCGTCTGCAGCAGCGCCGGGGTCATCAGGATGATGACGACGATGCCTGCCGACAGCAGCCAGGTCAGCAGCATCGACAGCACGATCGCGCCACGATGGTCACGCAGCACTGCCCGCAGCGGCAGCTCTTCGGCGAGGGCCTTGCGTTGCTGCATCTCGGCGAACACCGGGGTTTCGTGCAGCCAGCGCCGCAGGTACACCGAGAACAGGCCGAATACACCGCCGACCAGGAACGGGATGCGCCAGGCGTAATCGGCCACTTCCACCGGGGTGTAAACGGTGTTGATCAGGGTTGCCACCAGCGAGCCGAGCAAGATGCCCGCGGTCAGCCCGGCGGTCAGGGTGCCGCAAGCGTAGCCGGTATGGCGCGCCGGCACGTGCTCGGAGACGAACACCCAGGCGCCGGGCACTTCCCCGCCAATCGCCGCGCCCTGGATCACCCGCATCAGCAGCAACAGGATCGGCGCCCACAGGCCGATCTGCGCGTAGGTCGGCAGCAGGCCCATGATCAGCGTCGGCAGAGCCATCATGAAGATGCTCAGGGTGAACATCTTCTTGCGTCCGAGCAGGTCACCGAAGTGCGCCATGATGATGCCGCCCAAGGGCCGGGCCAGGTAACCCGCGGCAAAGATGCCGAAGGTCTGCATCAGGCGTAGCCATTCGGGCATGTCCGGCGGAAAGAACAGCTTGCCGACCACGGTGGCAAAGAACACGAAGATGATGAAATCATAGAACTCCAGCGCCCCGCCCAGGGCGGACAGCGAGAGCGTCTTGTAGTCACTGCGGGTCAGCGGCCGCGAAGGCTGCTCGATACTGCTCGGCACGGAGGTCATCGGAGGTCTCTTGTAGGACGTGCAGGCCGCTTGTAACGCGGCTTCTGGATAGTTGAGGGAGGAAGATAACAAATTGCCTGCCGGCGCTCATAGCGGCAGAAAAACTCTCTCGATATTCATCAATGCATGGTCGTGCCTGGCGGCAGGCGTCTATATACTGCCCATTCGAATGAAAAGAATGCTCCCGTTGTGGGATGTTGTGCGAAAACGCCGGTCATTATGCTCAGGCGGTTTCGCAGAGTTTCCCTGCGGCCGCCCTCCAAAACGAAATCAGCCTAGTATGGGCTGATCGTTTTCACGGCGTCCTTGATTGCGCCAACCAACGAAGCGTCACGGGTCAGAGGCCCCACGGCATGATTGAGCTCGAACAAGAAGATCCTATCCCGCAAGGCGATTTGGCCCTGCAGATCACCGCGTTGCCCCGCGAAACCAATGGCTTTGGCGATATCTTCGGCGGCTGGCTGGTCGCGCAGATGGACCTCGCCGGTACCGCCATGGCCAGCCGCGTTGCCGGTGGCCGGGTGGCAACCGTAGCTATTGATCGCATGGCCTTTCTGGTCCCGGTGGCGGTTGGCGCGCAACTGTCGTTCTACACCCAAACGGTGGAAATCGGCCGCAGCTCGATCCAGATGATGGTCGAAGTGTGGAGCGACGACCCGCTGTCCAGTGAATGGCGCAAGGTCACCGAGGCGGTGTTCGTGTTCGTCGCCATCGATGGCAGTGGCCGCACCCGCTCGGTCCCTCGTCGCTGAGCCACGCCGGGGTTAAACTCGTTGCACAGCACAGGGTCGAAAACCCAGGTGCAAACAACGAGATGAGCGTATGGCTAACTTTCAGGTCGAAACCGAAACCCACGGCGAGCTTGCTTGCTGGCGCGTCAGCTGCCCGCAGGCGGAACTGCTGATTGCTCAGCAAGGCGCGCAGATTCTCAGCTACCAGCGAATCGGCCAACCGCCGCTGCTGTGGTTGAGTGAACAAGCGCTGTTTCGTCAGGGCAAATCGGTGCGTGCCGGGGTCCCGGTATGCTGGCCCTGGTTTGGCAACCTGCAACGTAACCCACAGTCTGTTCAAAAAATGTACAACGGCACAGAGGCCCCGGCTCATGGGCTGGTGCGTGGCCGGGACTGGCAGTTGCTGGGCATCGAGCAGGTTGGCGAAACGGTACAGATCCAGTTCTCGCTGCCTGAGGCTGCCAACGGCGAACTGCCGGGCTGGCCGCACAAGGTCGAGCTGAAGCTGCTGATCGAAGTTGCCGCGCAGCTCAGTGTCACCCTCACCAGTCACAACCTCGGAGATGACCGGGTCACCATCAGCCAGGCCTTGCATAGCTACTTTGCCGTCAGCGACGTGCGCCAGGCGCAGGTCGAGGGTGTTGCAGGGCTGAGCTACATCGAAACCCTGGCTGACTGGGAGCAGCGCACTCAGCAGGGCGCGCTGGCGTTCAGCGGCGAAACCGACCGCATCTACCTCGATACCCCTGAGCAGCTAAGCATTGTCGACCCGCACTGGCAGCGACGGATTACCCTGACCAGCAGCGGCTCGCGCTCGGCGGTGATCTGGAACCCCTGGACCGAGCGCGCCCGCGAATTGCCGGACATGGCAGACGATGGCTGGCAGCGCATGCTGTGCATCGAGACAGCGAATGTCTGGGATGACGTTGTCGAGCTCAAGCCTGGTGAGCGGCATGTGTTGAGCCTGCAGATAGGCAGCGAGGCGCTCTGATCTGCTGGCCCCGGTGAGGGCTGCGCCCTCATTTCGCGACACAAGGCCGCTCTACAGGGGACCGCGTTGCCAGGTATTTGCGCGGTCCCTGTAGGAGCGGCCTTGTGTCGCGAAAGGGCTGCGAAGCGGCCCCAAAATTCTGCGGTGCTGCAAATCCTGGTGGCCTACATCACAGGTCCGCATCCTCCACGACCCGCACCTGCTTGGCCTCCAGCGCATAGGCAGCATCCGCCAGATCATTGCTGACCTTCTCCACCTGCAGACGCCCACTGACCCACAGCGGTGTGTAGATATCGTCGATCTTCAAACCTTTGGGGTAGCGCACCAGCACCAACTGATTGGGCGGTGGCGGTGGTACGTGGATGCAGGCGCCTGGATACGGCACCAGGAAGAACAACGTGCTGTTGCCCTTGGCGTCGCTTTCCAGCGGCACCGGATAACCACCGAGGCGAATCTGCTTGCCGTTCATGGCCGGCACGGTCTTGCTCGAGTACATAACTGCCGGCAAGCCTTTGCTCTGCTTGAGGCCCCCCTTGTCGGTAAAGGTACCGGTAGCTTCAGGCGAGTCGTGGTCGATTTCTGGCATCTGCTCCAGCGCCAGTTGGTCCGACTTGGGCATCAGTTCCAGCCAGTCGGTCTCGGGCAGCTCGGCATGGGCCAGGGTGCTGGCCAGCAGAAGGGGAAGGAGGAACAACGCACGCATGAGAACGCTCGGCAACTCGGGAGAATTGCCAAGCATTCTACCGTGCAATCAGCGTTTCTTGATCATGCCGTAGATCACCAGCAGGACCACGGCGCCAACCAGCGCACCGAAGAAGCCTGCAGCCTGACCGGCCTGATAGATGCCCAGTGCCTGGCCGCCGTAGGTCGCCAGCAGGGAGCCTGCGATACCCAGGAGGATGGTCATGATCCAGCCCATGCTGTCGTCGCCTGGCTTGATGAATCGCGCCAGCAAGCCAACGATGAGGCCGATGAAAATGGTTCCGATGATGCCCATGGCAATCCCTCTGCATTTGAAGATGAGACATGCCAAAGCCTAGACAGCGCTTTGGCATGTTGCCATCTCAGAGGGCAGGCAACCGGCAGAGGTTCCCTCAGCCTGCGATCAACGCCTCTACTTCGGCGATTTTCTCATGCAGGCTGACCATGTCGGCGCAGCGCAGAGTGGCGTGGCCGACCTTGCGCCCGGCCTTGAAGGCCTTGCCGTAGTGATGCAGGTGGCAGTCGTCGACGGCAACGATCTTGTCCACCGCCGGTACTTCACCGATGAAGTTGAGCATGGCGCTCTCCCCGACCTTGGCAGTCGAACCCAACGGCAGGCCGGCGATGGCCCGCAGGTGGTTCTGGAACTGGCTGCACTCGGCGCCTTCGATGGTCCAGTGCCCGGAGTTGTGCACGCGCGGGGCGATTTCGTTGGCTTTGAGGCCACCGTCGACTTCGAAGAACTCGAACGCCATCACGCCGACGTAGTCGAGCTGCTTGAGCACGCGGCCAACGTAGTCTTCGGCCAGCGACTGCAACGGGTGGTCTTCACTGGCGACCGACAGGCGCAGGATGCCGTTGTCGTGGGTGTTGTGCACCAGCGGGTAGAAGCGCGTTTCGCCATCGCGACCACGCACCGCCACCAGCGACACTTCGCCAGTGAACGGCACGAAGCCTTCGAGCAAGCACGGCACGCTGCCCAGCTCGGCAAAGGTACCGACCACATCTTCAGCTGTGCGCAGCACCTTCTGGCCCTTGCCGTCGTAACCCAGGGTACGGGTCTTGAGCACGGCCGGCAGGCCGATGCTGGCGACTGCCGCGTCGAGGTCAGCCTGCGAGAGGATGTCGGCGAAGGCTGGGGTCGGGATACCCAGGTCGCGGAACATGCTCTTCTCGAACAGACGGTCGCGTGCGATGCGCAGCGCTTCGGCGCTCGGGTACACCGGCACGAACTGCGAGAGGAAAGCCACGGTTTCGGCCGGGACGCTTTCGAACTCGAAGGTTACCAGGTCGACTTCGTCGGCCAACTGGCGCAGGTGGTCCTGGTCGCCGTAGTCAGCCCGCAGATGCTCGCCGAGCGGCGCGGCGCAGGCGTCCGGGGCCGGGTCGAGAAATGCGAAGTTCATGCCCAGCGGAGTACCCGCCAGGGCCAGCATGCGGCCCAACTGGCCGCCACCGATTACACCGATCTTCATGTGCTAAGCCTCAAACCTGACGCGGGTCAGGATTGTCCAGGACGGTTTCGGTCTGCTCTACGCGGAACTGCTTGAGCGCGGCGTGGAACTGCGGGTACTTGGCACCGAGGATGCTCGCCGACAGCAGCGCGGCGTTGATCGCGCCAGCCTTGCCGATGGCCAGGGTCGCGACCGGCACGCCGGCCGGCATCTGCACGATCGACAGCAGCGAGTCGACGCCCGAGAGCATGGCCGACTGGACCGGCACGCCGAGTACCGGCAAGTGGGTCTTGGCGGCGCACATGCCTGGCAGGTGGGCAGCGCCACCAGCACCGGCGATGATCACCTCGATGCCACGGCCATCGGCCTCATCGGCATACTGGAACAGCAGATCCGGAGTACGGTGGGCAGAAACCACCTTCACTTCGTAGGGAATGCCGAGTTTTTCCAGCATATCGGCGGTGTGGCTAAGGGTGGACCAATCGGACTTGGAGCCCATGATCACGCCAACCAGTGCACTCATCGTCGAGCCTCTTCGCTTGTGCGCCCGCAGGCGCGTCAAAAAACAACAAGCCACGCGGGACGACCGGCGTGGCTTGTATGCTGATCACGACCGGAATATCTATCCGGTCCAGGGGCCGCGCAGTATAACGTAACGCAAGCGCATCCCGGCACCCCTGGCGACCAACTGTCGGGCCTATTTTTCGGGGGTTTGGCTGACTTTCGGGTCAACTGTGCCGCCTTCCAGTTTGCGCCACAGCAGCCTTACGTTGGCCTTGCGCACCAGTGCGCAGCGGTACAGGCGGATCTCCAGCGGCACATGCCAGGCACTGCTGCCGCATACCGCCAGCTCGCCGCGGGCCAGTTCACCCTGCATCGACAGGCGCGGCACCCAGGCCACGCCCATGCCTTCCAGGGCCATGCTCTTGAGGCTGTCGGCCATCGCCGTTTCATAAACGGTGGTGTAGCGCAGGTTGCGCTGGCGCAGCAGCAGGCTCACCGAACGGCCCAGAAACGCCCCGGCGCTGTAGGCCAGCAAGGGCACACTGGCTTCACCCTCAAGGTCGAACAGCGGCTGGCCGTCCGGCCCCACAGCACATACCGGCAGCATCTCGGTGGTGCCCATGTGCAGCGACGGGAAGATCTCGGCATCCATCTGCAGCGCAGCGTCGGGGTCATAGAAGGCCAGCATCAGGTCACAGCCGCCTTCGCGCAGGGCGTGTACGGCATCGCCGACGTTGGTTGCGACCAGCCGGGTGGCGATGTTGAGGCCGTCGTTGCGCAGCTGGGCCACCCAGCGCGGGAAGAACCCCGAGGCCAGCGAGTGCGCCGCAGCCACCTGGATAACCTCGCCCTGCCCGCCTTCTAAATGATGCAAATGGCGGAGAACTTCGCTCAATTGGTCAACAACAGTGCGCGCCGTGACTAGAAACAGCTGCCCGGCTTCAGTCAGCTCGATCGGCGTGCGCGAGCGGTTGACCAGGGTCAGCCCGAGTGCCGCTTCAAGGCTGCGGATGCGCCGGCTGAAAGCAGGCTGAGTAACGAAGCGACGCTCGGCCGCCTGCGAAAAACTGCGCGTCGAGGCCAGCGCGCTGAAATCTTCCAGCCATTTGCTTTCTAGGTTCATGCAGCCATCTCCCGGCATGCACCAAAATGGAACACGCTCGAATGTCAGTTGACGTCACATCAATCATTATGCCGTTTGTGCATAGGATAGCGCCTAACAGCATTGGCCGACAAATGCGCTCCAGCCTAGGATTGGCGGCATTCCGGCAGGTGCCGGGTCAAACTCGAGATGATATCTATCATGTCCTCCGCTGCATCGTTCCGCGTCGAAAAAGATCTGCTTGGTACCCTTGAAGTCCCTGCTGATGCCTACTACGGCATCCAGACTTTGCGCGCTGCCAACAACTTCCACCTCTCCGGCGTCCCGCTGTCGCACTACCCGAAACTGGTAGTCGGCCTGGCGATGGTCAAGCAGGCTGCTGCTGATGCCAACCGTGAGCTGGGGCACCTGAGCGATGCCAAGCATGCTGCGATCAGCGAGGCTTGCGCCCGTCTGATCCGTGGTGACTACCACGAGCAGTTCGTGGTCGACATGATTCAAGGCGGTGCTGGTACTTCTACCAACATGAACGCCAACGAAGTCATCGCCAACATCGCGCTGGAGGCCATGGGTCACCAGAAAGGCGAGTACCAGTACCTGCACCCGAACAACGACGTGAACATGGCGCAGTCGACCAACGATGCCTACCCGACTGCGATCCGTCTGGGTCTGCTGCTGGGTCACGACGCTCTGCTGGCCAGCCTCGACAGCCTGATCCAGGCCTTCGCTGCCAAAGGTCAGGAATTCAACCACGTACTGAAGATGGGCCGCACCCAGCTGCAGGACGCCGTACCGATGACCCTCGGTCAGGAATTCCGCGCCTTCGCCACCACCATGACCGAAGACCTCAACCGTCTGCGTTCGCTGGCACCTGAGCTGCTCACCGAAATCAACCTCGGCGGCACCGCCATCGGCACCGGCATCAACGCCGACCCGGGCTACCAGATGCTCGCCGTGCAGCGCCTGGCGGCCATCAGCGGCCAGCCACTGGTACCGGCTGCCGACCTGATCGAAGCGACTTCCGACATGGGCGCCTTCGTGCTGTTCTCGGGCATGCTCAAGCGTACTGCGGTCAAGCTGTCGAAGATCTGCAACGACCTGCGCCTGCTCTCCAGCGGCCCACGTACCGGCATCAACGAGATCAACCTGCCAGCGCGTCAGCCAGGCAGCTCGATCATGCCCGGCAAGGTCAACCCGGTTATCCCGGAAGCGGTCAACCAGGTCGCTTTCGCGATCATGGGCAACGACCTCGCCCTGACCATCGCTGCCGAAGGTGGCCAGCTGCAGCTGAACGTGATGGAGCCGCTGATCGCCTACAAGATCTTCGACTCGATCCGCCTGCTCCAGCGCGCCATGGACATGCTGCGTGAGCACTGCATCGTCGACATCACTGCCAACGAACAACGTTGCCGTGAACTGGTCGAGCACTCGATCGGCCTGGTCACCGCACTGAACCCGTACATCGGCTACGAAAACGCCACCCGTATCGCCCGCATCGCCCTGGAAACAGGCCGCGGCGTACTGGAACTGGTGCGTGAAGAGAAGCTGCTCGACGAAGCGATGCTCAACGACATCCTGCGTCCGGAAAACATGATTGCTCCACGCCTGGTGCCACTCAAGGCATAACCGGCTGCTGTAACCCGTCTCACCAGGTTTGAGGGACTAGACACCTCTCGACCTTTCAAGGGCCCGAGCGCATGCATCGGGCCCTTTTTTTATCTGCGCTTTGCCGGCGCGGGGTATCAGCCCTGCGGTGCGGCACACAACTTGCTCGCTAATCCCTCCCAAGCCACGGGATAGACGAGCATGCTGCACAGCCACCTGACCACCCTCAATGCCGTTTCGCTGATCCTCAAGGTTTTTCAGGAAGAGCATAACGACGCCTCGAGCCTGCTGGCCGGCAGCGGCATTGGCCCGGCCGACCTTGGCCATGCCGATGCGCGCATCACCACCCAGCAGGAATTGCAGGTGTGTGCCAACGCCGTGGCCCGCCGCGAGGAGATCGGCCTGGAGCTCGGCCGGCGCATGCATGTGTCGTGCTACGGCATGCTCGGTTACGCCTTGCTCTCCAGTGCCACTTTGGGTGACGCCCTGCGCCTGGCGCTGCGCTTCCCCGCGCTGTTGGGCACCGTGTTCAGCCTGCGCCTGATCGAAGATGGCCAGCGGGTGTGGCTGAGTGCCAGTGACTACGCCGACAGCCCGGCCTTGGCCAGCTTCAATGCCGAGTTCTGCCTGGTGTCCCTTAAGACCATCTGCGAAGACTTGCTCGGCCAGCCGCTGCCGCTGCTGGCGGCCCGCTTCGCTCAGCCAGCGCCTGCCTATCACGGGCTGTATGCCGAGACTTTCGACTGCCCGCTGGGCTTTGCCGCCCGTGACAACGCTTTCGCCTTCGAGCGGCGCTGGCTGGATACGCTGCTGCCGCTGGCCGACCCGATTACCCACAAGGCCATGAGCGAGCGCTGCCGCCAGCTAAACCTGGAGTTCACCGGGCGCCAGGCGTGGCTCGGGCGGATTCGCCAGCTGTTGCTGCAGCAACTGGATGCAGCACCTGGCCTGGAAGGCCTGGCACGGCAGATGAACTGTTCCTCACGCACCCTGCGCCGGCACCTGCAGTTGCTGGGCAGCAGCTATCAGCAGATCCTCGACAGCCTGCGCTTCGAGCGTGCCAAGCAATTGCTCGCCGAGGACCAGATGCCCATCTACCGAATCGCCGAAGCCCTCGGCTTCAGCGAGACGGCGAGTTTCCGCCATGCCTTTCAACGCTGGAGCGGTGTAGCGCCGAGCCACTTTCGTGGTTAGCCCAGAGTGGCCAGCGAGCTTGGCCACATTGATCCCCTTTTGGCCATGCCTGCCGTTCTCCCTCAGCTGCCTGCCCCTGACAATGGGTCACGCCAGTTACTTCGGAGAAAAACAAAAATGCTGACGATCTATTCCGATGATCACCGCCTGCACCACGGCCGTTGCGAGCTGATCGACGGGCAGCTGATGCCCTGTTTCGAGATGCCTTCGCGCGCCGATCATGTGCTTGAGCGGGTCAAGGCGCGCAATCTCGGCCCGGTACAAGCGCCTCGCGACTTTGGCCGCGCACCGTTGCAGCGCATCCACAGCGCCGACTACCTGAATTTCTTCGAAGGCGCCTGGGCGCGCTGGGCCGCACTGGGCCACGACGGCGACCTGCTGCCATTCACCTGGCCGGCGCGCACTCTGCGCCAGGTTAAACCGACGGGGCTGCATGGTGAGCTGGGTTACTACAGCTTCGATGCCGGTGCACCGATTACCGCGGGCACCTGGCAGGCCGCCTACAGCGCTGCGCAGGTCGCCCTCACCGCCCAAGACGCCATCCAGCAAGGCGCCCATGCCGCCTTTGCGCTGTGCCGGCCACCGGGCCACCATGCCGCCAGCGAAGTCATGGGCGGTTATTGCTACCTGAACAACGCCGCCATCGCCGCCCAGGCATTCCTCGACCAGGGCCACAAGAAAGTGGCGATCCTCGATGTCGACTATCACCACGGCAACGGCACTCAGGACATCTTCTACAGGCGTGACGACGTGTTCTTCGCCTCGATCCACGGCGACCCGCAGGATGAATTCCCGTTCTTCCTCGGCTATGCCGACGAGCTTGGCGAAGGCCCCGGCGAGGGCTGCAACATCAATTATCCGCTGCCCGCCGGTAGTGACTGGGCAGCGTGGAAGCAGGCGCTTGTGGCGGCCTGCGAGCGCATCGCCCGCTATGCACCGGATGTACTGGTGATCTCGCTTGGCGTCGATACGTTCAAGGATGACCCGATTTCGCAGTTCAAACTCGACAGCCCGGACTACCTGGAGATGGGCGAGCACATTGCACGGCTGGGCAAGCCGACCTTGTTCGTGATGGAAGGTGGCTACGCTGTGGAAGAAATCGGCATCAACGCAGTCAATGTGCTGGAAGGTTTCCAGCGTGCCCAGCCAGGAGCCTGACCATGATCACCCTCAAGCACATGCTTGCCCCATTGCTCGCCGTTGGCCTGCTCAGCAGCACCATTCAGGTTCAGGCCGAACAGCGCACGTTGCGCGTGTACAACTGGTTCGACTACATCACCCCGCAGACCCTCACTGATTTCCAGAAAGACAGCCAGGTCAAACTGATCTACGACATCTTCGACACCAACGAAGCGCTTGAAGCCAAGCTGCTGACCGGCAACTCGGGCTATGACGTAGTAGTGCCGTCCAACGTGTTCCTGGCCAAGCAGATCGAGGCCGGCGTGTTCCAGCCGCTGGACCGCAGCAAACTGCCCAACTGGCAGCACCTCGACCCGGCGTTGATGAAGCTGATCGAAGCCAATGATCCCGGCAACAAGTACGCCGTGCCCTACATGTATGGCACCGTGCTGATCGGCTTCAACCCGGCCAAGGTCAAGGCAGCGCTGGGCGACAACGCGCCGGTGGACAGCTGGGACCTGATCTTCAAGGAAGAAAACCTGGCCAAGCTCAAGCAGTGCGGCGTGGCCGTGCTCGACTCGCCGTCCGAGGTGCTGCCGCTGGCGCTGAAGTACCTGGGCCTGGACCCCAACAGCAACAAGGCCGAGGACTACAAGAAGGCTGAAGCGTTGCTGCTGAAGATTCGCCCGTATATCACCTACTTCCATTCCTCGAAGTACATGGCTGACATCGCCAATGGCGATATCTGCGTCGCGGTCGGCTATTCCGGCAGCTTCTCCCAGGCCGCCAACCGTGCCCAGGAAGCCAACAACGGCGTGGTTGTGGATATGCGCCTGCCGAAAGAAGGTGCGCCGATCTGGTTCGACATGCTGGCGATTCCGAAGAATGCCGCCAACGCCGAGGACGCGCATGTGTTCATCAACTACCTGCTGCGCCCGGAAGTGATAGCGCCGATCAGCGACTTTGTCGGTTACCCCAACCCCAATAAAGACGCTACCGAGAAGGTCAGCGCGGCGATTCGCAACAACCCCAACCTGTACCCGACGGCTGAGGCGATGCAAACGCTGTACACCCTCAAGCCCTTGGCGCGCGATGCCGAGCGAGCCCGGACCCGCGCCTGGACCCGGATCAAATCTGGTACCTGATAGCATTCTCGCCCTCACGCCCCTCTT
>NZ_VXCX01000018.1:0-84378 GCF_052850745.1 Pseudomonas sp. 1121_17
GCGCATAGCGCCCCCAGCAGTGCTACGAGGCAATGCGGTTATCCCTGATTTACGGGGACGTCCCTGTGGATAACCTGGGGGCGTACCGCTTCAGCCCAATGTCCACGCCGCTTGCCGAGGATTGAGCAAAAAACGCTCAGTAATCAGGTGCTTGTGCACAAAGCGCGGGGATCAGCATGTGGATAACCTCTGGAGAGGTTGCTGCAGGCCACGCCAGCTGTGGTCTGCAGGATTTTGGTTATTTATTGATCAGCTGCGCTTGCGCACTTTAAGCCAGGCATCCACGCTGTACAGCGCCAAGCCGGCCCAGATGAACATGAATGCGACCAGCGTGCTCGACGACAGATGCTCGTCAAACAGCAGCACCGCCTGCAACAGCACCAGGCTCGGTGCCAGGTACTGCAGGAAACCCAAGGTGGTGTAGGGCAGGTGCCGCGCGGCTGCGTTGAAGCACACCAACGGGATCAGCGTGACCGGCCCGGCGGCAATCAGCCAGAGCGCTTCAGTGCTGCTGAAGAAATCCCCCTGCGTGCTGCTGGCAGCCGGGTGCAGCAACAGCCAGCCTGCGGCTAGCGGTACCAGCATCCAGGTTTCCACCACCAGCCCGGGCAGTGCCGCGACGGGTGCCTGCTTGCGAATCAGCCCATAGAAGCCAAAGGTCAGCGCCAGCACCAGCGACACCCACGGCAGGCTGCCAACCTGCCACACCTGCTGCGCGACCCCGACCGCTGCCAGGCCGACCGCCAGCCACTGCAGCCGCCGCAAACGCTCGCCGAGCAGGAGCATGCCCAGCAGCACGTTGATCAATGGGTTGATGTAATAGCCGAGGCTGGCTTCGAGCATGCGCCCGTTGTTTACCGCCCAAACATAGGTCAGCCAGTTGCCGGCGATCAGCGTACCGCTCAGGGCGAGGATTGCCAGGCGCTTGGGGTGGTCGCGCAACTCGCGCCACCAGCCGGGGTGCTTCCACACCAGCAGTAACAGCGAACCGAACAACGCCGACCAGAGCACCCGGTGGACGATGATCTCGACCGCCGGCACGCTCTGAATGGCTTTGAAGTACAGCGGGAACAGGCCCCAGATGATGTAGGCCGTCAGGCCGAGAATATACCCGCGACGCGGGTTTGCAGCGTGCATGCCGAATCCTTGCTTAGGTAGCTAAATAACAGCACCTATTGTAGACAGACCTGCACCTGCTCCTAGAACAATTTCAGCGGCGCTTCGTCCAGCGCCGAGATCTGCTCACGCAACGCCAGGATCTGATCGCCCCAGTAGCGCGGCTGGCCAAACCAGGGGAAGCTGCGCGGGAACGCCGGGTCGTCCCAGCGCCGCGCCAGCCAGGCGCTGTAGTGCAACTGGCGCAAGGCCCGCAGCGGCTCGATCAGCGGCAGCTCGCGCGGGTCGAAGTCGTGGAACTCGTTATAGCCGTCGATCAGCTCGGCCAACTGGCCCAGGCGTTCTTCGCGGCTGCCGGCGAGCATCATCCACAGGTCCTGCACTGCCGGGCCCGTCCGGCAGTCGTCCAGATCGACCAAATGGTAGGCGTCTTCGCGGTGCATGATGTTGCCTGGGTGGCAGTCGCCGTGCAGGCGGATGGTCTGGTGCGGGGTGCGCGCGTAGATCGCTTCAACCCGTTTGAGCAGATCGCGAGCGACCGATTCATAAGCTGGTAGCAGTTCCCTGGGCACGTAGTTGCCGTCGAGCAAGGTCTGCAGCGAGGCATGCCCGAAGTTATCCACAGCGAGCGACTCACGGTGCACGAACGGCCGCGTGGCGCTGACTTTGTGCAGGCGCCCGAGCAACTGGCCTAGGGTATACAGCTGGTCGAGATTGCCCGGCTCTGGCGCCCGGCCGCCGCGGCGTGGGAACAAGGCAAAGCGAAAGCCCTGATGTTCGAACAGGCTCTGGCCTTCATGGCTGATTGGCGCCACGACCGGCACTTCGCAGTCGGCAAGCTCGGCGGTAAAGGCATGTTCTTCGTGGATCTGTGCGTCGGTCCAACGCCCCGGCCGATAGAACTTGGCGATCAGCGGCTGCTGGTCTTCGATGCCTACCTGATAGACCCGGTTCTCGTAACTGTTGAGCGCCAGCACGCGGGCATCGCTGAGAAAGCCCAGGCTTTCTACCGCATCAAGGACCAGGTCGGGGGTGAGGGTATCGAAAGGGTGGGACATTGGAGCTCCGCAGGGCGACATCGTGAGCACCATGGTACTCCATTACCCCTCGCACCGGAGGTCGCTAGGCCGGCACGCCCAGCAGTACATAAGCGGGATGGAACTGCGCACGTAGTTCGCTGCCGGTGGTCACCCCATGAGCTGTCAGCCACTGGCTCTCGGCAAAAGCGCAGAGGGTCTGGCCATTACTCAGTTGCAGGCGCACTTCGCAGCTGGCCTCTTCTTCAGCGAGCACTTCTGCGACCGTGGCGCCGAGCGTGTTGCTGCCTGGTTCTGCGGTGTCCTCCGGGCCGAGCAAGTGCACCCAGCCGGCCTTGAGCAAGGCCACTACCTGGCTGCCTGGCGCCAGTTCCAGCCGCTCGGTGCTGTCGCGGGTGATCAGCGCTTGAATCTGCAGCCCGCCACTCAGCGCCAGGGTCACCCGGTCATGCCGACCTTCGCTGCTCACTGCGCTGACCACACCCTGCAGCTGATTACGCGCGCTGGTGCGCAGCATCAGCCGGCCGAGCAGGTCGAGGTCGCTACTGTGTTCGGCGGCCTCGAGCACTTGCGCCTGCAGCGCTTGCAGGCGCAAGTAAAGGCGCAGCACGCGCTGGCCCTCTGTCGACAACTGAGCGCCGCCACCACCACGGCCGCCGGTGCTGCGCACGACCAAGGGCTGCGCGGCAAGGTTGTTGAGCTCGTCGATGGCGTCCCAGGCGGACTTGTAACTGATCCCGGCAGCCTTCGCCGCGCGGGTGATCGAGCCCTGCTCGGCGATGTGCTGCAGCAAGGCGATGCGCTGCGGGCGGCGGGCGATGTGTTGGGTGAGCTGGGTGGGCAGAGACATGCGCTTGAGCCAGGCGGTGTGAGACTGGCGAAGTTGCCTCCCGTAGCGTCATCAGTCAACCCCGGCGCCCGCTCAGGCCTGGCCAGGTTTGGCCGTGCGCGCCAGGCAATAGACATCGACCCGCTGGGCGCCGGCCTTGCGCAGCAGTTTGGCAATGGCCTGGGCAGTGGCGCCGGTGGTCAGCACGTCGTCGACCACTGCCAGGTGCCGCCCTTCGACATCAACGCCTGGCGCCAGGGTAAACGCCTCACGCAGATTGCGCCGGCGCGCCTTGGCGCCGAGTTTTTGCTGGGCCGGGGTGTCGCGAGTGCGGAGCAGCCAGCGCTCGTTGCAGGCGATGCCCAGTTGGCCTGACAGCCAGCGCGCAAGCATACCGGCCTGATTGAAGCCGCGCTGGCGCAGCCGACGCGCCGCCAAAGGCACTGGCAACAAGTATTCCGGCCTGGGCAAGCCTTCGGCGTAGCGATGCGCCAACGCATCCCCGAGCAAGCCCGCCAGCATACGACCGAGGGGCCACTGCCCGCGATGCTTGAAGCGACTGATCAGGCTATCCAGCGGGAAGCCGAAATGCCACGGCACAATCACCTGGCTGAAGGCCGGCGGCCTGCGGTGGCAGGGGCCGCAATGTAGGCCGGCGATGGCCAGCGGTAACGCGCAGCGCAGGCATTGTTCCTCCAGCCAGGGCAATTCCTGTTCACAGGCGCTGCACAGCGGGTAGGGCTGGTAAGCGTGTTCATCACACAGCAAACACCTTTGATTAATATTTGTACACTTGTAAACCAGCCATCTGAGTATTGGTTGACAGTCCATGGCCCTTCCGTAAATATTGCGCCTATCCGTGATGCGCTGGCGGCTTTCTTGGCCTGCGCGCCAGTCAGAGCCTAGATAAGGAAACGCCGATGAGCGCCAGCACAATTGCTACAACACGTCACGACTGGGGCCTGGCCGAGGTCAAGGCGCTGTTCCAGCAGCCCTTTAATGATTTGTTGTTCCAGGCGCAAAGCGTGCACCGCGCGCATTTCGATCCCAACCGTGTGCAGGTCTCGACCCTGCTGTCGATCAAGACCGGCGCCTGCCCGGAAGACTGCAAATACTGTCCGCAGTCCGGCCACTACAACACCGGGCTGGAAAAGCAAAAGCTGATGGAAGTGCAAAAGGTGCTGGATGAGGCCGCCCGCGCCAAAGCCATCGGCTCGACGCGCTTCTGCATGGGCGCGGCCTGGAAGCATCCGTCGGCCAAAGACATGCCTTACGTGCTGGAGATGGTCAAAGGGGTCAAGGCATTGGGCCTGGAAACCTGCATGACCCTCGGCAAGCTAGACCAGGACCAGACCACCGCGCTGGCCCAGGCTGGCCTGGACTACTACAACCACAACCTCGACACCTCGCCTGAGTTCTACGCCAGCATCATCACCACCCGCACCTACAGCGAGCGCCTGCAGACCCTGGCCTATGTGCGTGACGCCGGCATGAAGATCTGCTCCGGCGGCATCCTCGGCATGGGTGAGTCGCTGGACGACCGCGCCGGGCTGCTGATTCAGCTGGCCAACCTGCCCGAGCATCCTGAGTCGGTACCGATCAACATGCTGGTCAAGGTTGCCGGCACGCCGCTGGCTGAAGAAGCCGACATCGACCCGTTCGATTTCATCCGTATGCTCGCGGTCGCACGGATTCTCATGCCCAAGTCGCACGTACGGCTGTCAGCCGGGCGTGAGCAGATGAACGAGCAGATGCAAGCGCTGGCCTTCATGGCCGGGGCCAACTCGATCTTCTACGGGGAAAAACTGCTGACCACGGCCAACCCACAAGCCGACAAGGACATGCAGCTGTTCGCCCGCCTCGGGATCAAGCCGGAAGCGCGCGAAGAGCACGCTGACGAAGTGCATCAGGCAGCCATCGAGCAGGCCCTGGTCGAGCAGCGCAGCAGCGAGATGTTCTACGACGCAGCGTCGGCCTGAAATGGCCTTTGACCTCACCGCGCGCCTGGCCGAACGGCGTGCGGCCGATCTGTATCGGCAACGGCCGCTGCTGCAGACCGCGCAGGGGCCGCAGGTGGTGGTCGACGGCCAGCCGCTGCTGGCCTTCTGCAACAACGATTACCTCGGCCTGGCCAATCATCCTGAGGTGATCGCTGCCTGGCGCGCCGGCGCCGAGCGCTGGGGTGTTGGTGGCGGTGCTTCGCATCTGGTCATCGGCCACAGCACCCCGCATCACCAGCTTGAAGAAGCCCTGGCCGAGCTGACCGGGCGGCCGCGTGCGCTGCTGTTTTCCACCGGCTACATGGCCAACCTCGGTGCCATCACCGCGTTGGTCGGACAGGGCGACACGGTGCTGCAAGACCGCCTCAACCACGCTTCGCTGCTCGATGGCGGCCTGCTCAGCGGTGCGCGCTTCAATCGTTATCTGCACAACGATGTGCAGAGCCTGGCCAGCCGCCTGCAGCGGGCGACCGGCAATACCCTGGTGGTTACCGATGGCGTGTTCAGCATGGATGGCGATCTCGCCGACCTGCCCGCACTGGCCGCGACCGCCCGCGCAGCGAATGCCTGGCTGATGGTCGATGATGCCCACGGCCTCGGCACCCTGGGCGCCAACGGCGGCGGAATCGTCGAGCACTTCGGCCTTGGTCTGGAGCAGGTGCCCGTGTTGATCGGCACCCTCGGCAAAGCCTGCGGCACCGCAGGTGCGTTTGTTGCCGGCAGTGATGATTTGATCGAGGCACTGGTGCAGTTCGCTCGGCCCTACATCTACACCACCAGCCAACCGCCGGCGCTGGCCTGCGCCACGCTCAAGAGCCTGCAGCTGCTGCGTGACGAAAGCTGGCGGCGCGAGCAGTTGGCGGCGTTGATCCGCCAGTTCCGCGAGGGGGCAGAGCAGATCGGCCTGCAACTGATGGACAGTCAGACGCCGATTCAGCCGATCCTGATCGGCGACAGCGGCCGTGCTGTGCGCCTGTCGCAGATGCTGCGCGAACGCGGCTTGCTGGTGACCGCTATCCGCCCGCCGACAGTACCGGCCGGCAGTGCGCGGCTGCGGGTGACCTTGAGCGCGGCGCACACCGAGGCGCAGGTGCAGCTATTGTTGAATGCATTGGCAGACTGTTATCCACAACTGGAGCGCGCCGATGCGTAATCGCCTGATTCTCTTGCCCGGCTGGGGGCTGGGTACTGCTGCACTGCATCCATTGGCGGCAAGCCTGCGCGCGCAGGATTCGCGCTTGCAGGTCGACCTGCTGCCGCTGCCGGAATTGCCCGACGGCGATGTCCAGGCCTGGGTCGAGCATCTTGATCGCACCCTGCCCCAGGATACCTGGCTGGGCGGGTGGTCACTGGGCGGGATGCTTGCCAGCGAACTGGCGCGCAAGCGCGGTGATCGCTGCTGCGGCCTGCTGACCCTGGCCAGTAATCCTAGTTTCGTAAGCCGCGCCGACTGGCCGCACGGCATGCCGGCAGACACCTTCAGCACCTTTGTCGACGGCTGTCGCAGCCATCTGCAGGTCACCCTGAAGCGCTTTCGCTCGTTGTGTACCCAGGGCGCGCCGGATCAACTGGCCGTGCTCAAGCAACTCAATGTCGGCCTGCCGAGCACTGATCCGCTGTACCTGATGAGCGGCCTGAAGGTGCTGGGCAAGCTGGATACCCGCGACGCCTTGGTGGAGTACACCGGGCCGCAGTTGCACCTGTTTGCCGGCAGCGATGTGCTGGTCCCGGCAGAGGCAGCCAAGGCGCTGTGCGAGCTGGTCCCGGACGTCGAGGTCGGTCTGGTTGAAAACACCTCGCATGCCTTCCTGCTGGAATATCCGCAGGATCTGGCGGCGGGCATCAAGAATTTTTTGCACGAGAGCGGCGATGACTGATCTGTCCCATCCGACCCTGCCGGGCGGCTTGCCTGACAAACGCCAGGTGGCGGCGTCGTTTTCTCGCGCTGCTGCCAGTTATGACAGCGTTGCCGCGTTGCAGCGCGCCGTCGGTGTGGCTTTGCTCGAGCAGTTGCCGGCTGATCTGACCCCAAGCCGCTGGCTCGACCTGGGCAGCGGCACCGGTCACTTCAGCCGCGTGCTGGCCGAGCGCTTTGCCGGCGCTGTCGGCGTGGCCGTGGACATTGCCGAAGGCATGCTGGGTCACGCTCGGCAGCAAGGTGGCGCGCAGTTTCACGTGGTCGGCGATGCCGAACGCCTGCCGCTGCAGGACGCCAGTGTCGATTTGATTTTCAGTAGCCTGGCCGTGCAGTGGTGCAGCCAGTTCGCCAGCGTGCTCAGCGAAGCACAGCGGGTGTTGCGCCCTGGTGGAGTGCTGGCGCTCAGCAGCCTGTGCGTAGGCACTCTGGAAGAGTTGCGCGCCAGTTGGCAGGCAGTAGACGGCATGATCCACGTCAACCGCTTCCGCCGGTTTGACGATTACCAGCGGCTATGTGCCGGCAGCGGCCTGCAGCTGCTCGATCTGCAACAGCGTGCGCAGGTGCTGCACTACCCCGATGTACGCAGCCTGACCCATGAATTGAAGGCGCTGGGTGCGCATAACCTCAATCCCGGCCGGCCGGCTGGCCTAACGGGGCGGGCGCGCATGCAGGGTTTGCTGCAGGCCTACGAACACTGGCGCCAGCCGTCCGGCCTGCCGGCCACCTATCAGGTGGTGTATGCCGTGCTGCGCAAGCCGCTGCAGGCTGGGGAATGACATGAGCCAAGCGTATTTCATTGCCGGTATCGACACAGACGTGGGCAAGACCACCATCGCTGCCGGCTTGCTCCATGCGGCCCGCCTGCAAGGCTTGAGTACCCTTGCGGCCAAGCCAGTCGCGTCGGGGTGCGCGGTGACCAGCAAGGGCCTGCGCAATGCCGATGCGCTTGCCCTGATCGATCAAAGCACACTCCAGTTGCCTTATGACCGGGTCAATCCGTTCGCTTTCGAGCCAGCGATCGCCCCGCACCTGGCTGCGCGCGAAGCGGGCGTGGCGCTGGCGGTGCCCGCTTTGCTCAAGGCGATGCAGGGGATTCTGGCAGAGGGCGCCGACTTCACCTTGATCGAAGGTGCCGGCGGTTGGCGGGTGCCGTTGTCGGACCATGCCAACCTGTCCGATCTGGCGATCGCGCTGAAGCTACCGGTGATCCTGGTGGTCGGCGTCCGCCTGGGCTGCATCAATCACGCGCTGTTAAGTGCCGAAGCAATTGCCCGCGATGGCCTGCAGCTGGCCGGCTGGGTGGCTAATGTGATTGAGCCGCGCACCTCGCGGCTGGAAGAAAACCTGGCCAGCCTCGCCGAACGCCTACCCGCGCCGTGCCTGGGGCGGGTGCCCAAACTCAAGCAAGCCAGCGCCGATGCCGTGGCCGAACATCTGCAGCTTGATCTGCTTGATTAAGCTCCGTCCGCATACCCTCGGTCTATCAGCTGGCACTAGGCTATTAGCGATTTAAACGGGCCTTTTCGGCGTTGGCCTGCTTTAATGAAGTTTGTCCGTTATCCAGCGTCATCGGAGTTTTGACATGGAAATCACCGGTAGCTCTGCCTACTACGCAGGTCTTGGCGCCATTCAGGCGGGCCAGAACCGCGTTGATCAGGCCGCCAGCCAGATCGCCAACGGCACCGTCGAACGTGCCGCCACCAGCCAGTCCAGCGACTATCAGGCCGAGCGCTTGCGCGCTGTCGACCGCAGCCAGCAAATGGACATGGCCACCAGCACGGTGCAGTTGGCGCTGGGCAAGACTGAAGTCGAGCTTGGTGTGAAAGTCGCCAAGGCTTCCGATGAACTGCTCGGCCGCTTCATCGACACCTACGCCTGATTGCTAATCTCGCTGAAACCTCTGCGGGCCTGACTGCGATGGCGCTGACCAGACAACACCGTTGTCTGCTCGGTTGCCCTCTGCAGTCAGGCCCGCAGTTGCATTTACGGGTGCATGGCAGATACGCCATGTTTCGCGACATAAATGGCACCATAGTCCCTTCTTGACTTTGTTTGCACCTAAACGTAAGTTTCAAACAACTGTTTGATCGAGTGCCGGTTGCTGTCGGCGCTCACTCCATCGGACTCCTCAAGAGGTTCATCGCAATGCCTGAATACAAAGCCCCTCTGCGTGATATTCGCTTCGTTCGCGACGAACTGCTCGGCTATGAAGCGCACTACCAGAGCCTGCCGGGTTGCGAGGAAGCCACGCCCGACATGGTCGCTGCGATCCTTGAGGAAGGTGCCAAGTTCTGCGAGAACGTGCTGGCGCCGCTGAACCGCGTTGGCGACCTCGAAGGCTGCAAGTGGAGCGAGTCGGGTGTGCAGACCCCGACTGGCTTCAAGGAAGCCTACAAACAGTTCGTCGAAGGCGGCTGGCCGAGCCTGGCCCATGATGTTGCTCACGGCGGCCAGGGCCTGCCTGAGTCGCTGGGCCTGGCGGTCAGCGAGATGGTCGGTGAAGCCAACTGGTCTTGGGGCATGTACCCAGGCCTGTCCCATGGCGCGATGAACACCATTTCCGAGCACGGCACCGCCGAGCAGCAGGACACCTACCTGAGCAAACTGGTCACCGGTGAATGGACCGGCACCATGTGCCTGACCGAGCCGCACTGCGGCACTGACCTGGGCATGCTGCGGACCAAGGCTGAGCCGCAGGCGGATGGCTCTTACAAGGTTTCCGGGACCAAGATCTTCATCTCGGCCGGTGAGCACGACATGGCCGACAACATCGTCCACATCGTGTTGGCGCGGCTGCCGGATGCCCCTGCTGGCACCAAAGGTATTTCGCTGTTCATCGTGCCCAAGTTCCTGCCGAGCGCCGATGGCGCCATCGGCGAGCGCAACGGCGTCAGCTGCGGCTCGCTCGAGCACAAGATGGGCATCCACGGTAACGCCACCTGCGTGATGAACTTCGACGGCGCTACCGGTTACCTGATTGGCCCGGCCAACAAAGGCCTGAACTGCATGTTCACCTTCATGAACACCGCTCGCCTGGGTACCGCGCTGCAAGGCCTGGCCCACGCTGAAGTGGCATTCCAGGGTGGCCTTAAATACGCCCGCGACCGTCTGCAGATGCGCTCGCTGACCGGCCCCAAGGCACCTGAAAAGGCCGCTGACCCGATCATCGTCCACCCTGATGTACGGCGCATGCTGCTGACCATGAAGGCCTTTGCCGAAGGCAACCGGGCGATGGTCTACTTCACCGCGCAGCAGGTCGATATCGTCAAGTACAGCAAGGACGAAGAAGCCCGCAAGAAGGCCGATGCATTGCTGGCCTTCATGACCCCGATCGCCAAGGCGTTCATGACCGAGGTCGGTTTCGAAGCCGCCAACCATGGCGTGCAGATCTACGGCGGCCATGGCTTCATCGCCGAGTGGGGCATGGAGCAGAACGTGCGCGACAGCCGCATCTCGATGCTCTACGAGGGTACCACCGGCATCCAGGCCCTCGACCTGCTCGGGCGTAAAGTGCTGATGACCCAGGGCGAAGCGCTCAAGGGCTTCACCAAGATCGTGCACAAGTTCTGCCAGGCCCAGGAAGGCAACGAAGCGGTCAAGGAATTCGTCGAGCCGTTGGCGGCGATCAACAAGGAGTGGGGCGAACTGACGATGAAAGTCGGCATGGCCGCCATGAAAGACCGTGAAGAGGTCGGTGCCGCGTCGGTCGATTACCTGATGTACTCGGGCTACGCTTGCTTGGCCTACTTCTGGGCTGATATCGCCCGTCTGGCAGCTGAAAAACTCGCCGCCGGCACCAGCGAAGAAGCGTTCTACACCGCCAAGCTGCAGACCGCACGCTTCTACTTCCAGCGTATCCTGCCGCGTACCCGAACCCATGCAGCGACCATGCTGTCCGGTGCCGGTAACCTGATGGCGATGAAAGAAGAAGACTTCGGCCTGGCCATCTAAGCCGCGCTGGCAACATCAAAAACCGCCTGCCCTCACCGGCAGGCGGTTTTTTTGTGAACGCTCGTCCGGGCCGCGTAGCCCCCTGCACAGAAAAAGCTAAGCCTGGCTCCACGCCTGCCGTTAAACATCTGGTGTACTCATCTATTCATGTGCGCTGCCGATGAAGTAAAGGCACAATGCCATTATTGATCTGCCGGGTTGGAGATACCCTTGTTTCAGTTATCCGCTGTACGCGTAAGCCATTTCCTGCCGTCACTGGTGTTACTGGTGTCGGGGCTGGCGGCGGCCTATGTGAGAGACCTCAGCGTCTTCTTCACGTCTTTGTTCAATGTGCTGCCAACCATGGTGCTGCTGCTCGGCGGCGCCTATTGCGCGGTGTATCGCCGGCAGCGTGAGCTGTTTCTGATGGTCACGGTGTATATCGCTTACTACCTGCTCGACACCCAGACCGACTTCTATCGCGACAACGGCCGCGTGCGTGAAGACGCTGCAGTAATCTTTCATCTGGTCTGCCTGCTGCTACCTGCGTTGTTCGGCCTGTTCGCCGCCTGGCAGGAACGCACCCATCTGGCCCAGGACATGCTCGCCCGCTTTGCCGTACTGTTTGCCGTCGGCAGCGTGGCGGTGGCCTTGCAGCAGAGCTTTCCGGAGGCGCTGCTGGGCTGGCTGGCGGAGATCCGCTGGCCGTCGCTGCACGGTCAGTGGATGAGCCTGATCCAGCTGGCGTACCCGGTCTTCGTCATCGTCTTCATCCTGCTGGCGGTGCAGTACCTGCGCCAGCCGCGACCGCTGCATGCGGCGCAGATCATCGGCTTGCTGGGCCTGCTGTGGATGTTGCCGAAAACCTTCATCCTGCCGTTCACCCTGAACATCATGTGCAGCCAGGTCATGCTGATGATTGCCGCAGCGGTCGCCCACGAGGCCTATCAGATGGCCTTCCGCGACGAGCTCACCGGCTTGCCCGGCAGGCGTGCGCTGAACGAGCGTATGCAGCGCTTGGGGCGCAACTACGTGATTGCCATGACCGACGTTGACCACTTCAAGAAATTCAACGATACCCACGGCCACGACGTCGGTGATCAGGTGCTGCGGCTGGTTGCCAGCCGGCTGTCGAAAGTGACGGGGGGCGGCCGGGCTTACCGCTATGGCGGCGAAGAGTTCGCCCTGGTGTTTGCCGGCAAGACTGCCGAAGAATGTCTGCCGCACCTGGAAGCGGTACGCGAGATGATTGCCAACTACGCCATCCAGCTGCGCGACCAGAACAGCCGCCCGCAGGACGATAGCGCCGGCCGGCAACGGCGCAGCGGCTCGGCCAGCGCTACCGTATCGGTCACCATCAGCATCGGCGTGGCCGAACGCTTGATCGACCACCGCAACCCCGAGGCGGTGCTCAAATCTGCCGACGAGGCGCTGTACAGCGCCAAGGCTGCCGGGCGTAACTGTGTAGTGATGTTCGGCCACCAATCACGCCGCGGCGCTGTGCGAATGGCATAACTTAGGTTGACTAAGGTTGACTGTAGGGTCACGTGATGACCCTATGTCTCGCAAAAGTTGTTCGGTTACACTGATTTCACTCCAGTGCCGCGGTCCTCGCCAGGACCGCCCCGACCCGACTAGTGAGAGGTTGTCCATGGCTGACTATAAAGCGCCCCTGCGTGATATGCGCTTCGTTCTCAATGAAGTCTTCGACGTGGCCACGCTGTGGGCACAGCTGCCCGAGCTGGCCGAGGCGGTCGACCAGGACACCGCTCTGGCGGTGCTGGAAGAAGCCGGCAAGGTCACCGCCCGCAGCATCGCGCCGCTCAACCGCGCCAGCGATGAAGAGGGCTGCCACTGGGACAACGGCAGCGTACGCACCCCGGCCGGTTTCATCGAGGCTTACCAGACCTACGCCGAAGGCGGCTGGGTCGGTGTTGGCGGTGATCCGCAGTTTGGCGGCATGGGCATGCCCAAGGCGATCTCGGCTCAGGTCGAAGAAATGATCAACGCCTCGAGCCTGTCGTTTGGGCTGTATCCGATGCTCACCGCAGGGGCCTGCCTGTCGATCAACGCCCATGCTAGCGAAGTGCTCAAGCACAAATACCTGCCGAACATGTACAGCGGCGTTTGGGCCGGCTCGATGTGCCTGACCGAGGCCCATGCCGGCACCGACCTGGGCATCATCCGTACCAAGGCCGAGCCGCAGGCGGATGGCAGTTACAAGGTCAGTGGGACCAAGATATTCATCACCGGTGGCGAGCACGACCTGACCGAAAACATCATTCACCTGGTGCTGGCCAAGCTGCCGGACGCACCCGCGGGGCCCAAGGGCATTTCCCTGCTGCTGGTGCCCAAGTTCCTGGTCAACGACGACGGCAGCCTGGGTGAGCGCAACTCGGCCCACTGCGGCTCGATCGAGCACAAGATGGGCATTCAGGGCTCGGCGACCTGCGTGATGAACTTCGACGGCGCGGTCGGCTACCTGGTCGGCGAGCCGAACAAGGGCCTGGCGGCCATGTTCACCATGATGAACTACGAGCGCCTGGGCGTCGGTATTCAAGGCCTGGCCTCGGCCGAGCGCTCTTATCAGAACGCCGTCGAGTACGCCCGCGATCGCCTGCAAAGCCGCTCGCCAATCGGCGCACAGGCAAAAGACAAAGTCGCCGACCCGATCATCGTCCACCCGGATGTGCGGCGCATGCTGCTGACCATGAAAGCCTTGATCGAAGGCGGTCGAGCATTCTCCACCTACGTTGCCCTGCAACTGGACAACGCCAAGTACAGCGAAGATCCGATCATGCGCAAGCGCAGCGAGGACCTGGTGGCATTGCTGACCCCGGTGGCCAAGGCGTTCATGACTGACACCGGGCTTGAATGCACCGTGCATGGCCAGCAGGTGTTTGGCGGCCACGGTTACATCCGTGAGTGGGGCCAGGAGCAACTGGTGCGCGACGCGCGCATCACCCAGATCTACGAGGGCACCAACGGTATTCAGGCGCTGGACCTGATGGGCCGCAAGGTGGTCGCCAGCGGTGGCGCGTTGTACCAGGTGTTTGCCGACGAAATTCGCCAGTTCGTGGCTGGTGCCGATAGCGAGCTGGGCGAATATACCCTGCCATTGGCCACTGCCCTGGATCAATTGGATGGGCTGACCGAGTGGGTTATCGAGCAGGCCAAGCTCAACCCGAACGAGATCGGTGCAGCTTCGGTTGAGTACCTGCACGCGTTCGGCTATGTCGCTTATGCCTATATGTGGGCGCGCATGGCCCAGGCAGCCAAGGCAGGCGAGGGCGATGCGGCCTTCTATCAGGGCAAGCTGGGCACGGCGCGGTTCTACTTCGCGCGGTTGCTGCCGCGGGTGGATTCGCTGGTGGCTTCGGTCAAGGCGGGTAGCGAGTCGCTGTATCTGCTGGACGCCGCGCAGTTCTGATCGCCGGCGTTGCATGCCATAACAAAGCTGGGGTGATTTGTAAGCCTTTTCCTACACGACGTGGTGACTTTTCGCCTCTATCTTCAGATTGGATCCACAGCTAATATTTCTCACATGGACGGAACGCAGGAAGCGTAAAGGACAGAACAGGGACACGAAGGAATCTCGCCAGGATGGTGAGGCGATAGGGATGTCAGGGAAACAGTCTGGAAAACCCCGCTTAGGCGGGGTTTTCTTTGTTGCGTGGTTTTTGCCGTCAGCCCAGTACGTCCAGCGGCGACACGCCCAGCGGGCGACCGTCGGTTTCTTCTTCGAGCAATGTGCGCAACAGCTCCAGCGAAGCCTGTTGGCGCTGCGCATCGCGAAACACCAGGCCAACCTTGAGTGGTACGCGGGGTTCGCTGAGGGGCTTCCACAGTAGCCCCTGATCATCCTCGGCCGCCGCCTTGGCGCGCCCTGGCAGGATGGTTGCCAGCGAGGTGTGCGCCAGGCTGTCGAGGATTCCCGCCATGTTGTTCATTTCGGCCTGTACCTGCGGCCTGCGGCCCTGGCTGGCCAGCTGCTCCTTCCAGATCTGGCGGATCTGAAACTCTTCACCCAGCATAAGCAGCGGCAATTCGGCCGCCTGCCTGATCGAGACCTTCTTGAAGTCCTTCAACTGATGAGTGTTGGGGATGACCAGTTGCAGCTCATCTTCATACAGCATCAGCCCGTGCAGGCCTGCCTGGCGCGGCGGCAGATAGCTGATGCCGATATCCAGATTGCCATTGAGCAGACGCCGCTCGATCTCCAGCCCCGACAGCTCGTAGATCTGCACCACCAAATGCGGCTGCGCCCGGCGCACGCGCTCCAGCAACTGCGGCACCAGCCCGGGGCGGACGGTCTGCAGGACACCGATGGCGAGGGTACGCAGTGCCTGGCCTTTGAAGCTGCGCATAGCCTCATGGGCGCGCTGTAAACCGTCGAGCAAGGGCTGGGCATGGTTGTACAAGGTGTGCGCGGCCAGGGTCGGCAGCAGGCGCTTGTTGCTGCGCTCGAACAGGCTCAGGTCGAGGCTGTGTTCCAGTTGCCGAATCTGCTGGGACAAGGCCGGTTGCGACAGTGACAGGCGTTCGGCAGCACGGCCGACGTGGCCTTCTTCATAGACCGCGACGAAATAACGCAGTTGGCGAAAATCCATAAGCAACACTTATCGAAAAAGCTGGGAAATCGAAATGGCCAGGGTGCCCGGTTGTGCCTAGTCTAGCGGCGTTTTCAAGCATTTACCTGCTGTTGCAGCGACCGATTGTTGCAGTCGCTGAAAAACACTTTTGATAGGCCACGCTGAAAGATCGGTCTGGAGTTCTGATGAATCTGTTCAAGCTGCGTCGGCCAGCTGTCGCGGTGGTCGAACCTGTACCAGCAGCACCGGCAGCTGCCGCGTCGCTATCGAGCGAATGGCTGATGGCGTCCGCCGCGCTGCCTGCGCCGATTTTTGTGCGTGGGCAGGGCTCGTGGTTATGGGACAACGACGGTCGGGCTTATCTGGACTTCACTCAAGGCAGTGCAGGCAACAGTCTCGGCCATTGCCCACAAGTGGTGAGCGAAGCGCTGAGTGCTCAGGCCCAGACATTGCTTAACTGCGGCGGGCAGCTAACCAACCACAACCAGTTGCTGCTGGCGCAGAAGCTTTGCCAGAGCACCGGCAGTGACCAGGCATACCTGCTCAACAGCGGTGCCGAAGCGTGCGCAACGGCGATCCGCCTGGCGCGTAAATGGGGCCAACTGCATCGCAGCGGCGCCGATCATGTCATTACGGCCAGCCAGGCTTGCCACGGGCGCGGTCTGGATACGTCGGGCTTCAGCCAGGTGCCGTTCAACGACCTGAGCGCACTGCACGCCGCCGTCGACTCGCGCACGGTCGCGATCATGCTCGAACCGATCCAGGGCGAGGCCGGCGTTATCCCGGCCAGCCGCGAGTATCTCCAGGGTGTCGAACGGCTGTGCCGCGAGCTGGGCATTCTGCTGATTTTCGACGAAGTACTGACCGGCATCGGCCGCTGCGGTGCGTTGTTGGCCGAACAGCGATATGACGTGCGTGCCGACATCATTGCCCTTGGCACAGGCCTGGGGGGTGGCGTGCCGGTCGCCGCGTTGCTGGCCCGCGGCAGCGCCTGCTGCGCCGAACCTGGCGAGCTGCAAGGCAGCCAGCACGGCAATGCGCTGATGTGCACGGCCGGCCTGGCGGTATTGGAGAGCGTGCTCGCGCCTGGTTTCTTCGAGCAGATCAAGGACCGCGGCCGCCACCTGCGCGAAGGCTTGAGCAGGTTGTCCGGCCGTTATGGTCATGGCGAGGTGCGCGGGCAGGGTCTGCTGTGGGCGCTGCAGTTACACGATGAGGTGGCGTCAGCGTTGGTGCAGGCGGCATTGCAGGAGGGCTTGTTGCTGCAGGCGCCCCAGCCCGATGTAGTCCGCTTTGCCCCGGCGCTGACGATTAGCCGCGGGCTTGTCGACGAGATGCTGCTGAAGCTGGCCAGAGCCTTTGCCCGGCTGCACGGGCAACAGCACAACCGTCGCGAGATGCGCGCCTGATCGGCAATAGCGCTCACTTATTTCAACGAACCGTCTGGCGTTTCTGCGCATCGCCCCTGGCCTGTCTTATTCGGCCCGGGGCGTTTTTTTGCGCACGCTGTAGGAGCGGATTACGCTCATTCGGCAAACCCTACCCGCGAGCGCAATACCGCCGCCTGCGGAACCTCTGCGCAAGCGCGCGAGTCTGTGTAGTAACCACTGACGGAGAGACATGCATGGACTTCATTCGCATCATTATCGCGATCCTTCTGCCGCCGCTTGGCGTGTTCCTGCAGGTCGGCTTTGCCGGTGCGTTCTGGCTGAACATCCTGTTGACGTTGCTGGGTTATATCCCCGGCATCATCCACGCGGTGTATATCATCGCCAAGCGCTGACGTGACGAGGGCCGCGCTGCGGCCCTCTGTTGCAATTGCGGCGTACTCGGCTCAACGGTCGAGAACCCGGCAATAGAACTTCCATTCTTCCACGAGTGCATGCGCAAGGTTCTCGGCCTTGCGCAGACCATGCCGCTCACCGGCATAAAAATGCCCTTCAGCCTCGATCCCGTTAGCTTTGAGCGCCGCCAGCATGGCGCGAGTCTGCTCGGGCACCACCACGGCATCCAGTTCGCCCTGGAAGAAGATCATCGGCACCTTGATTTGCTCGGCGTGCAGCAGCGGCGTGCGTTGGCGGTAGCGCTCGGCGTCTCGTTCAGGATCGCCAATCAGCCAGTCCAGGTAATCCCCTTCGAACTTATGCGTCGCCCGTGCCAGCGCCAGCGGGTCGCTGACGCCATAGAGGCTGGCGCCGGCGCGAAATACATCGGCGAATGCCAGCGCGCACAGGGTGGTGTAGCCGCCAGCACTGCCGCCGCGAATGAACGCCTGCTGCGGGTCGATCAGGCCAAGCCCCGCCAGGTAACTGACTGCAGCGCAGGCGTCTTCGACGTCGACTTCGCCCCAGCGCAAGTGCAGCGCTTGCCGATAGGCGCGGCCATAACCGCTGCTGCCGCGGTAGTTGAGGTCGGCCACGGCAAAGCCGCGTTGGGTCCAGTACTGGATGCGTGGGTCGAGTACCGGGTAGCAGGCCGAGGTCGGCCCGCCGTGGATGAACAGCACCAGCGGCGCGGCGCCTTGCGGCTGGTTGGCCGCCGGGTAGAAGAAGCCATGCGCATGGGCGTCGCCGCTGGGATAGCGGATCGGCTGCGGGCGACTGACCCGCTCGGCGGGCAGCGGCAGGCCACCGCCGCTAAGCACGCTGGTCTGGCCGCTGACACGCTCGATGGCGATGACTGCGGCTGGGCTGATCGGCGAGGCGGCGATGGCGTAGATATGGCGGTCGTCCAGAGCCAGACTGCGAAAGCGGGTGTACTCGCTGGCGAAGCGCTGAACCTGATCACCGCTGTGCAGGCCAAGCTGGGCAAAACCGTCTTCGAACCAACTGGCCAGATAGCTATCATGGGCGATTGCCAGCCAACTGCTGGCACCCAGTTGCCAGGGCGCGGCGGCGTGGTCGGCGGCGACTGCTGGTAGTGCTTTCCAATCGCCCTCGATCTCGCCCCATGGCTGCCAGAAACCGTTGCGATCAGACAGGCAATACAGCCTGCCTTGCCTGTCGAAGCGGGGTTGCTGCAAGGACTGCTCTGGGTCGATATCGCCGGCCAGGCATAGCGCGGCAGTCCACTCGCCGTGGCTGTCGCGCTGGCGACACATCAATCGAGTGCGGGTCCAGGGCTGTGCCGGGCGGTCCCATTCGATCCAGGCCAGGCGCTGGCCGTCTTCGCTCAGGGTCGGTGCCGAATAGAAGTCGGCGCCTTCGGCCAGCACTTGACGGCCCTCAGCGGCGAAGCAGACCAAGCGGTGCACAACGCTGTCAGCGTGCTGCTCTTCGACAGCGAGCACTGAGCCGGCATGCCACAGCACATCTCCATAGCGGCAGTCGGCGGCAACGGTCAGGGCGCGTGGCGCAGAGCCATCGAGGCCTTGCAGATAGATCTGCTGATCGGACTCGTTGACGAATACCAGCACGTCCTCGCCCAGGCAGAAGCTACCGCCGCCGTATTCGTAGACTCGGCTGCGTGCGCTGAAACCGTCCGGGGTCAGGCAATGGGCTTGCTGCTCGCGCCAGTGCCACAGGCGGCAAGCGCCGTCGGCAGGGCGGAATTCGTTCCAGAACAGCCCGGCCGCGCCGACCTTGAGGTCGGCGAAGTCGGTGCCGGCGGCGACGGCTTGGGCGGCGCTGAACTCAGCCGCGGGCGATGACTCGGGAGTTTCGTTCATTGCGGAATGTCAGCTCTTCGATGGCCTGATGGGCGTGCTCGGCTTCCTCACGTGCCTGGAGGATGATGCCATGCTCGGCCGACTTGGCGCACACCGGGTCGGCGTTGCTGGCATCGCCGGTAAGCATGAACGCCTGGCAGCGGCAGCCGCCGAAGTCCTTTTCCTTCTCGTCGCACGAACGGCAGGGTTCGGGCATCCAGTCGAAGCCGCGGTAGCGGTTGAAGCCGAACGAGTCATACCAGATGTGCCGAAGGTCGTGCTCGCGCACATTGGGGAACTGCACCGGCAACTGCCGCGCGCCATGGCAGGGCAGTGCGGTGCCGTCGGGGGTGACGGTAAGAAAGATACTGCCCCAGCCATTCATGCAGCCCTTGGGTCGCTCTTCATAGTAGTCAGGGGTGACGAAAATCAGCTTGCATGGGTTGCCAGCTGCCTTGAGCCGCTCGCGGTACTCGTTGGTGATGCGTTCGGCCCGCTCCAGCTGCGCACGGGTTGGCAACAGCCCGGCGCGGTTGTGCTGCGCCCAGCCATAGAACTGGCAGGTGGCAAGCTCGACGAAGTCGGCCTCAAGCGCCACGCACAGCTCGATGATACGGTCGATCTTGTCGATGTTGTGCCGGTGGGTGACGAAGTTGAGCACCATCGGGTAACCGTGGGCTTTGACGGCGCGGGCCATTTCGAGCTTTTGCGCGAAGGCTTTTTTCGAGCCGGCGAGCAGGTTGTTGACCTGCTCGTCACTGGCCTGGAAGCTGATCTGGATGTGATCCAGCCCGGCGGTCTTGAACTCGGCGATGCGCTTTTCGGTAAGGCCGATGCCTGAGGTGATCAGGTTGGTGTAGAAGCCCAGCCGGCGGGCCTCACCGATCAGCTCGGCAAGGTCTTGGCGCACCAGTGGCTCGCCGCCAGAGAAGCCCAACTGTGCCGCGCCCATCTCGCGCGCTTCGGCCATGACCTTGAACCACTGTGCCGTGGTCAGCTCCTGGCCTTGCTCGGCAAAATCGAGCGGATTGGAGCAGTACGGGCATTGCAGCGGGCAGCGGTAGGTTAGCTCGGCGAGCAGCCACAGCGGCAGGCCGACGCCGGGCTTGCCGGCTGTTTCAAGCGAGGACGATCCAGTGTTCGGCACGGGCCACCTCCATGAATTGCTCGATGTCGTCAGCGACCTCGGGCACATCGGGGAACTGCTGGGAAAGCTCGGCGATGATCACCGCGACCGAGCGCTGGCCATTGATCAGGCCGCCAATCAGCGCGGCACTTTCGTTGAGTTTGATCATGCCCTCCGGGTACAGCAAGACGTGGCCTTGCTGCGCCGGCTCATACTGGTAGCGGTAGCCTGGGCGCCAGCTGGGCACCTGTTGACGGTCAAGACTCATAGTGTGATCCCCTTGTGCCAGACCCGCTCGCGGGTGACGGAGTGGTAGGGAGGGCGGTCCAGCTCATAGGCCATGCTCATGGCGTCGAGCATGCTCCAGAGAATATCCAGCTTGAACTGGAGGATTTCCAGCATGCGCTCCTGGCTGGCGCGGGTGGTGTAGTGCTGCAAGGTGATCGCCAGGCCGTGCTCAACGTCGCGCCGGGCTTGGCCAAGACGGGTGCGGAAGTACTCGTAGCCAGCCGGATCGATCCACGGGTAATGCTGTGGCCAGCTGTCGAGCCGCGACTGGTGAATCTGCGGCGCGAACAGCTCGGTCAACGAGCTGCTGGCGGCTTCCTGCCAGCTGGCGCGGCGGGCGAAGTTGACGTAGGCGTCGACCGCGAAGCGCACGCCGGGCAGCACCAGCTCTTGCGAGCGCAGTTGCTCCGGGTCCAGGCCGACCGCCTGACCCAAGCGCAGCCAGGCTTCGATACCACCGTCTTCACCGGGCGCACCGTCGTGGTCGAGCAGACGCTGGATCCACTCGCGGCGAATCTCTCGATCCGGGCAGTTGGCGAGGATCGCGGCGTCCTTCAGTGGAATATTCACCTGATAGTAGAAGCGGTTGGCGACCCAGCCCTGGATCTGCTCGCGGCTGGCGCGGCCGTCATACATTGCCACGTGATAGGGGTGATGGATGTGGTAGTAGGCGCCCTTGGCGCGCAGAGCCTGCTCGAATTCGGCAGGCGACATCGGCGTTGCGTCGCTCATGTGCGGCTCCTACAGCTCGATGCTCATGCCGTCGTAGGCGACTTCGACGCCGCGGCGTTCGACTTCGGCGCGCTCGGGCGAGTCTTCATCGAGGATCGGGTTGGTGTTGTTGATGTGGATAAGGACCTTGCGCTGGCTGGCGAAACCGTCCAGCACTTCAAGCATGCCGCCTGGGCCGCTCTGCGCCAGATGGCCCATCTCGCGACCGGTGCGGGTACCGACGCCACGCTGCTGCATTTCATCATCACGCCATAGCGTGCCATCGACCAGCAGGCAGTCGGCACCCTGCATCATTTCCAGCAGGGAGTTGTCGACCTGACCGAGACCTGGGGCGTAGAACAGCTTGCCGCCTGTGCGCAGGTCTTCGACCAGCAGGCCGAGGTTGTCGCCTGGATGCGGGTCGAAGCGGTGCGGCGAATACGGCGGCGCGGCGCTGCGCAGCGGGAACGGGGTGAACTTGAGGTTGGGGCAGGCCGGGATGACGAAGCTGCCTTCGAGTTCGATACGGTTCCAGGCCAGGCCGCCGTTCCAGTGGCTGAGCATGTTGAACAACGGAAAACCGCTGGTCAGGTCCTGATGGACCATTTCGGTGCACCAAACTTGATGCGGGCAGCCTTCACGCAGGCTGAGCAGGCCGGTGGTGTGGTCGATCTGACTGTCGAGCAGGACGATCGCGTCGATGCCGCTGTCGCGCAGTGCACGGGCCGGCTGCATCGGTGCAAACGCCTGCAGTTGCGCGCGGATATCTGGCGAAGCGTTGCACAGGACCCAGTGCTCGCCGTCGTCGGACAGCGCGATCGATGACTGGGTGCGCGCCTGCGCGCGCAGCGAGCCATCCCTGAAACCCTTGCAGTTGACGCAGTTGCAGTTCCACTGCGGAAATCCGCCACCGGCAGCTGAACCAAGAATCTGGACGTACATGGCCACCCTCTATGCAAAATGCTGTAGGCAAAAACAACAACGCCCCGGCGGGACCGAGGCGTCTAACCGCAAGCCAGGCTTAGCGGTTGGCGAAGTACATGGTCACTTCAAAGCCAATACGCAGATCAGTGTAAGCAGGTTTTGTCCACATGGGATTACTCCTTCGGGATGGGGCTTGAGGGTTGTCAGCTACTTATTTGGTACCCCCTGAGGCAGGAGGTTCCATTTGCTGAGGTTGCGCTATCTTACAAGATAATTATGTACCAGAAGGTTCATTTTGCGAGAAGGGTTGTTGCGTGGCGAGTAACAATCACGGCCAGAGCGAGTCAGGCGCTGGGCTGTTGGCCAGGCATAGCCAGCCGTGCTGGGCCGTAATCAGGGCTGTCAGCAAGGCGTCCAGACTAGTTTGATCGGTGTCCAGAATAGCTGCTTGCAGCACCCCGAGATCGGCCGCTGCACCGGCCAGGTGGCTTTGCCATGCCCACTGCGCGACTTCGGCGTCGGGCATCGCTGCCTCGTCGAAGCTATCAGCCAAAGCTTGCCGAACGGCGGTGTCGAGGGTCACGCCTGCGCTGAACACCTCAAGCAGATGTGCGAGGATCTGCGCCGGCCGGACGTGGGGCGATTGCACGCCAAACAGCAGGCCGCCGATGCCGTCGGTCTGGCGGAAGGCGCTGAACACTACGTAGCCCAATTGCAGTTCGACCCGCAGGCGCTGGTACACCGGGCCCTGCAGCAGTTGTGCAAGCAGCCGTCCGGCGCCTTGTAGCTGCGCCGGCAGCGGACAGAAAAGTAACAGCGCGTGTTCGCTGCCTGTTACGTCGGCATATAGCCAGCGTTTGCCCGACACAGTGCTGGCATCGAGCGACTGCTCTTGGTCGGCAGCCTCGTCCCACATCGTGCGGGTGACTGCCGAGCCCAATGCTGCCAGTTCAGGGTCGCCGAAGCCGACCGCCAGGCCTCGGCAGCGAGTGCTCCGCCAGACCTGGTCGAGGATCGCCTGATCCAGCACTCCGGCAGTATCTGGCTGAGCGGTGGGCGCAATCGCTACCTCGTCGGGCCAACGCTTGAGCAGCGCCCTGATCGGAATCAACGCAGGTTCATCCGCTACGGGTGCTTGCCAGCAGTCAGCAGCAGGTTGGTTCAACACTGCCAGCGCCTCTTCAACCAGCCGTACCACGGCTGCGGGGAACCCGGCGCAGCGTAACTGCCAGTACTCGCCGCTGCTGCTGAAGTCCATGTGCAGCGAGGCCTGCTCGGCGCGCTCGGTCAGCGGCCGTAGGGCGTTGACCAGCACAGCGTGCAGGCGCTGGCGCAGAGGTGTTGCGATCCTCCAGCGCAGATACAGCGCGGCGTATTGGCGCGAGCTGGGCAGGCAGGTACTGACGCTCAGGGCGGCTGGTAGCGCTGCCGTCGGGTTGGGCAAGCTCGCGAGCAGCAGAGGATCGGCGGGCGGCAGTTGCCAGCTTGCGTATGCCTGCAGCGGCAGGCCATCCAATACTGCAGTCAGGGCCTGGAGCGATCGCGCATCGAGTGCTTGCAGCGGGTTTTCACGGCTGTCTCGCTGCGCCAGCTCCAATGCGCTGGCGGACATCGCCCGGCGCTGTTGCAGATGAGCATAGGCTGCGTTCAACGCGTCGAAGTCTGCTTGCCTGATGAACTGCAACCAGCCGTGCAGCAGCGCTCTTACCTCATCGACCTGCGCGGTGTCGGTCAAGCGCAGACGTATCGTCCAGAGCAACTGGCCGGCGAAGGCATACAACAGCTTTGGCTGGCATTCACGCACCCAGCCGCGTTGGCGCAGTGTGTCCAGCCAAGTGCCTTCGCGGCTGTCGCTGATGCACCCCAGCAGCAATGCCATGGCCTGCTGCGCACCCGCCGGCAATCCATCGTGGGCAAACAGCAGGTCGAGTTGGCCGTGCTTGGGCGCTGGTAGCACCAGCGGTTGTTCTTGCAAAGCCGGTGGCAACGCCTGCAGCACTCGCTGGCCGCTGGCGAAAACGCTGGCGTAGCGCTCGCCCATGGCTTGCAGCTGGTCCAGCGACTGCGGCCCGCACAGGCTGAGGACCATTTGCCCGCCCTGATAGAAGCGTTGGTGAAAGCCCCTGAGCTCGCGCTGAAACTGCGGGTTGTGCAGGTTCAGGCTGTATCGGTTGCCCGCATGAAAGCCGCGCAGCGGATGACCCGCCGCTAGCCGCTGGAGCAGCGTGAGCTGGTCCTGCGCTTCACGATTGCGCGACCAGGCGATGAACTCGGCGTGTATCACCTCGCGCTCACTGACTTGGCGCGCCAGGCTCAGGTCAGGCCCGGCGAGCATCTGGCATAGGCGCTCGAGGCCACCGGCCAGTGCAGCGGGCGGCACTTCGAAGAAAAAGTCAGTGGTACGTTCGCGGGTGCTCGCGTTGACCTGGCCGCCAACGCCCTGAACGTAGCGCATCAGGCCGTCGTCCAGCGGGAAGCGCTCGGTGCCGAGGAAAAACAGATGCTCGAGAAAGTGTGCCAAGCCAGGCCAGCGCGTCGCTGCATCATGGCTGCCCGCATGCACGCGCAAGGCCGCCGCCGCACGCTTGAGCCGCGGCGCGTGACGCAAGGTAAGGTGCAGGCCGTTGGCCAGGGTCAGATGGCGAGTGGCGTCAGGCATGAGTTCTCCAGGGGCGAGTGCGCATGCTAGCGCATTCACGCTCAGCGCTGGTGCAGGTCGCGCCGCAGGTCCTGCAAGTACGGGAATGCCTGGCGCCCGGCCACGACCTGTTGCCTGTCCAGCTCCGCGTGCAGCTGGCATTCATCTTCGCCAGCCAGCGCCAGCACAGCGCCGTCCGGGCCGATGATGCTGCTCTGCCCGCAATAATGGATATCGCCTTCCGCGCCACAGTAATTGGCGTAGACCAGGTAGCACTGGTTTTCCTGGGCGCGTGCACGCACCGTCACCTGGCAGACGAAGTCATATGGCTTCATGTTCGCCGTCGGCACAAGGATCAGCTCGGCGCCATCCAGCGCCAGACGCCGGGCGTTCTCGGCAAACTCGATGTCGTAGCAGATCAGCATGCCGACCTTCCACCCATTCAGCTCGACCACCGGGAAGTGATTGCTGCCGGCATCGAACATGGCCCGGTCCAGCTCACCGAACAGGTGCGTCTTGCGGTAGTTGGCCAGGCTGCGGCCATGGCTGTCGATCAACTGCACGCTGTTGTAGATGGCGCCGTCTTCGCCGCGCTCGGGGTAACCATAGACAATGGCAATCCCGAGCGCCTGGGCGATCTCGACCACGGCCATGGCCGAGGGCCCGTCCGACGCTTCAGCCAGCTGCTCGACCTGTTCACTGCCGATGTTGTAGCCGGTCAGGAACATCTCCGGGCACACCAGCAACTGCGCGCCGCTGGCGGCTGCCTGGTGCGCCTGCTGCTGCAGGCGTTCGAGGTTGCCAGCCAGGTCGAGGGGGCCGGGCTGGCCTTGATACAGAGCGATGCGCATGCCGCCTCCTGGTCAGTCGGGCAGGGCGATCGGCCCAAGCTCGTCGAATACGTCGCCTGGGCCGGGGTTGTCCGGGTGGGTCTTGCCGCCGAAGTGGTTGATGATACCCCACACCGCGTTCAGCGAAGTCTGCACCGCGCCTTCGACCCAGGCCGGGGTCCACGACACATCGTCACCGGCGATGAAGATGCCGCGTTGCGCGCTCGGCAGGTGGTCCTGCATGAAGTGCGCGTACATCCGCTGGTTGTAGCGGTAGTGGCCCGGCAGCGCACCTTTGAAGGCGCCGAGGAAGTACGGGTCGGCCTCCCATGAGATGGTGATCGGGTCGCCGATGATATGCCCGGCAATGTCGGTGTTCGGGTAGATCCGGTGCAGGGCGTCCAGTGCCAGCTGCACGCGTTTTTCCACCGGGTGCGGGAGCATCTTCAGGGCGTCGCTCATCCACGCGTAGGACAGGCAGATCACCCCCGGCTTGTCGTCGCCGTTGTCGAACAGATAGGTGCCACGGGTCAGGCGGTCGGTGAGGGTCATGCTCATCAGATCGCGGCCGGTTTCCGGGTCCTTGTCCTTCCAGAACGGCCGATCGACCATGACGAAGGTCTTCGACGATTGCATGTAGCGGGTGCGGTCCAGAGCCATCCACATCTTCTGCGAGAACAGCGACTCTTCGCAGTCGATCTGGGTGGTCAACAGCCAGCTCTGGCAGGTGGTCAGCACAGCGGCGTAGTGGCGGCAGCCGCCCCAGGTATCGGTGACCGCCAGTTGGCCATCGCTGGCACGGGCAATCCGTTTGACCCCGGTGCGCGGCGCGCCGCCATGCAGCGAGCTGAGGCTGGTGCCTGCCGGCCAGTGCGCGCAACGCTCTGGCACATGGCGCCAGATGCCTTGAGGCACCTGCTCGACACCGCCGACGATCAAGTGCTGGTGATCGTCGCAGTTGGTCATTACCACGCGGAAGATTTCCAGCATCGAGTTGGGAAAGTCCGAGTCCCAGCCGCCGGTACCGAAGCCAACCTGACCAAATACCTCGCGGTGCTGGAAGCTGAGCTTGGCAAAGGCCTTGGAAGTGGCGACGAAGTCATAGAACGTGCGGTCGTCCCACAGCGGTACCAGAGTGTTCCACAGCTCCTTCAGGCGCGGCACATCGCGGTCGCGGATGGCCTGCTGGATATCACCAAAGCGCGCGCCGCTTTCCAGCGCGTCCGCCCAGGCGTCGGCGACTTCTTGAAACAGCGCCGGTAGATCAGCTGCGCTTTCGGCGTAATACGTCTGGCCTTCGAGATCTATCACGGTACTTGGCGAAGCAGGGGTCAGCGGGTTGGGAAACGGTTTGGTTTCCAGGCCCAGCTTGTCGACGTAATGGTAGAACGCCGTCGACGACACCGGGAAGCGCATTCCGCCCAGCTCGGCGATGATCCCGTCGGTGCCGTTGAAGGCTTGCGAGCGCAGACGGCCGCCCATTTTCGACGCTTCATACACCACTGGTTTGAGGCCAAGCTTCATCAGTTCGTAGGCCGCTACCAAACCGGCAATACCCGCACCGATAATCGCTACTTCTTCGCCCTGTCGATCCAGCGGAATACTACCCAGGCCGGCCGGATGCTCTAGCCAGTCGTCAAAAGCGAAGGGGAAGTCTGGGCCAAAAATCGTGATTGGTTTCTTGCCGTCGGCGGGGTGGCGATTGTTGTTCATGTAATGACCTTGCCAGGAGCTGCGCGGAGGGCGAAGCGTGAGTATAGAAAATGCCTGGGGTCATTCTAGGGCGTGCGCAGTTCGTTATTAAGATCTATGCTGACGTCGTTTTAATCTATGTGTCGTCATTTTGAGGTTAATGGTGTCGTTGTGACGACAGCAGTAAATGGCTGTCAGATCGGCTGGCCGCGGTCTATCTTGCTGCTGAGGATGATCGACGTGGTGGTTTTTTCCACACCGTCCAGGCTGCCGATCTGGTCGAGCAACTGGTCCAGCTGTTCCGGCGATTCGCTGTGCAGCCACGCCACGTAGTCGAACTCGCCACTCACGGCACACAGCTGTTGCACCTGGCCCATGGCCGTCATCCGCCGCACTACCTCCTTGCCCGCGCGCGGTTGGACCTTGATCCCGACATAAGCTTGCAGCCCACCGCCGATCAGGCGCTGGCCCAGGCGTACGCCGTAGCCGGCGATGACTTTGCTGTTTTCCAGGCGCTCCAGGCGTGAATTGACCGTGGTGCGGGCAATGCCTAGCTGCCGGGCGAGGTTGGCGACGCTTTCGCGGGCGTTGATCTGAAGCAGGGCGATCAGCTGGCGATCGATTTCGTCGAGGATGATTTGACGCGGTTGCGACATGTCGGCTCTCTGCAGCTGGAACTTGAGTGAAGACACTTATAACGCAGATAAACCCACTGCGGCACAGTCGCGGGCAGACTGGCGCAGTTGATCTATACTTTTGAAATCAATCGCAGTTCACACGCCAGTGGGTGTCAGGCCAACCGGGACGTAATGCCTGGCGATAACCCTTGAAGTCTTTAGCAGTTCCAGAGATGGGAAGGATGACCAGATCCAAGGACCTTACACAGCTGCAGGTCGATGGCATTTTTTGCATCAGCTTGCGTGATCGCGCCGATCGCCGCCTGCTGCTGCAACACGAGTTCGCAGACAGCGGGCTAAAGATCGAATTTGTGCTGGTCGAGCGCGATCAGCACAGCCCTGAACGGGGCTGTTTCGATTCCCATGTTCAATGCGCGCGCATTGCCTTGGAGCGCGGCTGTCGGCGCGTGTTGATTCTCGAGGACGACGCCACGCTGGTAGCGTTCGAGCCGTTTCAGGTCGAGCAGGTCAACCGCTTTCTGCAGAGCGCCGATCCAGAGCTGTTCTACCTGGGCGCAAACCTGGGCAAGGTCTGGTTGACTTGGCGCCGTGGCATCGCCCGGGTGCGTGCCCGCGGCAGCCATGCTTATCTGCTGTCGAACCGCGGCTGTCAGCGCCTGCTGGAGCAAGGCGGTTATGCGGGCACTGCTCTGGACAAGGTCTTGGCGCAGCACTATCGCGGTTACATGGCCTTCCCCATGTTGAGCCAGCAACAGCCCGAAGAAATCGCCGCCAGCGATATCGTCCGCGCCCGCTCCACCGACGGCACCGCCGCTGATGCGGCGTTCTGGCGCGATAACTGGCGCCGGCAGTACAGCCAGGTGCTGCGTAATGTGGGCAAGACGCTGTTGTTGCGGGACTTGTAAGGGGCGATGCCATTGATCAGCGGTGGCAGAGATTGATCTGATAGCGAGTACTGCGTCCGCCGCCGGGCAGGCGTACCAGGCAACCTTTCTCGATCAGGTCGCTGAGGTGGCGAGTTGCAGTGGCTTTCGATACCTTTGCCACTGCTTGATACTGACCTGCGTTGATCCCATCAGCAAACCCCCCACGTTCATTGAACAGATCGCCATCGAGCAGGCGGTTGAGTACTTTGATCTGTTCGGCTGAAAGTGCCTGCTGGCCATGCTCCTGCCAGAATCGGGCCTTGCCCAGCACTCTGTCGATCCGTGCCTTTGCCTGCTCAAGGCTGCGCAGCAAGGTTTGCAGGAACCATGTCAGCCACGGGGTTATGTCCAGGCTCCCTTTCTGGCTGGCCTCAAGAATCTCGTAATAGCCTTTGCGATCCTCGAGAATGCTCGCGGACATGGCGTAGAAGCGAATCGCCTGCGGTTCTCCCTGAGCCAACGCCAGGTCGGTGATTGCCCGTGTCAGGCGGCCATTGCCGTCGTCAAAAGGGTGCAGCGTGACAAACCAGAAGTGCGCAATGCCGGCGCGCAGGAATGGATCGAGGTTGGGGGCGTTGCGGGTGGCGGCGAACCAGTCCAGGAACGCTGACAACTGTTCATCCAGCCCTTGCCGAGGCGGTGCCTCGAAATGCACCTTGGGCCTGTCGAGCCGACCTGACACCACCTGCATCGGCTCCTCACCCCGCAAGCTGCCCACCCGTACAGGTGCCGATAGCCGCTGCTCGTCCGCCGGAAACAACAAATGATGCCAGCGCAGTAAACGCTCCTGCGTCAATGGTGCAGCCTGCTCGCGAGTGGCATCGAGCATCAACTCCGCCAGGCCCTCACTGCGCGGGCTGGCGCGGCCCTCGGCGTCCAGCCCCAACCGACGCGCCAGAGAGGAGCGCACCGACTCGACATTGAGCTGTTCGCCCTCGATGGCCGAGCTGGTGATGATGTTCTGTAGCAGCGCCTCGAGCGTGTTACGAGCCTGGTCGGTGTTGCTGACCACACCGGCCATCCCAACCAGACGACCTTGTGCCAGAGCGCAGGCACGCAGCAACGGTGCGAGCGGCTCTTCTTGCCAGGTAAACGTTGGCCAATCGGCGTGTAGCCAGATCCAGAACGGGAGAGTCATGTGGGGAGGGCCTCAGGGTGTGAGCCGATTATAGGTCTTATTCGGCTCACTTTGTGAGCCGAATAGCGTTGCTAATCGGCTCACCCACGGCACTGCGTTCCCTAGAGGCCCTTGCGGCGTAAACGTATGACGCCGCCCCAGTTGTTACCTTAAACGGCAGATGCAAATGCATCTTGCAGCCCTGAGGCTACAAGAAACCGAGTTTTTTGGAGGTTTTTAGCCTCAGGGCTACAAATCGGCGGGCTGTCATTACGGCATCAGTTAATGGACCAGCTTGGATTTCCGCTGACACTGAGTATCCAGCAGAAACGAAAAAGCCGCGCATTGCGCGGCTTTCAATTTGGTGGGCCCACACGGACTTGAACCGTGGACCAAAGGATTATGAGTCCTCTGCTCTAACCAACTGAGCTATAGGCCCCAGAGGTGGCGGGGATTATAGCTAGGGTTTTGAATGGGTGCCATCCGAAAGATCCGATAGTGCTAAACGCAGGAGGCCTGCGGCGAATTCTTCCGGCGGCAGTGGCAGGCTGACGATGTAGCCCTGGATCTGTTCGCAGCCTTCAGCGGCGAGGAAATGCTGCTGCGCCTGGTTCTCTACCCCTTCGGCAATGATGGTCAGCTGCATGCTCCGGCCGAGGGCGATGATCGCACGAGTGATCGCAGCGTCGTGTGGGTCGTCGGGCAGGCCGCGGATGAATGACTGGTCGATCTTGAGGATGTCCAGCGGCAGGCGCTTGAGGTAGCTCAGGGATGAATAGCCGGTGCCGAAGTCGTCGATCGCCAGTTGCACGCCGAGCTGCTTGAGCTGATGGAGTACGCTGAGGGCTTCTTCGGCCTGGCTCATGATGAAGTTTTCGGTGATCTCCAGCTGCAGGTCGCCGGCCTTGAGCTGGTAGGTCTTGAGCAGTTGCTCGATGCGCTTGGCCAGGTGGGGCTGGCGCATCTGCGCGCCGGCGAGGTTGATCGACAGCGGGCCGAACGGCTGATAGCGCTTTTGCCACTGGTGCATCTGCCGGCAGGCTTGTTCCAGTACCCAGTCGCCAAGCTGGAGGATTGTGCCGTTCTCTTCAGCGAGATGGATGAAATGCTCTGGGGAAACGTCGCCGAAGGTTGGGTGGTTCCAGCGGATCAGGGCCTCTGCGCCGACCAGGTTTTGCGTCTTGAGGCTGAGCTTGGGCTGGTAGCACAGGCTCAGCTCGTTGCGTTCGATGGCGCGGCGCAGTTCGTTTTCCAGAGCCACGCGCACGCTGGCCTGGGCCGTGAGGTCACGGGTGTAAGCTTCGACCCGGTTGCGGCCTTTGGCCTTGGAGCGGTACATCGCAGCGTCGGCGTTGCGGATCAGGCTGGCGACGTCGCTGCCGTCTTGTGGGTAGAGGCTGATGCCGATACTGGCGCTGGTGAAGAACTCGTGTTCGCCGGCCTGGAACGGCGCGCTGAAGCAGGCCAGCAGTTTGTTGGCGATGGCACTGGCGTCACTTGGCTTGTGCAGACCAGGCAGCAGAATGATGAATTCGTCGCCGCCCAGCCGCGCCACGGTGTCGACGTCGCGCACCTGTTCCTTGAGGCGCTGGGCAATGCCTTTGAGCAGCAGGTCACCAACCGGGTGGCCGAGGCTGTCGTTGATGTGCTTGAAGCGATCGAGATCGAGGAACAGCACCGCGCCCTGGCGGTTGGACACCTGCGAGCACTGCAGCGCGGCATGCAGGCGGTTTTCAAACAGGGCGCGGTTGGGCAGGCCGGTCAGTGGGTCGTGATGCGCCTGGTAATCCAGTTTCGCCTGGGCGTGCTTGAGGCTGGAGATGTCGGCAAACACCGCCACGAAGTGAGTGATCTCGCGCTCGCTGTTACGCACCGCGCTGATGGTCAGCCAGCTCGGGTACAGCTCGCTGTTCTTGCGCTTGTTGAAGATCTCGCCTTGCCAGTGGCCTTCGGCAGTCAGCTGGTGCCACATGGCAACGTAGAAGGCGCTGTCGTGCTGGCCGGAGGCGAGCAGGCGCGGGGTTTGGCCCAGGGCTTCGATTTCGCTGTAGCCGGTGATTTCGCTGAATGCCCGGTTGACTGCACTGATGCGCTGATCGGTGTCGGTGATCAACACACCTTCGGCAGTGTTTTCAAACACAGTGGCGGCCAGTTGCAGTTTTTCCTGCATGAGGTGGCGTTCGGTGATGTCGCGGGCGATGGTCAGCATGCAGTCGGCGCCGGCAATCGGCAGCGGTCTGGCGGACAGCTCACAGAGGCGAATCTGGCCATCGCTGCGGCGAATGTGGCAGCTGAAATCACGCACGAAGCCGTCTTTCTTGAGTTTGCTCAGCAGCAGCTTGCGTTCGTTGAGGTCGACCCAGATGCCCAGGTCCAGTGAGGTTTGATCAAGGCGCGGGTCAAGGTTGTAGCCGGTCAGGCGGCAGAAGCCTTCGTTGACCTCGAGCAGCAGGCCGTCGCTCTGCCTGGACAGCAGCAAGCCGTCGGGCGAGGCGTGGAAGGCCTTGGCAAATTTCTCTTCGGAGATCTGCAGGCGCTGCTGGGTTTCCTTCAGCTGGCTGATGTCGCGTACGGCCACGACCACCGCCGGGGTGCCGTCGAGGTCGAAGGTCTCTGCCGAGGTGAGGCCGGTGAACAACTCGCCGTTGCTGCGCCGGAAGCTCATCTCGAGGTTGCGAATACCGCCCAGGTGCAAGCGTTCCAGTACGCTCGGGCCGCTGCCGCTGACGCCCCACAGACCAAGCTCGGTAGCGGTGCGGCCGATCACCTGATTGGGGCCGAGGCCGATCTGCTCCTCGAATGCTTCGTTGACCTCAAGCAGGCAGCCGTCACTGTGCCGAGCAATCAGCAGGATGTCCGGGCATTGCTGAAACACCGAGGCGAACTTCTGCTCGGACAGGCGCAAGGCATGCTCGGTACGCTTGGTCTCGCTGATATCGATCATCAGGCCGCGCATCACCGAGCGCTGGCCCTGTTCGATCATGCTGACGATGTCGCGCACCCACAGCGTATGGCCATCGGCGCGGATCACGCGGTAATCGAGACTGTGATCGCGGCCGGCGGCAGTTTCGCTGTCGCAGTAAGCCTTGGCCCAGAGCGCGTCCTCGGGATGCACGATGCTGCTCCAGAAACCGGGTCTGAGCCAGTCTCCCAGGCTGTAACCGAGCAGGTCTTCGGCGTGGGGCGAGACGTAGCTGTAGGTGAAATCGTTGGCGTCGGCTTCCCATGCGACCGCCAACAGGCTTTCGACCAGGCTGCGGTAATGGTATTCGCTGCTGCGCAGTTCCTGTTCAAGCGCTATGCGCCGGGATATTTCCGAGCTGAGCCGGCGATTGATGCGGATGACGGCAGCGAGAACCAGCATCAGCAGCACAACTGTCGGCAGGCCATAGAGCAGCATGTCGTGCCAGAAACTGCGCTGATCGACGACGTTACCGACCCAGCGCTGCTGGATGTCATTGACTTCATCGCTGCTCATATCGGCGATGACTTTGTCGAGGATGGCCACCAGTTGCTTGTTGTCCCGGGGTACGCCCATTGCCAACTGGTAGCGGTAGGGTGTTTCGCCGCTGACGTAGAGCCCATCGAGCTTGAGCTCGCGCAGGCTCCAGATACTCGAAGCAAGGTCACCTACCACGGCGTCCACTTCGTCGGTCGCCAAGGCTTGCAGGGCCGAGCTGACATTGGGCAGGGCGACCAGATTGAGGTCGGGGTGGTGGGTGCGCAGCAGTTCATGGGGCGCGTAGTTTTCTACCACCGCGATCTTCAGCCCGTACAGATCCTTGAGCGTGCGCGGTTGCGGGCCGCCTTCATGGGCCAGGATAACGATCGGGAAGTCCAGGTATGGGCGGGTGAAGGACAGGTAGTTTTGCCGTTCTGGGGTCGACATAACGCCCGGCAGTAAATCGAGCTGATTGTTGCGGGCGAGCTCAAGCACCTCGCCCCAGGTCTTCGGCTCGGTCGGCTTGAGAGTGACGCCAAGACGCTCCTGGATCACATTGATGTAATCGGCGGCCAGTCCCTGGTAGAGGCCCTCCTGATCGCGAAACTCGAACGGGGGCCAGGATGCGTCCACGCCCAGGCGCAGCTGTGGATGGGCGCTGAGCCAGGCTTGCTCGTCTTCGGTCAGGGTCAGGGCGCCGGCCGTTGCGCTCCAGTAAAACAGGATCAGCAACAGTAGGGCCGGCATTTTCGGCATAGCAGCCTCTAGGCAGATAGTCTGAATTCGAGTGTAGCCGTGCATTGCTGCGGGGTGTGAGGGTAAGACGATTAACTTCGGCAGGAATTCAACAGCTGGCGGGATTGCCCCGACAACTGCACGGTCAGTGCTGGCACTTTTTCGATGGCCAAGAAAAACCCCGGCCTGGGCCGGGGTTTGTCATCACTCGTCGAGGAAGGAGCGTAGATGCTCGCTTCTGGTCGGGTGGCGCAACTTGCGCAGCGCCTTGGCTTCAATCTGACGAATCCGCTCACGGGTTACGTCGAATTGTTTGCCGACCTCTTCAAGGGTGTGGTCGGTGTTCATGTCGATACCGAAACGCATGCGCAGCACTTTGGCTTCGCGTGCGGTCAGGCCGCCCAGAACATCACGAGTCGCTTCCTTGAGGCTCTCGACGGTAGCTACATCGATTGGCGACTGCATGGTCGAGTCTTCGATGAAGTCACCCAGGTGCGAATCTTCGTCATCACCAATCGGCGTCTCCATGGAGATTGGCTCTTTGGCGATTTTCAGCACCTTGCGGATCTTGTCCTCAGGCATCTCCATACGCTCGCCAAGCTCTTCCGGGGTCGGTTCGCGACCCATTTCCTGCAACATCTGCCGGGAAATACGGTTGAGCTTGTTGATCGTCTCGATCATGTGCACCGGAATACGGATGGTGCGCGCCTGGTCGGCGATCGAGCGGGTGATGGCCTGACGAATCCACCAGGTGGCGTACGTCGAGAACTTGTAACCACGACGGTATTCGAACTTGTCGACCGCCTTCATCAAGCCGATGTTACCTTCCTGGATCAGGTCGAGGAATTGCAGGCCACGGTTGGTATACTTCTTGGCGATCGAAATCACCAGACGCAGGTTGGCCTCGACCATCTCTTTCTTGGCGCGACGGGCCTTGGCCTCGCCAATCGACATGCGACGGTTGATGTCCTTGATTTCGGCAACGGTCAGACCGGTTTCGTTTTCAAGGTCTACCAGCTTCTGCTGGCAGGCAACGATGGCATCGTTCTTTTCGCCCAGCGCTGCAGCCCACTTGGTGCTGCGCTTGGAGAGGTCACCGCTCCAGGTCTGGTCGACTTCGTTGCCCGGGAACAGGCGCAGGAAGTCTGCACGCGGCATGCGCGCATCACGTACGCACAGCTGCATGATTGCGCGTTCTTGCTGACGCAGACGGTCCAAGGCACCACGAACGCGCTCGACGAGCACCTCGAACTGCTTGGGCACCAGCTTGATCGGCATGAACAGCTCGGCCAGAACCTGCATCGCGCCAATGCTTTCGGCATGGCTGCGACCGTGCTTCTTGAGCACTTTGAGGGTAATCGCGAGTTGGTCGGACACGGCGCCGAAGCGCTGCTGGGCGAGGACTGGGTCGGGACCGCTTTCGGTCTCTTCCTCTTCCTCGCTGTCGTCTTTCTCTTCGTCCTCTTCCTCGTCGTCCTTGGCAGCAGCGGCGTTTTTGGCGCCTAGCTGCGGAGCTTCTTCGGACGGCGTGGCGATATTGTCGTCAGGGTCGATGTAACCGCTGAATACGTCGGACAGGCGACCACCTTCGGTGGTGACGCGGGTGTATTCGCCGAGGATGTAGTCGACAGTACCCGGGAAATGGGAGATAGCCCCCATGACCTCACGAATGCCTTCTTCGATCCGCTTGGCGATTTCGATCTCGCCTTCGCGGGTCAGCAGCTCGACAGTACCCATTTCGCGCATGTACATGCGCACCGGGTCGGTCGTGCGGCCGATATCGGTCTCGACAGCAGCCAGTGCTGCGGCGGCTTCTTCGGCTGCGGCCTCATCAGTGTCGGCTTCCGCCAACAACAGGGCATCCGCATCCGGAGCAGTCTCGAATACGTTGATCCCCATGTCGTTGATCATGCGGATGATGTCTTCCACCTGCTCTGGATCTGAAATATCCTCAGGCAGATGGTCGTTGACCTCCGCGTAAGTCAGGTAGCCCTGCTCACGACCGCGGGTGATCAACTCTTTGATACGAGATTGCTGTTGCGCTTTTCCGGACATAACACCCTATCCACTGAAGGTCTTGGCGGGCAAAAAAACAAGCCGAGGATTATACCCGAATAAGGGCCTCACGCGCCAGATGAGGTCGGGTTTTGTGCAGGAACTTTGCGGCTCAGCAGGGCCAAAAGCTGAGATTTTTCCTCTGGACTCAAGTCACTTTGACGCGCTTTGCGCATCAGATGTTCCAGGCTGCGCTCGCGTTGGCGGGCGGATAAGCTAGTAATGGTGTCGAAAAACTGTTGTTCAAGGTTATCGGCATCGATCAGCCATTCCTTTTCTGCCAGGGCGCGCAATAAACGGCCCTGGTCAGTGCCGTGCCAGCGTGCAATCAGTTGCATTGAGCTTAGCTTAGGATTCTTCTGTGCAGCTTCGATCAGCGAAATCAACAGCTGGTTGTACACATGCTCTTCATCGGCGAAGTGGCTGGCGTCTTCGACCTTGCCAGCCAGCAGCGGGTAATGCAGCAGTGTGCGCAAGGCCGACAGCGTTGGCGGTTCGACCGGCGCCGGCACCCTTGGCGGCGCCTCGCGCTGGCCATCCCGTTGCCAGGGTTTGCCGCCTTTCTTGTCCCAGGGTTTTTTCTCCCACTGCTTCTTGCCGGCGCCCTTGTTCGGCGTCCATGGCCGCTGCTCTTGCTGCGCGCCGTAGTCGGGCTGGTGCGCGTCGGCATAGTCGGGGGTGTAGCTGGCCATGGCGTCGTAGTCGAAGCCTGGGTCGTAATCGGGCACGCTGGCCGCCGGCGCGTTCTGCGTCAGTTGCTCGACCTGCTGAGTATCCAGCCCGGTGATTTCCTTGAGGCGGTTGCGCATCAATTGGCGCAGGTTCGCGCCGGGGACTTTTTCGATCAACGGTGCAGCCAGGGTCGCCATATGCGCCTTGCCTTCCAGTGAGCGAGGATCGGCTTCGTTGCTCAATTGCTCGAAAAAGTAATCCGCCAACGGTTGCGCGTGCTGAATGATGCGCGCGCGGAACGCGTCGGTGCCTTCGGCGCGGACCAGGCTGTCCGGGTCTTCGCCTTCGGGCAGGAACAGAAAGCGTGCGCGGCGACCGTCCTGCAGGCTCGACAGCGTCGACTCCAGTGCACGCCAGGCTGCCTTGCGACCGGCCTGATCGCCGTCAAAGCAGAACAGCACGCTCGGCACGACCCGGAACAGGCGCTTGAGGTGCTCTTCGCTGGTGGCAGTGCCGAGGGTCGCTACGGCATTGCGCAGGCCTTGCTGAGCCAGGGCGATGACGTCCATGTAGCCTTCGACGACGATGATTTCGTCGAGGCTGCGGTTGTGCTTGCGCGCTTCATACAGGCCGTACAGCTCCTGGCCTTTGTGAAATACCGGGGTCTCCGGCGAGTTCAGGTACTTGGGCTTGTCGTCACCCAGCACGCGGCCGCCAAAGGCGATGATCCGGCCACGGCTGTCGCGGATCGGGAACATCACCCGGTCGCGGAAACGGTCGTAGCGCTTGCCACTTTCGGCGTTCTCGATCAGCAGGCCGGCATCGATCATGACCTTTTGCTGCAGGCTGTCGGCACCCAGGTGCTTCATCAGGTTGTCCCAGCCGGGCGGGGCGAAGCCCAGGCTGAAATCACGGGCGATTTCGCCGGACAGGCCGCGGCCCTTGAGGTAGTCAACGGCCGCCTTGCGCGTCTGATGGCTGCGCAGCGCCTGGCGGTAGTATTCGGCGGCAGCTTCCAGCAAAGGGTACAGCGGCGAGTCGGTCGGTTGACGGGGCTTGTTGCCACGCCGGCCTTCTTCGCGCGGAACTTCCATGCCGGCACTGCGGGCGAGGTCTTCGACGGCCTGGGGGAAGTCCAGGTTGTCGTGGTCCATGACGAAGCCGAGCGCGTTACCGCCGGCGCCGCAACCGAAGCAGTAATAGAACTGCTTGTCGGGGCTGACCGTGAACGACGGCGATTTTTCTTTGTGGAACGGGCAGCAGGCGGAGTAGTTCTTGCCGGTTTTTTTCAGCTGGACGCGCGAACTCACCACGTCGACTATGTCGGTGCGGTTAAGCAGATCGTCAATGAAGCTCTGGGGAATCAGCCCGGCCATGGCAGTCTCGTCATCGTGCAGTCGGCAAGTCTAATCGCTAACGCAAGGGTGCGGGAATGATGGGTGCGGTGCGATGCAGTGAGGGTCAAGCGGGGGGAGTGTGCGCGTCGCCAGCCACAAGGGCTCGTCAGACAGGGACGGCACGCCTGGTCGCGAGGACCAGTTCTGACGTGTGTTACGGTTGCCGGCTGCTCTAGGTAGCTGGCGCCTCGGGCTCGCGCCTGAGGTTTGAAGCTGCTGCTGCCAACTGCCCGGGGTTAGCCGGGCAGGGCAGAAGCTTTGCGACGAACGTCTGTATTAGTACAGGCGAACGGCGCGGCGCTGTTCGCGCTGCACTTTCTTCGCGTGACGCTTGACTGCAGCAGCAGCCTTGCGCTTACGCTCGGAAGTTGGCTTTTCGTAAAACTCGCGGCTACGCACTTCAGCCAGTACACCGGCTTTTTCGCAGGAGCGCTTAAAACGACGCAGAGCTACGTCGAAGGGTTCGTTCTCTTTTACTTTGACGGCTGGCATCCAGGGCTACCTTCGTTCGTTACCGGGGTAGACGTGCTCCTGACAAAAATAAAGATGCGCTGGAGAACGTCGGTTTTCAAGGGTTGCGGATGTTAACGCTAAGCTGACCGGAATGCAAAGCCTCTGATCGAAAACCGCTGGTCGGCACTCGGCACGGGGACTATCATGCGCGCCTTCGAATTCAGCCTAAACAAGGCACAGACCCATGCTAGTACTGGGATTGGAAACATCCTGCGATGAAACCGGCGTCGCATTATATGACAGTGAACGCGGTTTGCTCGCTGATGCACTGTTCAGTCAAATCGACCTGCACCGCGCCTACGGCGGCGTTGTGCCCGAGCTCGCCTCGCGCGATCACGTCAAGCGCATGCTGCCGTTGATCCGCGAAGTGCTGGCGGATGCCGGCGCAGTGGCCAGCGATATCGACGCAATCGCCTACACCGCAGGCCCGGGCCTGGTCGGTGCGCTGCTGGTGGGCGCCTCCTGCGCTCAGTCGATGGCATTTGCCTGGGATATCCCGGCAATCGGCGTGCATCACATGGAAGGCCACCTGCTCGCGCCGATGCTTGAAGAGCAGCCGCCGCAGTTCCCGTTCGTCGCTTTGTTGGTGTCTGGCGGCCATACGCAGCTGGTTCGGGTCGATGGTATCGGCCAGTACCAGTTGCTCGGCGAGAGCCTGGACGACGCCGCCGGCGAGGCCTTCGACAAGACTGCCAAGCTGATCGGCCTGAATTACCCCGGCGGCCCGGAAATCGCCCGCCTGGCCGAGCAGGGTGTGCCGGGGCGCTTCACGTTCCCACGGCCGATGACCGACCGCCCTGGGCTGGAATTCAGCTTCAGTGGCCTCAAGACCTCAGCGCTGAACACCTGGAACAAGTGCCGTGATGCCGGTGACGACACCGAGCAAACCCGTTGCGACGTGTCGCTGGCGTTCCAGCAGGCGGTAGTCGACACTCTGACCATCAAGTGCAAGCGCGCCCTGCAGCAGACCGGCCTCAAGCGCCTGGTGATTGCCGGCGGGGTCAGTGCCAATACCGCGTTGCGCGCATCGCTGGAAGGCATGCTCGCCTCGATCAAGGGCAGTGTTTACTACGCGCGTCCGCGCTTTTGCACCGACAACGGCGCGATGATCGCCTATGCCGGTTGTCAGCGTTTGCTGGCCGGGCAGCAGCAGGATCTGGCGATCAGCGTGCAGGCGCGCTGGCCGATGGAGCAGTTGCCGCCGATCTGATCGGTTTTTTAAAGGGTTGGGGCGGCGTCAGAAATGCCGTTCGCGGCCAGCGAACAGGTCGCGCAGGTTGCGTCGATGGCGCCAGACGATGAGTAGCGTCAGCACACTCATCGGCAGCAGCGCCGCCGGCTCGCGCCAGGCCAGCAATGGCAGGGTCAGCGGAGTGGCGATCAATGCGGCGAGCGAGCTGGTGCGGGTCAGGTAGAAGGTCACCAGCCAGGCCGTGATAGCCACCAAGGCAGCTGGAGTGTACAGGGCCAGGAGCACGCCGGCGGCAGTGGCTACGCCCTTGCCGCCACGGAAGCGAAAGTACACCGGGAACAGGTGGCCGATGACCGCGCACAGGCCGATCCAGGCTTGCTGTTGCAGACCCAGCCCGGCTTGCTCGGCCAGCAGCACGGGCACGATGCCCTTGCACAGGTCGCCCAGCAGGGTCAGGATCGCCATCTTGCGCCCAGCCAGGCGCAGCATGTTGGTCGCCCCGGCATTGCCCGAACCGCTTGAGCGAGGGTCGGGGTTGCCGCTGAGGCGGCTCAGAACAATGGCAAAGGACAGCGAGCCAAGCAGGTAGGCGAGCATCGCCAATAACCAAAACATGCTAACTATTCCGGGCGAGGACGCCTTGATTCTAACGGCGCCAGTCGCCCTTGTCGTGCTGTGGAGAGAAGTGCTTGGACAGAGTGTTCATCGAAGGCCTGGAAGTCGATACGGTAATCGGCGCCTACGACTGGGAGCGGGAGATTCGCCAGTGCCTGCGCCTGGACCTGAGTCTGGCGTGGGACAACCGCCCTGCGGCCGCCACGGACGACCTCAACCTGGCCCTGTGCTACGCCACCATCACGGCGCGCATTCAGGCCTTTGCCGAACAGGCGCGGTTCGAACTGGTAGAAACCTTCGCCGAGCGCCTGGTCGCGCTGTTGATGGCCGAATTCAATATCCCCTGGATACGCCTGAAGCTGACCAAGCCGGGCGCGGTGCCGGCGGCCCGTGGTGGTGTCGGCGTGGAGATCGAGCGCGGATGTCTCTGAGCACGGTATATCTGGGGCTGGGCAGCAATGTCGAGCGCGAGCGGCACTTGTGTGCAGGCCTCGACGCGCTGGCCAGCTTTCTCGGCGACATGCGTTGCTCGGCAGTATTCGAAAGCCAGGCGGTGGGGATCAAGAGTGGTCCGTTCTACAACCTGGTGGTGACCGGGCAAACCGACCTGCCGCTGCTCGAGCTGGGCCGTCGGCTGAAGTTGATCGAGGCGGAAAACGGCCGCTACGCGCCTGAGCGCAAGGGCTTGCCGCTGGATATCGATGTGCTGATGTATGACGATCTGCACGGTAGCTTTGATGGCCTGGAATTGCCGCGGGCGGAGATTCTGAAAAACGCCTTTGTGCTGCTGCCGTTGTCGCAGATCGCGCCGCAGCTGGTCCATCCCGGTGAGGGCAAGCGCATGGCCCAGCTATGGCAGGACGCCAACATCGATCAGATATTGGCACCTGTGCCGTTCGAATGGCGCGGCTTGCAGTTGACCCGGACTTGAGCTGCAGTCACAACGGCATTCAGCGCTGGGTATAGGCTTCGAGTGCCGACAATCGCTGGGCTTTGACCGCCTCGCCCAGCGCTTGCCCGGTCAGGCCTTGCTGGACCAGGTCTTTTACTTCTACGGCTTTCGCGGCTGCAGCTGCCCCGCGCAGGTAGGCACTCTGCGAGCAGTCATGCAACGAGTGTCCATGGGCAATCATCTCGCAGACTGCCATGAAGTCTTCCAGGCGCTGCGGACGGCGATAGATGTCGAACTTCTGCAAAATATCGAGCAACGTGCTGGCATCCAGCGCTGCTGCCTGCTGGTAGTGATGCTGCCATTCGCCCACCAGGGTGGCGAGTTCCTGGCACTCGCGGGGTGCCTTGAAGCGTTGGTTGACGGCTTTGATGGCCGCACCCAGATCATGGGTCAGGCAGGCCCAGCGTACGTGCAGTGGCTGGTCATGGGCTGCGGCGTGGGCCAACACGGCCAAGGTGGTCTGGCCGCGTTTACCTGGCGTGGCAAACAGCGAATCCAGCTCGGGTAGCAGCTCTTTGAGCGCGCCGCAGGCCAGCAGCACTTCAATGAATACCTGTGGCTGATCTTCCATCAGGGCCCGTTCGATCTCCTTCCAGCTGCGTTCGGCAGTCAGCGCCTGCAGTTCACCGGACTCGGTGATCTGGCGCATCAACTCAAGCGTCTGGGCGGCCACCGTGAAGCCCAAAGCGGCATAGCGCGCAGCGAACCGCGCAACCCGCAGCACGCGCAGGGGATCTTCGGCGAACGCCGGGGATAGATGGCGCAGGATGCGCTGTTCGAGGTCACTCTGGCCGTTGTAGGGATCGTATAGGTTGCCCTGCAGGTCTTCGGCCATGGCATTGATGGTCAGATCGCGGCGGATCAGATCTTCTTCGAGGGTAACGTCGGGGCTGGCGTGAAAGGTAAAGCCGCCATAGCCGCGTCCGCTCTTGCGTTCGGTGCGCGCAAGTGCGTACTCCTCGCCGGTTTTCGGGTGGATGAAGACCGGGAAATCAGCACCGACCGGGCGATAGCCCAGCGCTTGCATCTGCTCGACAGTTGCACCCACTACCAGCCAGTCGACATCGCTTACCGGCAAGCCCAGCAGGCGGTCGCGCACGGCGCCGCCGACTTTGTAAATCTGCATGTAGAACCTCCATAGCTGGCGACAGGATACCCTGTCGACAGCAATGGCGGTGGCTGGGCTAGAGGTGGTGGATCACCGCCAGGTCCATCCGGCCATAGTCGCCGGGGTCGCCGTGCTCACCGCGTGGCGGCATGTGATGGGTCTTCATGATCTGGTCACCTTGCACGGTCTCCAGATGGATATCGAAGCCCCACAAACGGTGCAGGTGCTTGAGGACTTCTTCGGTGGAGTCGCCCAGTGGTTTGCGGTTGTGCTGCTGGTGGCGCAGGGTCAGCGAGCGGTCACCGCGACGGTCGATGCTCCAGATCTGCACGTTCGGTTCGCGGTTGCCGAGGTTGTACTGCGATGCCAGTTGTTCGCGGATGGTGCGGTAGCCGTCTTCGTCGTGGATTGCAGGCACCAGCAGGTCATCACGCTGGTCGTCGTCAAGGATGCTGAACAGCTTCAGGTCGCGGATTACCTTGGGTGACAGGTACTGCAGGATGAAGCTCTCATCCTTGAAACTGCTCATGGCGAACTTGATGGTCGACAACCAATCGCTGCCGGCAATTTCAGGGAACCAGCGGCGATCTTCATCGGTTGGGTGTTCACACATACGCCGGATGTCGACGTACATGGCGAAGCCCAGAGCATAGGGGTTGATGCCGCTGTAATACGGGCTGTCGAAGCCGGGCTGGAACACCACACTGGTGTGCGACTGCAAAAACTCCATCATGAAGCCTTCGGTGACCAGGCCTTCGTCGTACAAGTCATTCATCAAGGTGTAATGCCAGAAGGTTGCCCAGCCTTCGTTCATCACCTGGGTTTGGCGCTGTGGATAGAAGTACTGGGCAATCTTGCGCACGATGCGCACCACTTCACGCTGCCAAGGCTCGAGCAATGGGGCGTGTTTCTCGATGAAATAAAGGATGTTCTCCTGCGGTTCGGCCGGGAAGCGCGCGTCGTCGCGGTCGTTGCCCTTGTCGGCGCCTTTGGGGATGGTCCGCCACAGGTCGTTGATCTGGCGTTGCAGGTGCTCTTCACGATCCTTTTGCCGGCGGCGCTCTTCCTCGGCGGAAATCGGGTAGGGACGTTTGTAGCGGTCCACACCGTAGTTCATCAAGGCGTGACAGGAGTCGATCAGGTCTTCCACCGCGTCGATGCCATGGCGCTCTTCACACTGGGCGATGTACTGCTTGGCGAACACCAGGTAATCGATGATCGAGCTGGCATCGGTCCAGGTGCGGAACAGGTAGTTGCCCTTGAAGAAGCTGTTGTGGCCGTAGCAGGCGTGAGCAATCACCAGTGCCTGCATGCACATGGTGTTTTCTTCCATCAGGTAGGCGATGCATGGGTCGGAGTTGATCACGATCTCGTAAGCGAGGCCCATCTGGCCCCGACTGTAGGACTTCTCGGTGCTGAGGAACTGCTTGCCGTAGGACCAGTGGTGGTAACCGAGCGGCATGCCGATCGAGGCATAGGCATCCATCATCTGTTCGGCAGTGATGACCTCGATCTGGTTGGGGTAAGTGTCCAGCGCGTAACGCTCGGCCAGCCGACCGATTTCACGGTCGTAGGTCTGGATCAGGTCGAACGTCCACTCGGACCCGGTGGAAATCGGTTGGCGTCTCTGTGCTCTGGCGGTCATGTGGCTAACCTGCGCTGGAAGAGTTCACGGAAGACCGGATAGATATCACCGGCCGAGACCAACTGCTGCTGGGCAAAGGTATCCGGGAACGAATCGCCGATGCGCTCGTACTCGTACCACAGCGCCTGGTGCTCACGTGGGGTAATTTCAACGTAAGTGTAGTACTGCACATGCGGCATGATCTGCTTGGAGAGGATCTCGCGGCAGATCGGCGAATCGTCGTTCCAGTTGTCCCCGTCCGAAGCTTGCGCGGCGTAGATATTCCAGTCGTTGGTCGGATACCGTTCGGCCATGATCTCCTGCATCAGTTTGAGCGCACTGGAGACGATGGTGCCGCCGGTTTCGCGCGAATAGAAAAACTCTTCTTCGTCGACTTCGCGGGCACTGGTGTGGTGACGGATGAACACCACGTCGATGCGGTCGTAGTTCCGCTTGAGGAACAGATACAACAGGATGAAGAAGCGTTTGGCGATGTCCTTGGTGGCCTGGGTCATCGAGCCGGACACGTCCATCAGGCAGAACATCACCGCCTTGGAGCTGGGGCTGGGCTGCTTGACCAGCAGGTTGTACTTGAGGTCGAAGGTGTCGAGGAAGGGCAGGCGGTTGATCCGCGCGCTCAAACGCTGGATCTCGGCTTCGACTGCCTGGATATCGGTGAAATTGTCCGGCTCTTCGACTTTCAGTCGTGCCAGCTCCGCCTTGGCCTCGCGCAACAGGGCGCGGCTGCTGCCGGTCAGGGCGATGCGCCGGGCATGAGCCGAGCGCAGGGTGCGGATGATGTTGATGCGTGCCGGGTTGCCTTCGTTGCTGATCCCGGCGCGGACGGTCTTGTAAGTCTCGGTGCCGGTCAGCTGGCGTTTGACCAGGTTGGGCAGCTCGAGATCCTCGAACATGAACTCGAGAAACTCTTCCTGAGTGATCTGGAATACGAAGTCGTCCATGCCATCGCCGGAATTACCCGCTTTGCCACGTCCGCCGCCACCGCCGGCGCCGCCTTGCGGCCGCGCGATGTGTTCACCGGCGGTGAATTCCTTGTTGCCTGGATGGACCACGGTCTGCTTGCCGCCGCGGCCATGATGAAGCACCGGTTCGTCGATATCACGCCCGGGGATGCTGATTTGTTCGCCGTGCTCCATGTCCATGATGGAGCGACGACTCACCGCCTCTTCGACGGCCTTCTTGATGTGGTCACGATACCGGCGCAGAAAACGCTGGCGGTTGACCGTGCTCTTGTTCTTGCCGTTCAGGCGTCGGTCGATTACGTAGCTCATGGTCTCTCCGCTGACAACAGCTGCAGGCTTGAAGCTGCACGAAACAGCCACCACCAGTACCGCAGGCTGTGGCGCAGCGTCGAAACGGTGCGCTGCACAGCGTGCGGTCTGGGCCGTCTAGCTAGCCGCTTACTGCGATTTCCTGACCCGCAGGTACCATTCCGAAAGCAGGCGCACCTGCTTGTCGGTGTAGCCACGCTCCACCATCCGAGTGACGAAGTCGTTGTGCTTCTGCTGGTCCTCTTTGCTGGCCTTGGCGTTGAAGCTGATGACCGGCAGCAGGTCCTCGGTGTTGGAGAACATTTTTTTCTCGATCACCACCCGCAGTTTTTCGTAGCTGAGCCAGGTTGGGTTCTTGCCGTTGTTGTTGGCGCGGGCGCGCAACACGAAGTTGACGATCTCGTTGCGGAAGTCCTTCGGATTGCTGATGCCGGCCGGTTTCTCGATCTTTTCCAGCTCCTCGTTGAGGGCAATCCGGTTGAGGATTTCGCCGGTTTCCGGGTCGCGATACTCCTGGTCCTGAATCCAGAAGTCTGCATACAGCACATAACGGTCGAAGATGTTCTGGCCGTACTCGCTGTAGGACTCGAGGTAGGCGGTCTGGATTTCCTTGCCGATGAACTCGATGTAGCGCGGTGCCAGGTACTCTTTGAGGAAGCGCAGATAGCGTTCACGCACCTCGGCCGGGAATTGCTCCTGCTCGATCTGCTGCTCCAGTACATACAGCAGGTGCACCGGGTTGGCCGCTACCTCGTGGGCGTCGAAGTTGAACACCTTGGACAGGATCTTGAACGCGAAGCGGGTCGACAGACCGTTCATGCCCTCGTCGACACCGGCCGAATCGCGGTACTCCTGGATCGACTTGGCTTTCGGATCGGTGTCCTTGAGGTTCTCGCCGTCGTAGACGCGCATCTTCGAGTAGATGTTGGAGTTTTCCGGCTCCTTAAGGCGCGACAGCACAGTGAACTGGGCCAGCATCTTCAAGGTATCGGGCGCGCAATGCGCCTTGGCCAGCGAGCTGTTGAACAGCAGCTTGTCGTAGATCTTGATCTCGTCACTGACGCGCAGGCAGTACGGCACCTTGACGATGTAGATCCGGTCGATGAACGCTTCGTTGTTCTTGTTGTTACGGAAGGTGTGCCACTCCGATTCGTTGGAGTGAGCCAGCAGGATGCCGGAGTAGGGGATCGCCCCCAGTCCTTCGGTACTGTTGTAGTTACCTTCCTGAGTAGCTGTCAGCAATGGGTGGAGGACCTTGATCGGCGCCTTGAACATCTCGACGAATTCCATCAGACCCTGGTTGGCCCGGCACAATGCGCCCGAGTAGCTGTAGGCGTCGGCGTCGTTCTGCGGGAACTCTTCGAGCTTGCGGATATCGACCTTGCCGACCAGTGCCGAGATGTCCTGGTTGTTCTCGTCACCGGGTTCGGTCTTGGCCACGGCGATCTGATTGAGGATCGACGGGTACAGCTTGACCACCTTGAACTGGCTGATGTCGCCCCCGAACTCAGCCAGTCGCTTGGTCGCCCAGGGCGACATGATGGTGTTCAAATAACGCCGTGGGATGCCGAAGTCTTCTTCGAGAATGGCGCCGTCTTCTGTCGCATTGAACAGACCCAGCGGCGACTCGAAGACCGGCGAGCCCTTGATCGCATAGAACGGTACTTTTTCGATCAGTTGCTTGAGCTTCTCGGCCAGCGACGACTTACCGCCACCCACCGGGCCGAGCAAATAAAGGATCTGTTTCTTTTCTTCCAGGCCCTGCGCAGCATGGCGGAAGTAGGAAACGATCTGGTCGATGCACTCTTCCATGCCATGGAAGTCGGCAAAGGCCGGATAGCGCCGGATCACCTTGTTGGAGAAGATGCGCGACAGCCGTGAGTTGGTGGAAGTATCGATCACCTCCGGTTCACCGATGGCCAGCAACAGCCGTTCGGCCGCCGAGGCGTACGCGCTGCGGTCCTGCTTGCACAGCTCCAGGTATTCCTGCAGCGACAGTTCTTCCTGACGGGTTGACTCGAAACGTTGTTGGAAGTGGCTAAAAATACTCATGACGTCACCTCGCTCGATACGTGGAGCCGACGCCGGATCAATCAGTTGATGCTGGCAGCTGCCGGATTTCGCCGGCCGCTGTGTACCCCCCAGAACACCCTTGAAGCGCTACCGATGACCCGCACGCCGGTGTACCGGCTCTCCCCTTTTTGGATGGCCTGAGCTTAAGAGTAGTTGGTTCTGCGCAAGGGCAAGGGCGCTAGGCCGAGAAGTTTGCCGCGACCGTTCGTCAGGTCTGGCGCAGCCCGCACGGGGCGCGGGCTGCAGGCTAGTGAAAATTTATTCGGCGGAGCTGGTAGCGGTCTCGGCGGGGTAGGTGTTGCGCCACAGTTCAAAGCCGCCATCAAGGCTGTAGACGTCGGAAAAACCTTGGCCAATCAGGTACGCGGCAGCGCTCTGGCTGGAGTTGCCGTGGTAGCAGACCACCACGGTAGGCTTGTCCAGATCGGCGGCGCGAATGAAGTCGCTGATCGAGTGGTTGTCCAGGTGCTGAGCGCCATCGATGTGGCCAGCGGCGTAGGCTTGCGGGTCACGGATGTCGACCACGACTGCACCTTGCTCGCGCAGGGCCTGGGCCTGCTCGGGAGGGATGCGCTTGAATTCGCTCATGGCGAGGTTCCTTCTGGGCTGATCGTTGAGTTTAGCTGACTGACCGGCGGGCGCGGGGTCCCGTCGTCGGCGCAGTCACAGCGGTGCATTTCGCCACTGTCGACGTTGTACAGGGTCATCGCGCCGCCCCACACGCAGCCGGTGTCCAGCGCTACTACGCCAGGGGCGTCGGCTTGCCCTTCGAGGGCGGCCCAGTGGCCGAAGATGATCTGCACATGCCGGGAGCGGCGGTCTTTGTGCGCGAACCAGGGCTTGTAGCCCTTGGGTGCAGTGTCCAGGCCTTCTTTGCTTTTCAGGTCTAGTTTGCCTGCGGCGGTGCAGAAGCGCATGCGGGTGAAGTAGTTGGTGATCACGCGCAGGCGATCGACCCCGCTGAGGTCCTTGCTCCACTTGTTCGGCTCGTTGCCGTACATGCCGTCCAGATAGAGTTTGAGTCGGGTGTCGTCGCGCAGTATCTGCTCTACCTCGGCAGCCAGTTCAAGGGCTTTGCCCAGGGTCCATTGAGGTGGGATACCGGCATGCACCAGGGCAACGCCGCGCTGCTCGTCGTAATGCAGCAGTTTTTGCCGGCGCAGCCAGTCGAGCAACTGATCGGCATCTGGCGCCTCGAGAATCTCGCGCAGGGTGTCGCTTTTTTTCAGGCGCTCGACGTTGTGCCAGGCCGCCAGCAGGTGCAGGTCATGGTTACCCAGCACGCACACCAGCGAATCGCGCATGGCGTACAGGTAACGCAGTGTTTCCAGCGATTCGGGGCCGCGGTTGACCAGGTCACCGACCAGCCACAGGCGGTCGACAGCTGGATTGAAGCGCACACGTTCGAGCAGGCACTTGAGCGGCTGCAGGCAGCCTTGCAGATCACCGACGGCGTACACAGCCATCAGTGCAGCGACCCAGGTACAGCCAGGCGGAAGGGGGCAATGGCGGCATCGAAGCGCTTACCGTCTTCGGCGAACATCTGGTAGCTGCCCTGCATGGCACCGACGCGGGTGCTGATCACCGCACCGCTGCTGTAGGTGTGGCTCTGCCCAGGCGCGATCAGCGGTTGCTGGCCCACCACACCGGCCCCGCGCACTTCTTCGACTTCGCCGTTGCCATTGGTGATCAGCCAGTGCCGTGACATCAGCTTGGCTGCGACCGTGCCGCTGTTCTGCACGGTAATGGTGTAGGCGAACGCAAAGCGCTCGTTGTCGGGGTCGGACTGTTCTTTGAGGTAGCGGGTGACGACGTTAACGTCGATCAGGTATCGAGGGTCGGACATGCAATGGCCTTGAGCAAACACGCGATTACGGCAATGCATGCAGTCTAGGCTATCGGCGGGGCGGGAGGCCAGTCGTGTCGCAGCGGAGGTGCTTCAGCGGGTGTAGCGGCCTGGGCGCAAATGGCTACACCCAGGCCAGGCCGGTACCGTTGTTACGCGGCGCTCTGTTCGGCCAGCTTGTCGGCCAGACGCACGAACGCAGCCAGGTCGAGCTGCTCGGGGCGCAGGCTGCCATCGACGCCGGCGGCTTCGATCTGTTCATTGCTGAGCAAGGCCTTGAGCGTGTTGCGCAGGGTCTTGCGGCGCTGGTTGAAGGCTTCGCGCACGACGCGCTCGAGCAGCAGGTGATCCTTGGCCGGGTGCGGCAGGACTTCATGCGGGACCAGGCGCACGATCGCCGAGTCGACCTTCGGCGGCGGGTTGAACGCGCCAGGGCCGACGTTGAACAGATGTTCGACCCGGCAGTGGTATTGCACCATGATCGACAGCCGGCCCCAATCGCCGCCGCCAGGCCCTGCGGCCATGCGCTCGACCACTTCCTTTTGCAGCATGAAGTGCATGTCGCGGATCAGTCCGGCGTGGCTGAGCAGGTGGAAGATCAGCGGCGTAGAGATGTTATACGGCAGGTTGCCGACCACTTTCAGGCTGCCGGCTGGAACACCCAGCTGGTTGAAGTCGAACTTCAGCGCATCGCCTTGATGTAGACGGAAATTGTCGTTGCCGGCGAACTTGTGTTGCAGGATCGGCACCAGGTCCTTGTCCAGCTCGACGACGTCCAGTTGCGCGCCGCTGCTCAGCAGGCCTTCGGTGAGGGCGCCCTGGCCTGGTCCGATTTCCAGCAGGTGCTCGCCGGGCTTGGCGTGGATGGCGCGCAGGATGCGGTGGATAACACCGGCGTCATGCAGGAAGTTCTGGCCGAAGCGCTTGCGCGCGCGGTGTTGGTATTGCTCGTTCATTTGCGGTTCTCGGCCATCTGATAGGCGGTGTGTAGCGCGACGCGCAGGCTGCCGGTGTCGACCTGGCCGCTGCCGGCGAGGTCCAGGGCGGTGCCGTGATCGACCGAGGTGCGGATGATCGGCAAACCCAGGGTGACGTTGACCGCCGCGCCAAAGCCCTTGTACTTGAGTACAGGCAGGCCTTGGTCGTGGTACATCGCCAGCACCGCGTCGCAGTGCTGCAGATATTTTGGGGTAAACAGGGTATCGGCCGGCAGCGGGCCGCGCAGGTCCATGCCTTCGTTGCGCAGGCGCTGCAGTGCAGGCTCGATGATGTCGATTTCTTCGCGGCCCAGGTGGCCGCCTTCGCCGGCATGCGGGTTGAGGCCGCAGACCAGGATGCGCGGGTTGGCGATGCCGAACTTGTCGCGCAGGTCGGCATGCAGGATGCGCGTAACCCGCTCGAGGCGTTCAGCGGTGATTGCGTCGGCAATCTCGCGCAGCGGCAGATGGGTGGTTACCAGGGCAACGCGCAGGTCGCCGGTGGCGAGCATCATCACCACTTGTGCGGTGTGGGTCAGTTCGGCGAGAAACTCGGTATGCCCGGAAAACGGGATACCGCTCTCGTTGATCACGCCCTTGTGCACCGGCGCGGTGATCATCCCGGCAAAGCTGCCATCAAGGCAGCCGTTGCCGGCGCGGGTCAGGGTCTGCAGCACAAATGCGGCGTTGGCCTGATCGAGCTGGCCGGCCACAGCCGCTGTCGCCAGCGGTGTATCCCAGACATACAGGCTGCCGACCGGTGCTGGTTGCTCGGGCCAGTTGCCCGGCGCGACTGTCAACAGGTCGACAGCCAACCCCAGCTGGGTGGCCCGCTCGGCGAGCAGGTCACGGCTGGTGATGGCAATCAGGGGGTGGGGCTGGGCTTCGCTGGCGAGCAGCAGGCACAGGTCGGGACCTATGCCGGCCGGCTCGCCGGGAGTAACGGCGAAGCGCAGGGGCTTCACTGGGCGGCCTGGTCGGCGCCAGGCAGCTTGATCTCAACGTAGGCTTCGTCGCGGATCTGGCGCAGCCAGGTTTGCAGCTCTTCGTCGTATTTACGGTTGCGCAGCACGCTCAGGGCTTGCTGTTCACGGGCCTGGTCGGTGCTGTCAGTGGCGCGGCGGCCCATGACTTCAAGCACATGCCAGCCGTACTGGGTACGGAACGGACGGGTCACTTCACCCTGTTGGGCGCGGGCCATTTCTTCGCGGAACTCAGGCACCAGGCTGTTCGGGTCGACCCAGTTGAGGTCGCCGCCGTTGAGTGCCGAGCCCGGGTCTTCCGAGAAGCTCTTGGCCAGGGTGGCGAAGTCTTCACCGTTCTTGATCCGCTCGTAGAGCTTCTCGGCCAGTTGCTCGGTGGCCGCGTCGCTGCGGATCTCGCTTGGCTTGATCAGGATATGGCGCACGTGCACTTCATCACGCAGGACGTTTTCGCTGCCACCGCGCTTCTCTTCCATTTTCAGGATGAGGAAGCCGTTGGGGATGCGAATCGGCTGGGCGATCTCGCCGTTGCTGAGGCCGCTGAGCATCTTGGCGAACTCAGGTGGCAGTTGACCGGCTTTACGCCAGCCCATGTCGCCGCCTTCGAGGGCGTTTTCGCTGGCCGAACGGGCGATGGCCATCTGCGCGAAATCTGCGCCTTGCTTGAGCTGCTGGTAGACCTGGCCGGCTTGCTGAGCGGCCGCCTGGATCGCTGCCGAGTTGGCGCCTTCCGGGGTCGGGATGAGGATGTTGGAGAGGTGGAACTCTTCCGACAGCTGCATCTTGCCCTGATCGGAGGCGAGGAAGTTTTTCACTTCCTGCTCGGACACCTGAATCCGCTCGGCAACCCGGCGCTGGCGCACGCGGCTGATGATCATCTCGCGTTTGACCTGCTCGCGAGCATCGTCAAACGACAAGCCGTCACGACGCAGCGCGGCCTGGAACTGCTCCAGCGACATGCCATTGCGCTGGGCAATGGTGCCGATGGCCTGGTTCAGCTCTTCGTCGGTGATGCGGATGCCCGAGCGTTCGCCAATCTGCAGTTGCAGGTTTTCGACGATCAGGCGTTCCAGTACCTGTTGGTCCAGCGCGCCAGGCGGCGGCATGCCGCCGCCACGCTTGGCGATGGTCTGTTCGACCTCACGTACACGTTGGTCCAGTTGGCTCTTCATGACCACGTCGTTGTCGACGATGGCCACCACGCTGTCCAGCGGTTGTGGCGCAGCATGCGCCACGCCGGTCAGCAGTGCGGCGCCCAGCATCAGCGGGCGCAGACGATCAATAAGCTTGGTCTTCACGAGTACGATAACCTTGAATGCCTTGGTCGAGGAAAGATTCGACCTTGTTGCCCACGACGCCACCGAGCCCTTTCAGGACGATTTGCAGGAAGATGCCGTGGTCGCCTTTTTCGTTCTGCGGAATTGCCTGGCTGAAGTCGTCGTAGTCGATCCAGTAACGGTTGATCAGACGCAGCTTCCAGCAGCAGTTGTCGTACTCGAACCCGCCCATGGCTTCCAGGGTACGGTTCTGGTTGTAGTCGTGCTGCCAGCGCGCGATGGCGTTCCATTGCGGCACGATCGGCCAGATCACCGAGAAGTCATGCTGCTTGATCTTGTAGTAGTCCTTGACGTAGTTCGGCTGCCCTGGGGTGCCATAGTCGCCGCCGCCTACCTGCCAAGTGCCGGTCAGCGAGTCGTAGCGGACCAGGTCGTTGCGGTAGCGGTAGCCAGCGTTGATGATCTTGTTCGGATTATCTTCCGGCTGGTAGTGGAACATCGCGCTACCCGAACGTGGGCTGCGGGTGTCCGGATCCCAGTTGTAGTCGGCATTCAGGCGCCAGTCGCGGTTGAAGGCGAACATGTATTCGAATGCGTACGGCGAGACGTTCGATTTCGAGTCCTGGCGGGTGCGCCAGTCGATGCCTGGCATCTGCACCTTGCGGTCGGCGAAGTAAAGGGCCTGGCCGACACTGACGCGCTGACGCTCGAAGCCGTTGTCTTCGATCCAGCGGTTGGTCACGCCCAGCGACAGCTTGTTCTCGTCGCCAATCCGGTCCGAGCCAGTGAAGCGGTTGTCGCGGAACAGCGAGGAGTAATTGAAGTAGCTCTCGCCTGAGTCGAACACCGGAATGTCTTTCTGATCTTCATACGGAACGTAGAGATAGAAGAGGCGCGGCTCGAGAGTCTGACGGTAGTCCTTGCCGAACCACTGGGTATTGCGGTCGAAGTACAGGCCGCTGTCGACGCTGAAGACCGGTACGTTGCGGTCTTGAGTGCCCGAATACTGCCCTCGGATATACTCAGTTCCATTCGCGGCGGCTCTCGCGAGGCCCGTTTGAATGTCGCTTTTACCCTTGCCATCCAGATCGAGATCGTAACGGGTATAGACGTACTTCAACTTCGGTTTGACATAACCGTAGCTCGCTTCAATCGGCAAGCTGATGGCTGGAGCGAAGTTCAAGCGTGTACCGTTGGCGCGAGCCAGACCTGAAACGTTTTCATCCAGCCGACGGCCAGCGATACCGCCGACCGATGTGTCTGGGTTACCGTCTTTGTCACGCACGAAATCATCTTTCAAATCACGATCGAAGCGCACTGCCTCGGCGTCATAAGACAGATCGAAGCCGCCCGGATGGTACGGCAGCATGCCGTTGATGGTCAGCTGCGGCAGCTTGTCGTACGGCGTTATTTGCGAAATGGTGGCCAGCTCGTAAGCCTGTGCATTCAGGCGCGCAACGTAGCTGTCGCCACGGTAGGTGAGCGCACCTTGCTGGTTGACCACATCACCGGACTCGACGCCGATCTGCTCCGACTCCAAGTCTTGGTAGTAGAACGGATCGCTGATCTTGGTGTAATCGACTTCCGCCATCAGGCGATCATCAAGGCCACCGCGGTGCTGCCAGTTGATCATGTAGCGATCTTTCTGGTAGTCGGTCTGCTTCTCGCGATCGTTGCTTTCGTCGTTCAGGTAGGCGCCGCCGAACTGACCTTCGCTGGACTTGGTCAGGTAGCGGAATTCGCCTTCGACCATCATGCCGCGTTTGGCCATGTAGCGCGGGTACAACGTGGCGTCGTAGTTCGGCGCCAGGTTGAAGTAGTACGGCGTGACCAGCATGAAGCCGGTGTCGCTGCTGGAACTGAACGACGGCGGCAGGAAGCCGGACTGGCGACGGTCATCGATCGGGAAGTAGATGTACGGTGTGTAGAACACCGGGAAATCCTTGACCCGCAGGGTGACGTTGGTCGCAGTACCGAAGCCCGTGGCCGGGTTCAAGGTAATGTTGTTGCCCTTCAGCTGCCAGGCGTTGCTGTTCGGCTCACAGGTGGTATAGGTACCGTCCTTGAGGCGAATGATGGCGTTTTCGGCGCGTTTGGCGTACAGGGCGTTACCGCGAATGCGCGATTTGTGCATCACGTATTCGGCGTTGTCGACCTGGGCTTCACCGGTGTCGAGCTGGATCTGCCCGGCATCACCGACTACCAGCGCCCCGTTGTCACGGATCTTGACGTTGCCCTTGAGCTCGCCACGGTTTTCGGCCTGGTAAAGGTTGGCTTCATCAGCCTCGACCTGCATGCTGCCCTGGCGCATGACCACGTCACCGGCGAGGGTAGCGATCTGCTGCTCCTGCTGGTACTTGGAGACCTTGGCATTGATGTAGGTCGGCGACTCGTCCTTGGGCGTGGTGTCATCCATGCCGGGGCGGGTCGGCTCGATGTAGGCACCGGCGCAGTACGGACCGGTCTCGGCCAGTTGGGCAGCCGTGAGCTTGTCGCGCGGGACCCAGTCGAGGTGACTGTAGTCTTCGCTGCGCGTTTTCAGGCCGCGGCCCTTGCTCTCGGTAACCAGCATTGGCGCGGGTTCGCCGTCGACGGTGGCTTGTTCAGCCTTACCTTCGCCGGTCGAACTGAGCGCTGCGCCATCATGCACAGGGCGTGGTGGCAGGCTGTTGGCTGGTGTCTTGGGCTTGCAGTCCCAACCACCGGAGGCGGACACTTGGCAGTCAAACTGCTCGGCTGCCACCACGTACGAGGTGGCCAGTGGTTGCAGTACCAGCAAACTGCCTGTTACCAGCAACGGAAACTTTCTACGAAACGTGGGGGATTTCAATGCCATCTTATTAGTCCGGGCTTCCTGCGTGCCATCTGCCCGCGTGTGGGGCCGCACGCCTCTCGATGGTCTGAAAAAGATGCTGGATAATAAAGCATGACCCGCTTGACGGCTAGGGCCGTCGGAGACCCTTGTAATGCCCGAACACGATCTTCGTCTAGAACTGCTCCAGGCCTGGCTCCAGGAACAACTGCTCAACCTGTTTCAACGCAACGGCTGGGGCGACGTGCCAGCAGGTACGCTGACCGCCGCCAGCAGTGACGCGAGCTTCCGCCGCTACTTCCGCTGGCAGGCCGGCGAGCGCAGTTTCGTGGTCATGGATGCGCCGCCGCCGCAGGAAAATTGCGCGCCGTTCGTTGCCATCGATCATTTGTTGGCCAGTGCCGGCGTGCACGTGCCGACCATTCATGCGCAAGACCTGGCGCGAGGCTTCCTGCTGCTGGGCGATCTGGGCCACCAGACATACCTGGACATTATTAACCCGGACAACGCCGACGGCCTGTTCGCCGACGCCATCGACGCCCTGCTGGCCTTGCAGCGGCTGCCGTTGGACGCAGCGCTGCCGAGCTACGACGACGCCTTGCTGCGCCGTGAGCTTGAGCTGTTTCCTGAGTGGTATGTGGGCCGCGAGCTGGGCGTCAGCCTGAGTGCCGAGCAGCAGGCCAGCTGGCAGCGTGTCAGCCAGCTGTTGATCGACAGCGCGCTGGCCCAGCCAAAAGTGCTGGTGCACCGCGACTACATGCCGCGCAACCTGATGCACAGTGAGCCCAACCCTGGCGTGCTGGATTTTCAGGATGCGGTCTATGGCCCGGTCACCTATGACATCACCTGCCTGTTCAAGGACGCCTTCCTCAGCTGGCCGCAAGCGCGGGTTGAAGGCTGGTTGGGTGATTACTGGGAGAAGGCGCGGGTTGCCGGCATCCCGGTGCAGGCTGAGTTCGAGGCGTTCCACCGCGCCAGTGACCTGATGGGCGTGCAGCGCCACCTCAAGGTCATCGGTATTTTCGCGCGCATCTGCCACCGCGACGGCAAGCCGCGCTACCTCAGCGACGTACCACGCTTCTTTGTTTATATAGACGAAGTGATCGCGCGCCGGCCGGAGCTGGCAGAACTGGGCAGCTTGATCGCACAACTGCAGGCGGGCCGATGAAGGCGATGATTCTGGCCGCAGGCAAGGGCGAGCGCATGCGCCCGCTGACCCTGCACACCCCGAAACCGCTGGTGCCGGTCGCCGGCCAGCCGCTGATTGAGTATCACCTGCGCGCGCTGGCGGCTGCCGGTGTGACCGAGGTGGTAATCAATCATGCCTGGCTCGGCCAGCAGATCGAAGACCACCTCGGCGATGGCAGCCAGTTCGGCCTGAGCATTCGCTACTCGGCCGAGGGCGAGCCATTGGAAACCGGCGGCGGTATCTTCAAGGCGCTGCCGCTGCTCGGTGATGCGCCGTTCATTCTGGTTAACGGCGATGTCTGGACCGATTTCGACTTTAGCCGTTTGCGCGCGCCGAGCAAGGCGTTGGCCCATCTGGTGCTGGTGGATAACCCCGGGCACCACGGCCGTGGCGATTTCCGCCTGCAAGGTGAGCGGGTGATCGATGGCGACGATACTCCAGGCACGCTGACTTTCAGTGGGGTGTCAGTACTGGACCCAGCGTTGTTCACAGGTTGCCAGGCGGGCGCGTTCAAGCTTGCGCCGCTGCTGCGTGCGGCGATGGCGCAGGGCCAGGTCAGCGGCGAGCACCATCAGGGCCATTGGGTCGATGTCGGTACGCTCGAGCGGCTCGCCGAAGTCGAGCGCCTGATCGGCGAGCGCGCCTGACATGTGGTGGCCGAGCACAGTGATTGGTGCCGGGGCAGGCTTTGCAGTGGCCAGTATTCCTGGTGCACTACTGGGAGCCTTGCTGGGTCAGGCCATGGACCGGCGTTTGCGCCTGCAGAGTTGGGCGGACTGTCGCGAGCGCCTGAGCGGGCGCCCGCCGTTGCGTGATGATGAGCTGTTGTTTGTATTGCTTGGGCGTTTGGCCAAAAGCGACGGCCGGGTGGCGCCTGGGCATATTCAGCAGGCGCGTCAGGAGATGGCCCGCTTGGCGCTGGCCGAGCCGGCGCGGTTGCGGGCGATTGCCGCGTTCAATCGCGGCAAGGCTGGCAAGGACCGCTTCAGCCATCACCTGCAACGCATCAAGCAACAGCCGCACGCTGCCGAAGGCACCTTGCGCGCCTGTTGGCGGATGGTCTGGGCCGATGGCCGGGCCGGCGTCAATGAGCGTGATCTGGTGCTGGCCTGGGGGCAACAGCTGGGCCTGAGCCGGCGCGAGGCGCAGGCGCTTTCGCTTGAGTACGAGCCGCGTAAAACCGGGGTTGAGGGCAGCACGCTGACCTACGCAGGCGCGCTGCGTTTGCTCGGCGTAGCCGCCGATACCGAGGCCGATCAGGTCAAGCAGGCCTACCGGCGCCTGCTCAGCCGCCATCACCCGGACAAACTGGTTGGCAACGGCGCCAGCGAGGCGCAGGTGCGCCAGGCAACCGAGACCACCCGCGAGCTGCACCAGGCCTACGCACTGGTGCGCAAGCGCCGCGGTTTGTAGCGACGGCCAGGGTTTATTCCTGCGGACTGAGCCAGCCGCGTACGCGGCGGAACAGTTGCTCCTGCTCTGCTGCCTTGTTGCCGGGCATGGCGATCAGCGACAGCTGCCGATACTGGCTGCCTGGCTGACGCTTGCTGGCCTGCAGGCGCAACTGCGCGGCGCGCTGGTCTGCGCTGCGGGTGGCAAAATACAGGTCGGCAACCGGCACCTTCAGCGTGGGCGTCAGGCTGAGCAGATCATGCTCGACCCGCGCCGGCGTCTGCGCCGCCACCATCACTAGTTTCTGCACCTGCGGCGGCTGCTTTTCGCTGAGGTAACGCGCTGCCCAGTAGGCGCCACTGCCGTTGCCGAGCAGGACGATGCTGCGCGCTTTCTGGCTGTGGGCGTAGGCCACGGCGGCGTCCAGGCGGGCGAAGATACGCTCGGCGTCGGCCTGATCGTTCTGTTCGCTGGCGTCGACCGCATCGGTGCTCTGCGCGGTATCGGGGTCGGCTGCGGTGGCCTGGGCGACGTTGGCGTTGGCATCGACCGGGGTGTCCTGCACTGCAGCAACCTCGCCGTTGGCTTTCTCGGCGGGCGCCGCTGGTGTTGCCTCGACCCGCGCCTGCGGGCTGTCGGCAAGCAGGTCAGGCAAGCTGATGCTCAGGCTGTGCCAGCCAGCATCGGGGAATTTGCTGCGCAGCGGGCCGACCGTACTGGGCCAGTCAGCGTTCTCGCCGGCGCCGGGGAGGATGATCAGCGCGCCTTGCGGATTGCTGTCGTTGGCCGGCTTCCACAGGGCCAGAAAGCTGTCGCTGCCCGCCTGCAGCATCTGCTGCTCGGCCTTGGGCACGCGCCGTTCGAGTGCTTGCGCGTCTTCCTGGCTGCGTTCGAGCAACACCGGGCGCACAATCGGCGCGGCGGCTGCATCGGCCGGAGCGGCAGGTTCGGCAGCGGTCGCCTGGGCTGCCAGCGGCAGGAGTGAGCTGAGGCAGATCATTGCCAGCTGCGTGCGATAAAGTGTCAACATGAATCAACCCAAAGCCAGAATGATACCGGCAGCCTAATAGTATTTGTCCGCGACGGCCACGGCTGGTGGTCGCGCTTGCCAAGTCGAGCGTATAGATGAAGCGAATGCGTCGCCTGTTGGTTATCGGCTGCCTGTGCCTGCCCTTGATCGCCCTGGCACGGCCCGCTGCGGTGCCGACGGTGGCGCTGGAGTCGGTTCAGCAACAATGGCTGGAGGAGCACCGCAGCCTGCGCGTGGGCCTGGTGCTGCAGGCGCCTTATGCGCAGTTCGACCGGCGCCTGCAGCAGCTGTATGGGGCCAACGTCGAACTGGTCAGCTGGCTGGCGCAGGCGCTCGGCCTCGACCTGACCTGGCGCAATTTCGCTGACCAGGCAGCGCTTGAGCACGCCCTCAAGGCTGGTGAGATCGACTTCGCCCCAGGCCTCACGCAGACCCCGGCCAGCCTGCGCCTGTGGCTGTTCAGCGATCCGTACATGCGCGTGCCGCAGCTGGTGGTCGGGCCGCGCAGCGGCGCGGTGGCGGTCGAACTGGAAAAGCTTGAGCCCAGCGAACGGGTAGTGGTGCGCACGCCTAGCCCGCTGGCCGATTACCTGCGCAGTAACTACACCCACCTCAACCTGCAAGGCGTGCCCAACGAGCGGCAGGCGTTGCAAGCCCTGCTCGGGGCGCAGGCGAGCTTTGCTGTGGTCGACGAAGCGCAGCTCAGCCGCCTGTCGCGCGAAAGCGAGTTCAGCGATCTCGTCGTGGTCGGTGACATCGGCTTGCCGCAACTGCTGCGGATCGGTTCGCGGCGTGACTGGCCGCTGTTGGCCGATGTGCTCGAACGCGGGCTGCAGGCGATGCCGGCCAAGCAGCTGGAGCAATTGCACCAGCGCTGGCTGCAGCCCAAGTACCCGCGCCTGAGCGAGAGCGCGGGTTTCTGGCAGAACCTGGCGCTGTTGTTTGGGCTGCTGTTGCTGTGTGCCATCGCCACCTTGTTGTGGCAGCGCCGTGAGCAGCGCCAGCTGGAACGCAGCTTGTTGCAGGCGCGCGAAGCGTTGGCCGAGCGCCACGGCCGCGAACAGGCACTGCGCCTGAGCCAGTTTTCCATCGACCACAGCACCGTCGGTATCCTCTGGATCAACTGGGACAGCCATGTGCGCTACGCCAACCACGCGGCCGAGGGCATGCTTGGCTACGCCGAAGGGCAACTGCTGGACCGGCCGCTGCGTGACTTCGAGCCCAACCTGGACATGGACCGTTGGCTGGAGCTGTGGCGCCGGGTGCGGGCTGGCAACGGTGGCGCCGAGCAATTCGAGAGTCAGTGCCGGTGTGCCGATGGCAGCGTGTTGCCGGTCGATCTGTCGCTGAGTTTTTTGCGCTTTCGCGATGCTGAATACCTGGTGATGTTTCTCACCGACGTCACCGAGCGCCGGCGCACCGTGGCGGCCCTGCGCGAAAGCGAAGCGCAGCTCAAGGGCATTGCCGGCAACGTACCGGGGCTGGTGTTTCGGCTCGAACGCAACCCTGCTGCCGGCGAGCTGGAATTCCCCTATATCAGCGAGGGTAGCGAAGCCCTGGTTGGCTACACTCCGGCAGCCATCCAGCATCCGCAGATGGGCTTGCGCAACCTGGTCCATCCGGATGATCGCAGTGATTATCACCGGGTCCAGGATCTGGCCCTGGCCAACAATCAGGACTGGTCGTGGCAGGGGCGCATCGTCACCCGCCAGGGCGAGCAGCGCTGGGCTGACATCAAGGCCAGTACCCGGCGCCTGGCCGACGGTCGCGTGGTCTGGGATGGGGTGGTCTGGGACATCAGCCAGAGCAAACGCGCCGAGCTGGCCCTGGCCCGTTCCGAGGGGCAGTTGCGCGAGTTGTCTGCTCACCTTGAGAGCGTGCGCGAAGAAGAAAAGGCCCGCATCGCCCGCGAAGTGCATGATGAACTGGGGCAGATGCTGACCGTGCTCAAGCTCGAAGTGTCGATGTGCGAGCTGGCCTATGCCGAGCTCGACCCCGGCCTGCACGAGCGCCTGGCGAGCATGAAGCGCTTGATTGCGCAGTTGTTCCAGCTGGTGCGTGATGTCGCCACTGCCCTGCGCCCGCCGATCCTTGATGCCGGCATCGCCTCGGCCATTGAATGGCAGGCGCGCCGCTTCGAAGCGCGCACGCAGATACCGTGTCTGGTGCAGGTGCCGGATAATCTGCCAGCATTGAGTGATGCCAAGGCCACCGGGCTGTTTCGGATACTGCAGGAGGCGCTGACCAACGTGATGCGCCATGCCCAGGCGCACACCGTGCAGATCGAGCTGCTGCGCACTGGCAGCACCCTGCGCCTGAGTGTGATCGATGACGGTGTCGGTTTTTGCCCAGATCAACCCAGGCCGACCTCGTTTGGCCTGGTCGGTATGCGTGAGCGGGTATTGATGCTGGGTGGCAGCATGACCCTGGACAGTGAACCCGGCGAGGGCAGCAGCCTGAGCGTCAGTATCCCTCTGGATTAGGAGACAAGCGTGATTCGAGTGCTGGTGGCAGAAGACCACACTATTGTCCGCGAGGGCATCAAGCAACTGATCGGTCTGGCCAAGGACATGCAGGTGGTGGCCGAGGCGGGCAATGGCGAGCAGTTGCTGGATGCGTTGCGCCACACCCCGTGCGAAGTGGTTTTGCTGGATATTTCCATGCCGGGGGTCAATGGCCTAGAGGCGATCCCGCGCATCCGCGCACTGAACAACCCGCCGGCAATTCTCATGCTGTCGATGCATGACGAGGCGCAAATGGCTGCGCGGGCGTTGAAGGCCGGCGCCGCCGGCTACGCGACCAAGGACAGCGACCCGGCGCTGTTGTTGACGGCCATCCGCAGAGTGGCGGGAGGAGGGCGCTACATCGACCCGGCGCTGGCTGACCGGATGGTGTTCGAGGTCGGCCTGACCGACACCCGGCCGCTGCATACGCTGCTGTCGGAGCGCGAGTTTTCGGTGTTCGAGCGCCTTGCCCAGGGCGCCAACGTCAATGACATCGCGCTGCAGCTGGCGCTGTCGAGCAAGACCATCAGCACCCACAAAGCGCGGCTGATGCAGAAGCTCAAGGTCAACTCCTTGGCCGAGCTGGTGAAGTACGCCATGGAGCACAAGCTGGTGTAACTGTTCTGCCGACGACGTCGGCAGTCACCCGCGCACCTGACACTGCGAGCAGCGCATGCGGCACGTGCCGCGCTCAAGGACGCGGCTGCCTGCTACTCACGACCTCCCTGGCGCAGTCGCACAGCTACCGAAATGCCTATCTAATAACGCCATCCGTGTAGGGCGATCCCTACAGGCAATCTTCCAAGGGGATGATGGCATTCTCTCAGCGGCCCCGATTTGCCGGCAATTGCGCCTTGTCTAAGCTTCTCTCACGCAGTCATCCAACAAAAAGGTGCAGGCATGAGCGAGGCGAATTCGAACACTGCCAGCGGCGACACGCTGGTCAGTTTCCGTGGTGTGCAGAAGAGCTACGACGGCGAGTCGTTGATCGTCAAAGACCTCAATCTGGACATCCGCAAGGGCGAGTTCCTGACCTTGCTCGGCCCGTCCGGCTCGGGCAAGACCACCAGCCTGATGATGCTGGCCGGTTTTGAAACCCCCACCGCCGGCGAAATCCTCCTCGGTGGGCGCTCGATCAACAACGTGCCACCGCATAAGCGCGATATCGGCATGGTGTTCCAGAACTACGCATTGTTCCCGCATATGACCGTCGCCGAGAACCTTGCCTTCCCCCTGAGCGTACGCAACCTGAGCAAGACCGACATCAGCGAGCGGGTCAAGCGCGTGCTCGGCATGGTCCAGCTCGACGCCTTCGCCCAGCGCTACCCCGGTCAGCTCTCCGGCGGCCAGCAGCAGCGGGTGGCATTGGCTCGTGCTCTGGTTTTCGAGCCGCAGCTGGTGCTGATGGACGAACCGCTCGGGGCGCTGGACAAGCAATTGCGTGAGCACATGCAGATGGAGATCAAGCACATTCACCAGCGCCTGGGTGTGACCGTGGTCTACGTCACCCACGACCAGAGCGAAGCACTAACCATGTCTGACCGGGTGGCAGTGTTCCATCAGGGCGAAATTCAGCAGATCGCCGACCCGCGCACCCTCTATGAAGAGCCGCGCAATACCTTCGTCGCCAACTTCATCGGTGAAAACAACCGCCTCAGCGGCACCTTGCTGGCGCGCAATGGCGAGCGCTGCCAGGTGCAACTGGCGCGGGGCGAGAAGGTCGAGGCGTTGGCGGTGAATGTGGGCCAGGCGGGCGATCCGGTGACCTTGTCGATCCGCCCCGAGAGGGTCCGCCTCAATGGCCACAGCGAGCACTGCGCCAACCGATTCTCCGGCCGCGTGGCCGAGTTCATCTATCTGGGCGACCACGTACGGGTGCGTCTGGAAGTCTGCGGCAAGGGCGACTTCTTCGTGAAGCAGCCGATTGCCGAACTCGACCCGGCCCTGGCCGTGGGCGATGTGGTACCGCTGGGCTGGGAAGTCGAACACGCCCGCGCGCTCGATCCGATTGCCGAAGCCCATTGAAGGCTCGCTTAACCAACCCTGTACTGTGGAGAGAATAATAATGCGCAAGCAGTTGAAACTGACCGCCGTGGCCCTCGGCCTGTTCGCCGCCAGCCAGGCCATGGCCGCCGCAGACCTGACCGTGGTGTCGTTCGGTGGTGCCAACAAGGCCGCCCAGGTCAAAGCCTTCTACGAGCCGTGGGAAAAGGCCGGCAAGGGCAAGATCGTCGCCGGGGAGTACAACGGTGAAATGGCCAAGGTCAAAGCCATGGTCGATACCAAGAGCGTGTCGTGGAACCTGGTCGAAGTCGAATCGCCGGAGCTAGCCCGTGGTTGCGACGAGGGCCTGTTCGAGGAAATCGATCCCGCTCAGTTCGGTAACGAGGCGGACTACGTCAAGGGCGCTATTCAGCCTTGCGGTGTCGGCTTCTTCGTCTGGTCCACGGTGCTGGCCTACAACGCCGACAAACTCAAGACCGCACCAACCAGCTGGGCTGATTTCTGGGATACCAAGCAGTTCCCGGGCAAGCGCGGCCTGCGCAAAGGTGCCAAGTACACCCTTGAGTTCGCGTTGATGGCCGACGGTGTTGCGCCCAAGGACGTCTACAAAGAACTGGCGACCAAAGCCGGTCAGGATCGCGCCTTCAAAAAGCTCGATCAGCTCAAACCGAGCATTCAGTGGTGGGAAGCCGGCGCCCAGCCGCCGCAGTACCTTGCCTCTGGCGACGTAGTGATGAGCTCGGCCTACAACGGTCGCATCGCTGCCGTGCAGAAAGAAAGCAACCTCAAGGTGGTATGGAATGGCGGCATCTACGACTTTGACGCCTGGGCCATTCCTAAAGGCGCGAAGAACAGCAAAGAGGCGAAGGACTTCATCGCCTTCAGCGTTGCGCCCGAGCAGCAGAAGACCTACTCGCAAAACATTGCCTACGGTCCGGCCAATTCCAAGGCGGTCGCGCTGCTGGCGGATGACGTGAAGAAAGACATGCCGACCACGCCTGAAAACATCGCCAACCAGGTGCAGATCGACGTGGCGTTCTGGGCTGACAACAGCGAGCAGCTGGAGCAACGCTTCAACGCCTGGGCGGCGAAGAAGTAACTGCGCCCTCGGAGCGCCGGGTATCTCCGGCGCTCCCCGTTTTCCAGATTTTCGGAGTTCGCCATGGCCATTGCAGTGCCCCTGAACGAAGGCGCAGGTAAAAGCCTCAAACAGCGCCTCAAGCATGCCGAGCGGGTCAACCGCTGGAAGGCCCAGGCGTTGATCGCGCCGCTGGCGCTGTTTCTTCTGCTGGTGTTCCTGGTGCCGATTGCGGCGCTGTTGTTCAAGAGCGTGGCCAACCCCGAGGTGGTCGCCGGCCTGCCGCGCACCGTCGAGGCGGTACAGCAGTGGGATGGCAAGAGCCTGCCTGGCGAACCGGTATATCAGGCGCTGAGCCAGGACCTGGCCGAGGCGCGCAAGAACCAGACCCTCGGTGACCTGTCCAAACGCTTGAACATGGAGCTGGCCGGTTACCGCAGCCTGTTGTCGAAGACTGCCCGGGCGCTGCCGTTCGCGAGCGAGCCGGCTTCCTATAAAGAAGCACTGCAAAACCTGGATGAGCGTTGGGGCGATCCTGCCTACTGGCAGGCGATCCGCCGCAATACCAGCACCGTCACCGCCTATTACCTGCTGGCCTCGGTCGATCACCGCATCGATGACCTCGGTGAGATAGCCAAGGCCACGCCGGACCAGGCGATCTACCTGGATATCTTCACCCGCACCCTGTGGATGGGTGTGGTCATCACCGTGATCTGCCTGCTGCTGGCTTACCCGTTGGCCTATCTGCTAGCCAACCTGCCAACCCGGCAGAGCAACCTGTTGATGATTCTCGTGCTGTTGCCGTTCTGGACCTCGATTCTGGTGCGGGTCGCTGCCTGGATCGTGCTGTTGCAGTCGGGCGGGTTGATCAACAGTGCGCTGATGGCGATGGGCATCATCGATGAGCCGTTGGAATTGGTGTTCAACCGCACCGGGGTGTACATCTCGATGGTGCATATCCTCCTGCCATTCATGATCCTGCCGTTGTACAGCGTCATGAAGGGCATCTCGCCGAGCTATATGCGCGCAGCGATTTCGCTGGGCTGCCATCCGTTCGCCAGTTTCTGGCGGGTGTACTTCCCGCAGACCTACGCAGGTATTGGCGCAGGTTGCCTGCTGGTGTTCATTCTGGCGATCGGCTACTACATCACCCCGGCGCTGCTCGGCAGCCCGAACGATCAAATGGTCAGCTACTTCGTGGCCTTCTACACCAACACCAGCATCAACTGGGGCATGGCCACCGCACTGGGCGGGCTGTTGCTGCTGGCAACCGTGCTGCTGTACCTGATCTATAGCTGGCTGGTCGGCGCCAGCCGCCTGCGTCTGAGCTGAGGAGCCTTGTCATGCTGAGCCCCTATATGTCACCCATCGAGCGGGTGTGGTTCTACAGCCTGCGGATCCTCTGCGGCCTGATCCTGTTGTTCCTGGTGCTGCCGATACTGGTGATCATCCCGCTGTCGTTCAACAGCGGCAGCTTTCTGGTGTACCCGCTGCAGGGCTTTTCGCTGCACTGGTATCAGGACTTCTTTGCTTCGGCGGAGTGGATGCGCGCCCTGCGCAACAGCATCATCGTCGCCCCTGCGGCGACTGTGCTGGCAATGGTGTTCGGCACCCTGGCCGCGATTGGCCTGACCCGCGGCGACTTCCCTGGCAAGTCGTTGGTGATGGCCCTGGTGATCTCGCCGATGGTGGTGCCAGTGGTGATCATCGGTGTCGCGAGCTATTTGTTCTTTGCCCCGCTGGGCTTGGGCAACAGCTTCACCTCGTTGATCCTGGTGCACGCGGTGCTGGGCGTACCGTTTGTGATCATCACCGTGTCGGCCACCCTGCAGGGCTTCAACTACAACCTGGTGCGGGCCGCGGCCAGCCTCGGTGCCTCGCCGCTGACCGCGTTCCGTCGGGTGACCTTGCCGCTGATTGCCCCTGGGGTGATCTCGGGGGCATTGTTTGCCTTCGCCACCTCGTTCGATGAAGTGGTGGTCACGCTGTTTCTCGCCGGGCCTGAACAGGCAACCCTGCCGCGGCAGATGTTCAGCGGTATTCGCGAGAACCTGAGCCCGACCATCGCTGCGGCAGCGACCTTGCTCATCGCCTTCTCGGTGGTGCTGTTGCTGACCCTGGAATGGCTGCGTGGGCGCAGCGAAAAACTGCGTACACAACAGCCAGAGTAACCTGCTGGCGCCAGCCCCCACCCTCGGGCTGGCGCGCTGCAGCAGGATTGACACCAATCAGCCCCCATCCCGCGGGGCTGAGGTACAATGCGCGCCACCGTGATTTCTGCCTACAGGTGCGCCATGCAGCCCTACGCTATTGCCCCGTCCATTCTTTCTGCCGATTTCGCCCGCCTGGGTGAAGACGTCGACAAGGTACTGGCCGCCGGCGCCGACATCGTCCACTTCGATGTCATGGACAACCACTATGTCCCCAACCTGACCATCGGCCCGATGGTGTGCAGCGCACTGCGCAAATACGGCGTCACCGCGCCGATCGATGTGCACCTGATGGTCAGCCCGGTCGACCGCATCATCGGCGACTTCATCGAAGCCGGCGCTACCTACATCACCTTCCACCCGGACGCGACCACGCACATCGACCGCTCGCTGCAGTTGATTCGTGACGGCGGCTGCAAGGCTGGCCTGGTGTTCAACCCGGCTGCCGGTCTGGAGACCCTGAAGTACGTGATGGACAAGGTCGACATGATCTTGCTGATGAGCGTCAACCCAGGCTTCGGCGGGCAGAAGTTCATCCCTGGCACCCTCGACAAGCTGCGTGAAGCACGCGCGCTGATCGATGCCAGCGGGCGTGACATCCGCCTGGAGATCGACGGCGGCGTCAACGTCAACAATATCCGCGAGATCACCGCTGCTGGCGCCGACACCTTTGTCGCCGGCTCGGCGATCTTCAATGCGCCCGACTACCAGGAAGTGATCGCCAAGATGCGCGCCGAAATGGCCCTGGCCCGCCCATGAGCGGCTTCGAGCAGCTGTTCCCGGGGACGCTGCCCAAGTTGGTGATGTTCGATCTGGATGGCACGCTGATCGACTCTGTCCCCGACCTGGCTGCAGCGGTAGACCGCATGCTGCTCGAACTCGGTCGCCCGCCGGCCGGCCTTGAGGCGGTTCGCCACTGGGTCGGCAATGGCGCACCGGTACTGGTGCGCCGGGCACTGGCGGGAGGCCTTGACCACGGCACGGTTGACGACGCGCTGGCCGAGCAGGGCCTGGCCCTGTTCATGGAGGCCTATGCCGAGAGCCATGAGCTCACCGTGGTCTACCCGGGCGTGCGCGACACCTTGCGCTGGCTGCACAAGCAAGGCGTGGAGATGGCGCTGATCACCAACAAGCCGGAGCGCTTTGTCGCGCCGCTGCTGGATCAGATGAAGATCGGTCGCTATTTCCGCTGGATCATTGGCGGCGACACCCTGCCACAGAAAAAACCTGACCCGGCGGCGTTGCTGTTCGTGATGAAAATGGCCGGGGTCAGCCCGGCGCAGGCGGTGTTCGTCGGCGACTCGCGCAGCGATGTGCTCGCTGCCAAAGCCGCCGGGGTGCAGTCGGTTGGCCTCAGCTATGGCTACAACCACGGCCGGCCAATCGAGGAAGAATCGCCCAGCCTGGTGATCAGTGATCTGCGCATCCTGTTGCCTGGTTGCGTAGTCACCGACACTGGGATAACGTTGGCCGACCTTCCAGCCTCCAAAGACAGAGAGTCCATCGTGGCGGTTATCGGCAAATACTGGATGAAAGTCATCAAGGCCCTGGCCCGTTGGCGTTGGCGCGCCTGACTTCTGCTCGCCGGCAGCTGCCGGCCCGTCCGTTTGCCTGACCCCATTGCTCTTGCTCCGAGGCTACTCATGACCCGCGAAGAATTCCTGCGTCTGGCCGCTGCTGGCTACAACCGCATTCCTTTGGCCTGCGAAACCCTGGCCGACTTCGACACGCCGTTGTCGATCTACCTGAAGCTGGCTGATCAGGCCAACTCGTACCTGCTCGAATCCGTTCAGGGCGGCGAGAAGTGGGGCCGTTACTCGATGATCGGCCTGCCATCGCGCACGGTGCTGCGCGTGCACGGCTATCAGGTGAGCATCCTTGAAGACGGTGTCGAGGTAGAAAGCCACGAGGTGGAAGACCCGCTGGCCTTCGTCGAAGCGTTCAAAGAGCGTTACAAGGTTGCCGATATCGCCGGCCTGCCGCGCTTCAATGGCGGCCTGGTCGGCTACTTCGGTTACGACTGCGTGCGTTATGTGGAAAAACGCCTGGGAGCCTGCCCGAACCCGGACCCACTGGGTGTGCCGGACATTCTGCTGATGGTCTCGGACGCAGTAGTGGTGTTCGACAACCTGGCCGGCAAGATGCACGCGATCGTGCTGGTCGACCCGTCTGCCGAAGACGCCCTCGAACAGGGCCAGGCGCGCCTGCAGGCGCTGCTGGGCAAGCTGCGCGAGCCGATCACGCCACGTCGCGGCCTTGACCTGAGCGGGCCGATGGCTGCCGAACCGGCATTCCGTTCAAGCTTCACCCAGGATGATTACGAACGTGCGGTCGATACGGTCAAGGAGTACATCCTCGCCGGCGACTGCATGCAGGTGGTGCCGTCGCAGCGCATGTCGATCGACTTCAAGGCCGCACCCATTGACCTTTATCGCGCGCTGCGCTGCTTCAACCCGACGCCTTATATGTACTTCTTCAACTTCGGTGACTTCCATGTCGTCGGCAGTTCGCCGGAAGTGCTGGTGCGGGTCGAAGACAACCTGGTCACCGTGCGCCCAATCGCCGGCACCCGCCCACGCGGTGCCAACGAAGAAGCCGACCGCGCGCTGGAAGACGACCTGCTGTCCGACGCCAAGGAAATCGCCGAGCACCTGATGCTTATCGATCTGGGCCGCAACGATGTCGGCCGCGTTTCGGCAACTGGCAGCGTGCGCCTGACCGAGAAGATGGTGATCGAGCGCTATTCCAACGTCATGCACATCGTCTCCAACGTCACCGGCCAACTGGCCGAGGGCTTGACCGCAATGGATGCACTGCGGGCGATCCTGCCGGCCGGCACCTTGTCCGGCGCGCCGAAGATCCGTGCCATGGAAATCATCGACGAGCTCGAGCCGGTCAAGCGTGGCGTGTATGGCGGCGCAGTCGGTTACTTTGCCTGGAACGGCAACATGGACACCGCGATCGCCATTCGCACCGCGGTGATCAAGGATGGCGAACTGCATGTTCAGGCCGGTGGCGGTATCGTTGCTGATTCGGTGCCTGCACTGGAGTGGGAAGAAACCATCAACAAGCGCCGCGCGATGTTCCGCGCCGTAGCCCTGGCGGAACAGACCCCGTCGCGTTGATGTGTTGAGTTGGCTGGCCGCCACGCGGCCTCGCTCCATCTGCCTGCCTTGTGCTTGACCCAGCGCCCCGTGCGGGATGACCCGCGCCTGGAGGCGCAAGCGCAAGGTTCGAATCAGAAGTCAGTCTTCTAGAGGTTTGCCGCACATGTTACTGATGATCGACAACTATGACTCCTTCACCTACAACGTCGTCCAGTACTTTGGCGAGTTGGGGGCCGAGGTCAAGGTCATCCGCAATGACGAGATGACCATCGCCCAGATCGAAGCACTCAACCCCGAGCGCATCGTGGTCTCACCAGGCCCGTGCACCCCGAGCGAAGCCGGTGTGTCGATCGAGGCCATTCTGCATTTTGCCGGCAAGCTGCCGATCCTTGGCGTTTGCCTTGGCCACCAGTCGATCGGCCAGGCCTTTGGCGGCGACGTAGTCCGCGCCCGCCAGGTGATGCATGGCAAGACCAGCCCGGTCCATCATCGCGACCTTGGCGTGTTTGCCGAACTGAACAATCCGCTCACGGTGACCCGTTACCATTCGTTGGTGGTCAAGCGCGAGACGCTGCCCGAGTGCCTTGAGGTGACCGCCTGGACTGCCCACGACGATGGCTCGGTGGATGAAATCATGGGCCTGCGCCACAAGACTTTGAACATCGAAGGGGTGCAGTTCCACCCCGAGTCGATTCTTACCGAGCAGGGCCACGAGCTGTTCGCCAACTTCCTCAAGCAGACCGGCGGCCGCCGTTAAGGATTCGAGCATGGATATCAAAAGCGCGTTGAGCCGTATCGTTGGCCACCTGGACCTGTCGACTGCAGAAATGAGCGACGTCATGCGCCAGATCATGACCGGCCAGTGCAGCGAGGCGCAGATCGGTGCCTTCCTGATGGGCATGCGCATGAAGAGCGAGAGCATCGACGAAATCGTCGGCGCGGTCTCGGTCATGCGTGAGCTGGCAGACAAGGTCGAGCTGGAAAGCCTCGACGGCGTGGTCGACGTGGTCGGTACCGGCGGCGACGGTGCGAACATCTTCAACGTGTCCACGGCGGCGTCGTTTGTGCTCGCCGCGGCTGGCTGCAAGGTGGCCAAACACGGCAACCGCGCAGTCTCGGGCAAAAGTGGCAGTGCCGACCTGCTTGAGGCGGCCGGTATTTACCTGAACCTGACGCCAGTGCAGGTTGCCCGCTGCATCGACAGCCTGGGCATCGGCTTCATGTTCGCGCAGAGTCACCACAAAGCCATGAAGTACGCCGCGGGCCCGCGTCGCGAGCTGGGCCTGCGCACTTTGTTCAACATGCTTGGCCCGCTTACGAATCCGGCCGGAGTGCAACACCAGGTGGTTGGCGTGTTCGCCCAGACCTTGTGCCGGCCGCTGGCCGAGGTGCTGCAGCGCCTGGGCAGCAAGCACGTGTTGGTGGTGCACTCCAAGGATGGCCTGGATGAGTTCAGCCTGGCAGCGCCGACCTTTGTTGCCGAGCTGAAAAAAGGTGAGATCAGCGAGTATTGGGTCGAGCCCGAAGACCTCGGCATGAAGAGCCAGAGCCTGCATGGCCTGGCTGTGGAAAACCCGCAGGCCTCGTATGAACTGATCCGCGATGCCTTGGGCCGGCGCAAGACCGAAAACGGCCAGAAGGCCGCCGAGATGATCGTGCTCAATGCGGGCGCCGCGCTGTACGCAGCAGACCACGCAATGACCCTGGCCCAGGGCGTAGAGCTTGCCAGCGATGTATTGCACACCGGCCTGGCCTGGGAAAAACTCCAGGAACTGGGCGCCTTTACCGCCGTATTCAAGCAGGAGAACGAAGCATGAGCGTGCCGACCGTGCTGGAAAACATCCTCGCCCGCAAGGTCGAAGAAGTCGCCGAGCGCTGTGCCCGGGTCAGCCTGGCCGAGCTCGAGCAACTGGCCAAGGCCGCTGATGCGCCGCGTGGCTTCGCCAATGCGCTGATCGAACAGGCCAAGCGCAAGCAGCCTGCGGTGATTGCCGAAATCAAGAAGGCCTCACCGAGCAAGGGCGTCATCCGCGACAACTTCGTCCCGGCCGATATCGCCGTCAGTTACGAGAGGGGCGGCGCGACCTGCCTGTCGGTGCTGACCGACATCGATTATTTCCAGGGCGCCGATGCCTACCTGCAGCAGGCCCGCGCGGCCTGCACGCTGCCGGTGATTCGCAAGGACTTCATGATCGATCCGTACCAGATCGTCGAAGCCCGTGCGTTGGGCGCCGATTGCGTGCTGCTGATTGTCTCTGCGCTGGATGATGTGCGCATGGCCGAACTGGCCGCTGTGGCCAAGTCGGTCGGCCTGGATGTGCTGGTCGAAGTGCATGACGGCGATGAGCTGGAGCGGGCCTTGAACACCCTCGACACACCATTGGTCGGGGTCAACAACCGTAACCTGCACACCTTTGACGTCAGCCTGGAAACCACCCTCGACCTGCTGCCACGAATTCCGCGTGAGCGGCTGGCGATCACCGAGAGCGGGATCTTCAACCGGGCCGATGTCGAGCTGATGGAAATCAACGGGGTGTACTCGTTCCTGGTTGGCGAAGCGTTCATGCGTGCTGAGCAACCGGGGCAGGAATTGCAGCGGCTGTTCTTCCCGCAGCGGCCGGTACAGAACGTGGTTCAAGAACTGGACTGATCGACCTTGAAGCCGGCCATTGCCGGCTTCGTCGTTTCTAGAAGGTGGCTAAAAGGTGGCATCCCGATGAGCGAACAACCTCTGGCCCTGACCGTCGCGCAGGGCCTGCAAGCCGAGCAGGACCTGCTCGCCGCCGTGTGCCGCGGCGATGCCGAGGCCGGCGTGCTGTTCTGGCGCCCGACCGATCAGGCGCTGGTGATGCCGCGGCGGCTGAGCCGGCAGGACAACTTCGAGGTTGCCTGCGCCGAGCTGGCCATCGCTGGCTGGCCGGTGCTGCTACGCGAGACTGGCGGCGAACCGGTGCCGCAATCGCATGCAACGGTCAACGTCGCGCTGGTGTATGTTGCCCCGCGTAGCGAAGGCGACCATGGCCGTATCGAGAACGCTTATGAGCGTTTGTGTCAGCCGCTGTGTGAGGTTCTGCGCGAGTGGGGCGGGGTGGCTTCGCTGGGCGAGATCGATGGCGCCTTCTGCGACGGACGTTACAACGTCAACCTCAACGGGCGCAAGCTGGTCGGCACTGCTCAGCGCTGGCGCCAGGGCCTGGGCGGCAAGCGCCCGGTAGTGCTGGTGCATGGCGCCCTGCTGCTGGATAACCAGCGCGAGTCGATGGTGGCGGCGGTCAACCGCTTCAATCAGTGCTGCGGCATCGATCAGCACTGCCGCGCCGACAGTCATATCGCCCTGCATGAAGTGGCGCCGGCAGTGCCCTGGTTCGAGCGCCTGTCTGCCGCCTATGCTGAGGTGATCGCAGGTCTGCCCCAAGATTAACGGGTGCCGTACACCACCATGGTTTTGCCCTTGACCTGAACCAGGCTGCGCTCCTCCAGATCCTTGAGGACGCGGCCGACCATCTCCCGTGAACAACCCACGATCCGCCCGATCTCCTGGCGGGTGATCTTGATCTGCATGCCGTCCGGATGAGTCATGGCATCGGGCTGCTTGCACAAGTCGAGCAGGCAGCGGGCGACGCGCCCGGTGACATCGAAGAACGCCAGGTCGCCGACCTTGCGCGTGGTGTTGCGCAGGCGCTGGGCCATCTGGCTGCCCAAGGCGTAGAGAATCTCAGGGTCGAGGCGGGCGACCTCGCGGAATCTCTCGTAGCTGATCTCGGCCACTTCGCATTCGGTCTTGGCCCGCACCCAGGCGCTGCGATACTGCTCCTTGCCGACTGGCTCGAACAAGCCCAGCTCACCGAAGAAGTCGCCATCGTTGAGGTAGGCGATGATCATCTCGCGGTCCTGGTCATCTTCGATGATCACGGTGACCGAGCCTTTGATGATGAACGACAAGGTTTCAGCCCGGTCGCCGGCACAGAGGATATCGCTCTTGGCGGCAAACCGGCGGCGCTGGCAGTGCGCCAGCAACTTGTCGATGTTCTTGATCTTGGCGGAGAGGGCGGACACAACCATCAGGACATCCTGTTCGATGCGATACAGAGGCTTTTCGGATCGGCTGGCAGGCCGCGCCAGTCATTTGGCGCCAGCTTATCAGGCGCTGCCCCAGTGTATCGGCAGCGATGCGTGTTGAGTTGAGCTTTTCCGACGGGCTCACAAGGCTTAAGCTGGCACCCTTTCTACGTATCTGGAGTCGACAAGCATGAAGGCACGCATCCAATGGGCCGGTGAAGCCATGTTCCTCGGTGAATCGGGTAGCGGCCATGTCGTGGTCATGGACGGTCCGCCCGAAGCCGGTGGGCGCAACCTTGGCGTGCGGCCGATGGAGATGCTCCTGCTCGGCCTCGGTGGCTGCAGCAACTTCGACGTGGTCAGCATTCTGAAGAAATCGCGCCAGGCAGTGGAGAGCTGCGAAGCATTCCTGGAAGCCGAGCGCGCTGACGAAGATCCGAAGGTGTTCACCAAGATCCACCTCAACTTCGTGGTCAAGGGTCGCGGCCTCAAGGAAGCGCAGGTCAAGCGCGCTGTCGAGCTGTCAGCAGAGAAGTACTGCTCGGCGTCGATCATGCTCGGCCGCGCAGGTGTGGAAATCACCCACAGCTATGAGATCGTCGAACTCGGCTGAGTTGTTTCCGTGTTGTAGAGCAAGGCCAGCCCAGGCAGCAGCGCCAGCAGCAGTGCTGGTGCATTGCTGGCCAGCAGGATGAAAGTCTCGGCGGTGCTCCACGTGGTGCCGAAGCATTGGGCAAACACCAGGCACTGCAACAGTGCCGTGATGCTGGCGGCCAGCAAGAAGACGCCAAGCAGCAGTCGGCGTCTGTGGGTAAAGCAGCCCGCCAGCACAAACAGTAACTGCCCCGGCAGGCTCAACAGCAGCAGTTCAAGTGCACTATTGCTGTCGGGTTCGCCCAGGCTGGGTAGACTGAAGCTCGCTTGCCGGATTTGCGCGGTCATCAGGCATATGAACAGGTAGGCCATCAACGGCAAGCCCAGACTTTGCAGCAGGCGCCGGGCAACTCTCGACATTATCGACGCAGCCCGGGTAACAGCGCGAGCAGGCGTTCAGGCAAGTTGCCGCGCAAGCTGGCACTGAGCTTTTCACGATGCTTTTGGTAGACAAGGCCCAGACCGATCACGCCGAGGCCGATCAAGGTCAGCAGCAGCGGGAACAACAGCGAGTCGGCAAATACCTGATAGGACAGGTAGCCCAGGTAGGCCGCCACGCCCATGGCGCCGAACACCATGAAGATCGGCCGTCGCAGCAGCACCGCCAGGCCCATCAGGCCCAGGTTGATCAAGCCATACATGGCTTTGCCCCATTCGCTGCCGCTGTCGAGCAGGGTCAACCCGCCCCAGAACGCTGCCAGGCCAGCCAGGTAACCCCAGAAGGCGTAGTCCTTGCGCGTGCGTCCATCGACCACGATGCTCAGCAGCAGCACGCCCAGGCCGAACCAGACCGAGACCAGGCGCCGCTGCTCCCAGCTGAACGGCGCGCCGTATATCCACTCGGTCAGGTCCATCGACATGAACCACAGCGCCACTGCGATCGGCATGACGATGAACGGGAAGGCAATCAGGCGCAGCATCAGCAGGCCAGCGAGCACCGTCGCCGCCTCCATCAGCAGCCAGCCGGCTTGCACGTTGGTGTAGTACTGATGGAAGTCGACCTGAGTGTCGTCCAGCGGCCACCAGCCCAGCAAGCGCTGTAGAGCAAACACGCTCAGCGGCACAATGCTCACCGCCACTGCGCCGAGCACGCCGGCAGGCACAAGCTGCTGGCGCCGTTGCAGGGCCAGGGCTGATGTGGTCAATACGGCGATATACAGCAGGGCGATAGCCAGCAGTGCTGAATCACCGATGCTCATCCAGGCTTGGGTGAGCAGCCAGCCCATGGCGGCCATGATCAGCAGGCCGCCGAGGTAGAACGCTACATGCGCCAGTTGGAAGCTGGCTTGAGCAGCCGGTTGGCGCCGCAAGAAACTCAGCAGCGCCTGATCCTGGCCGGGTTGCAGAATACCGGCGTCGACCGCACGCGCCAGTTCCTTGGCATCGAAACGTTCGGTCATCTGTGTATTCCTAGATGCGGTAGGTGCTTTTGGTCATGACCTTGGCCATCAGGCTCATGCCAAAGCGCACGGGCGCCGGGAAGCGATAGCCGCCGGCTTCCAGTGCCGCGTCGGCATGGTGCTCTTCATCGACCCGCATCTGCTCGAGAATGGCCCGGGATTTTTCATCTTCGCTGGGCAACTGCTCGAGGTGTTCATCCAGATGCTTGCAGACCTGATGCTCGGTTGCCGCAACGAAGCCAAGGCTGACCTTGTCGCTGACCAGCCCGGCGATTGCGCCGATGCCGAACGACATGCCGTAGAACAATGGGTTGAGCACACTGGGATGGCTGCCGAGTTGGCGAATACGCTGCTCGCACCAGGCCAGATGGTCGATCTCTTCTTCGGCTGCATGCTCCATCGCCTTGCGCACCTGAGGCAGGCGGGCGGTCAGCGATTGCCCCTGGTACAGCGCCTGGGCGCAGACTTCACCCGTGTGGTTGATGCGCATCAAGCCGGCGACGTGGCGCGTTTGCGCGTCGTCCAGGTCAGCGTCGGGCTGGATGATTGCAGGAGAAGGGCGGCTAGGTTGGCCGCTGAAAGGCAGCAAGGTGCGCATGGCGGTATCGGCCTGCAGCAACAAGCGGTCGAGCGGCGAATAGTGACGTTCGGTAGCCATCGGGCACCTCCGCAAGAGTGATGCCCGACAGTTTACCGCAAACCCCTGGCCGGGGCTTGCCTTGGATCAGCCCGGTGGCCAGTGCATCTGGCGCTGGCCGAGCACGTGCATGTGAATATGGTAGACCGTCTGGCCGCCCAGTTCGTTGCAGTTCATGACTACGCGGAAACCGTCTTCGCAACCCAGCTCCTTGGCCAGACGCTGCGCGGTGAAGAGGATATGGCCGGCGACGGCCTTGTCATCTTCGGTCAGGTCGTTGAGGGTGCGGATCGGCTTTTTCGGGATAACCAGAAAATGTACCGGCGCCTGCGGGGCGATATCGTGGAAGGCCAGAACCTGGTCATCCTCGTAGATGATCTTGGCGGGGATTTCCCGGTTGATGATCTTGGTGAAGAGAGTCTCCACAGCACTTGCTCCATGGTCAGGGTCCGAGCTGAGTGTACCCAGCACGGCGCTGCGCGCACAGTGCTATTGCGCTTCCAGCGGGCAGTAACGGCGATTGATCAAGCCGGCCAGCTTGCGCGTCAACCAACGCGGCAGGAGGCGTGGCAGTCTCGCCAGCCAGCGATTGCGCCGACCGGGCATGATCAGCGGGCGGTTCTTGTCCAGTGCGCGGACGGTATACAACGCCACTTCTTCGGCGCTCAGGCAGCGCTGGCCGTTGTCCAGCCTGGGGATCTTGCGCAGTGCCGAGCGTACTGGGCCTGGACACAGCACCGAGACCTTGATGCCGGTACGGCCAAGCTCTTCGCGCAGGGCTTCGGAAAAGCTCAGCACATAAGCCTTGCTCGCGGCGTAGCAGGCCATCCACGGGCCGGGGGCCACAGCTGCCAGCGAAGCAACGTTGAGAATCTGCCCACCGCCCTGGATCGCCATCAGGTTGCCAATGGCGTGGCACAGGCGGGTCAGGGCGAGGATGTTGACCTCGAGCAGGTCTTGTTCGTCAGCCCACTCGTGGGCCAGAAACGGGCCATACGTGCGGTGCCCGGCGCAGTTGGCCAGCAGGTCAATGCGCCGCTCGCCTTCTTCCAGCTCAAGTACAAAGCTCGACAAACGCAGCGGCTGGCTGAGGTCGCAGACACGCAGCAGCACCTCGACGCCAAAGCGCTGAGCCAGCTCGATTGCCAGCGGTTCGAGGGTCTCGCGATGGCGCGCCACCAGGATCAGGCTACGGCCACGCCGCGCCAGGGCTTCCGCCAGGGCCAGGCCCAGGCCGCTGGAAGCACCGGTGATCATGGCGTAACGGGTCATGCGCGGCTCCTGGGGCGACGGAAAGGGGCGCTAGTGTACAGCGTGGCCAACAGAGGTGTTGCCTTTTGCTACAGCGCCCCAGCGGGTCAGAACGGTTTGACCACTACCAGAATGACAATCGCCAACAGCAGGAGTACCGGTACCTCGTTGAACCAGCGGTAGAACACATGGCTGCGCTTGTTGGTGCCAGCAGCGAAGCGTTTGCGCTGAGCGCCGCACATGTGATGGTAGCCGGTCAGCAGGATTACCAGAGTCAGCTTGGCATGCATCCAGCCCTGGCTGAGCCAGCCTGGGGTCAGGTAGAGCATCCAGATGCCGAACACGAAGGTGGCGATCATCGCCGGGTTCATGATGCCGCGATACAGCTTGCGCTCCATCACGGTGAAGCGCTCCTGGCTGGTGCTGTCCTCGCTTTGCGCGTGATAAACGAACAGCCGTGGCAGGTAAAACAGGCCGGCGAACCAGCAGACCACGCTGACGATGTGCAGCGCTTTGATCCATAGGTAAAGCATGGAGGGTGTTCCTTCAGGTTTTCACGGTGGTCGGATAGTAGTGGTGAAGCACCTGCGGCGCATCCCAAGAGTTGTTACAGGCGGCTGGCAGCCCTATCATCGTGCGCTTTCCAGTCGCATCGTTGATAAGGGGCAAGCGTTATGATCAAGGTCGGTATCGTCGGCGGCACGGGTTACACCGGGGTCGAACTGTTGCGTCTGCTGGCGCAGCATCCTCAGGCCGAAGTCGCGGTCATCACCTCGCGCTCGGAAGCCGGTGTGGCAGTGGCCGATATGTACCCGAACCTGCGTGGTCATTACGACGGCCTGGCCTTCAGCGTGCCCGACAGCAAGGCCCTTGCGGCCTGTGACGTGGTGTTCTTTGCCACCCCGCACGGCGTTGCCCACGCCCTGGCTGGCGAGTTGCTGGCGGCCGGTACCCGAGTTATCGACCTGTCGGCTGACTTCCGCCTGCAGGACGCGGTCGAGTGGGGCAAGTGGTACGGCCAGCCGCACGGTGCGCCGGAGCTGCTCAAGGATGCGGTCTATGGTTTGCCTGAGGTGAACCGCGAGAAGATCCGTCAGGCACGTCTGATCGCTGTGCCGGGCTGCTATCCAACCGCTACCCAGCTTGGCCTGTTGCCGTTGCTCGAAGCTGGCCTGGCCGATCCATCGCGCTTGATCGCCGACTGCAAGTCTGGGGTCAGCGGTGCGGGGCGTGGGGCTGCGGTCGGTTCGCTGTTCTGCGAATCCGGCGAAAGCATGAAGGCCTATGCGGTCAAAGGGCACCGCCACCTGCCAGAAATCAGCCAGGGCCTGCGTCTGGCGGCTGGCCAGGACATCGGCCTGACCTTCGTCCCGCACCTGACACCGATGATCCGCGGTATTCACGCCACGCTGTACGCAAATGTCGTCGACAAGTCGGTCGACCTGCAGGCCTTGTTCGAAAAACGCTACGCCGATGAACCGTTCGTCGATGTAATGCCGGCTGGCAGCCACCCGGAAACCCGCAGTGTGCGCGGCGCCAACGTCTGCCGTATCGCCGTACACCGGCCGCAAGGTGGTGACCTGGTGGTGGTGCTGTCGGTGATCGACAACCTGGTCAAGGGCGCATCAGGGCAGGCGCTACAGAACCTCAACATCCTGTTCGGCCTGGACGAGCGCATGGGCTTGTCCCACGCCGGCTTGCTACCTTGATCGCGGCGACCCGCCTTTTGCTGCGGCGTAAGGCGGGTCGACTGCTGCTTACGTATTCTTGACCATTTTTCTCGGAGAAGCGGATAATAGCCGCCATCGAGTTTTATGGCGGCACTGCGCCGGGAGAGTCAACATGAGCGTCGAATCCTTCACCCCCACGGCTTTGGAGTTCACCCAAGGTGCTGCAAGCAAGGTGAAGAACCTGGTCAGCGAAGAGGGCAATGCTCGTCTGAAGTTGCGCGTGTTCGTGACGGGCGGCGGCTGTTCGGGCTTCCAGTACGGCTTCACCTTCGATGAAGAAGTGGCTGACGACGACACCATCGTCGAGCGCGAAGGCGTTGCGCTGGTGGTCGATCCAATGAGCTACCAATACCTGGCTGGCGCCGAAGTCGATTACCAGGAAGGTCTGGAAGGCTCGCGTTTCGTGATCAAGAACCCTAACGCCACCACCACCTGTGGCTGCGGTTCTTCGTTCTCGATCTGAAGCAGGGCTGATTGGCAAAACGCCGCGCAATTGCGCGGCGTTTTGCATTCTGCGGGGGCGTTAAGCGGGGTAGACAGCGCCGAGCACGCGCAGGCCTTTGGCGGCGGTGACGCTGGGGCGATTGGCGGGGATGCCCTGCAGGCAGCAATGTGCCAGCCAGGCGAAGGCCATTGCCTCGACCCAGTCCGGATCGACGCCATAGGCTGCGGTACTGGAGACCTCAGCGTCTGGCAACAGCTGCGCCAGGCGCTGCATCAAGGCGCCATTGCGCGCACCGCCGCCACACACCAGCAGGGCCTCGGTGGCGGTTTGGGCATTGCTCAGTGAGTCGATGATGCTGCGGGCAGTCAGCTCGAGCAGCGTGGCCTGCACGTCTTCGTCGCGGTAGGCGGGCAATGCTGCCAGATGGGCTTGCAGCCATGGCAGGTTGAATACCTCGCGACCGGTGCTTTTCGGGCCGCTGCCGGCGAAGAACGGGTCACTCAGCAGGCGTTTCAACAGCGGCTCAATGATCACGCCGCTTGCCGCCCAATTGCCATCAGCGTCATATGCCTGGCCGCGCTTGCGCTCGATCCAGGCATCCATCAGCACGTTGCCGGGGCCGCAGTCGAAGCCGTGCACTGGCGTGTTCTGTTCGATCAGGCTGAGGTTGCTGAAGCCGCCGACATTGAGTACTGCCAGGCGCTGACCAAGTTGGCCGAACAGCGATTCATGGAAGGCTGGCACCAGTGGCGCGCCTTGGCCACCGGCGGCAACATCGCGCCGACGAAAGTCCGCTACTATGCAAATCTCGGTCAGCTCGGCCAGTAACGCCGGGTTGCCAATCTGCATGGTGAAGCCGCGTGCAGGCTCGTGACGGATGGTCTGGCCGTGGCTGCCGATAGCGCGAATGTCATCAGCTTGCAGGCCTTGTGTGGCCAGCAGTTGCGCGATGCCCTCGGCGGCGAGGATGGCCCAGCTGTTCTCGGCCAGGCAGGCGCGGGCTATCTCGTCAGGGCCGCTGGCGCACAGGCTCAGCAACTGCTGGCGCAGATCGGCGGGCATCGGGGTGTAGTGGGTGGCAAGCAGCCGCAGCTGCTCACCGTGTTCGATCAAGGCGATGTCCAGGCCGTCGAGGCTGGTCCCGGACATCACTCCCAGATAGAGCGCCATGACTCAGCGCTTGTTCGCGGCGAGCAGGGTGGCCTTTTCCTGGTCCATGCGGGCAACCAATGGCTGACTTTGCTGGAGGAAGCGCTGGCGCTCGGACTTGGCGATCGGATCAGCCATCGGCACCTTCTGGCTCAGCGGGTCGACGTGGACACCACCTACCTGGAACTCGTAGTGCAAGTGTGGGCCGGTCGACAGGCCGGTAGTACCGATATAGCCGATGATCTGCCCTTGCTTGACCGTGCTGCCGGTCTTGACGCCTTTGGCGAAGCCTTGCATGTGGCCGTAGAGAGTCTTGTAACGGTTGCCGTGGGCAATGATCACAGTGTTGCCGTAACCACCACGACGGCCTGCCAGTTCGACACGACCATCGCCTGCAGCCTTGATCGGCGTACCGCGAGGGGCCGCGTAGTCGACACCCTTGTGTGCGCGAATCTTGTTCAGGATTGGATGCTTGCGGCCATTGGAGAAGCGTGAGCTGATGCGGGCGAAATCTACCGGAGTACGGATGAACGCCTTGCGCAGGCTGTTGCCGTCAGCGGTGTAGTAGTTGGTGTTGCCTTGTTTGTTGGTGTAGCGCACTGCGGTGTAGGTCTTGCCGCGGTTGGTGAAGCGGGCCGAGAGGATATTGCCGGTGCCGACCACCTTGCCGTCCATGACCTTCTGCTCGTAGACCACGTCGAATTCGTCACCAGGGCGGATGTCCTGTGCGAAGTCGATGTCGTAGCCCAGTACACGGGCCATGTCCATGGTCATGCTGTGCGACAGCCCGGCACGCTGGGCCGAGGCCGACAGTGAGCTCTTGATCACGCCGTGGGCATAGGCAGTGCGCACGACCGGTTTGCTGACTTCGCGCTCGAAGCTGTAACCCTTGTCGGTCTTGCTCAGGCGAATGGTTTCGAGGTTGCTGACCTTACTGTGCAGGGTGGTCAACTGGCCGTCTTTATCCAGTTCGAACTGCAGTACCTGGCCATGCTTGAGCTGGCTGAACTGCTTGGCTTGCTTGCCGCTGGCGAGCACGTCGTGGACCACGTTGGACGGCAGGCCGACCTTGGCGAACAGGGTCGACAGGGTGTCGCCGCGGGCGACGGTTACTTCACGATGGCCTGGCGCCTTGGGTGCTTCAACCGGTGCTTCGGTCTTAGCGGTGTTCTCGGCCGGGGTAGCGGCGTTGTCGATCTGGGCAAATGGCGAGGCTTGCTCGGCAGGTGCCTGCAGCATGGGTGCTGCGTTGGCTTCGTCTTTGAGCTGCTCGGCGGGTGTTTCCAGCTCGAGATTGAGGGTGGTTTTCTTGGCTTCGACTTCGCTTGAAGGGAATACCAGCAAGGCCAGGCTGAGGAGGGCGGCAATGCCGCTCGCGGCCACCAGATGGCTTTTCGGATAAAGCGGCGGCGCTTTAGGCGTTTCTTTAGGCATAGGAAGGTGACTTTGAAAAGGTGAATGAAAAAAGTGAAATAGAAAAGATGAATGACATGATGAAGATGAAATAACTGTATAAAATATAACCAAAAGCAGTTTCGCGCAAGGGCGCATAGACGTCAACAGCGCCCGTTCGGGTCACATCTCGTTGCCAAACTTGTATTTGATGGCCGATCTTGTATGGTTGGCTGCCTTTGAATCTGAGCCTTGCGGGTTTTCTATGAAGTCGGTTGAAGAGCAGCTGGCGCTTATCAAGCGCGGTGCGGAAGAGGTATTGGTCGAGTCGGAGCTGGTCGAAAAGCTCAAGCGCGGTCAGCCGCTGCGTATCAAGGCGGGCTTTGACCCGACCGCACCGGATCTGCACCTGGGGCACACGGTCCTGATCAACAAGCTGCGCCAGTTCCAGGAGCTGGGGCATCAGGTGATCTTCCTGATTGGCGATTTCACTGGCATGATCGGTGATCCAAGCGGCAAGAGCACCACCCGCCCGCCGCTGACCCGCGAGCAGGTCCTCGACAATGCCGAGACCTATAAACAGCAGGTGTTCAAGATTCTCGACCCGGCCAAGACCGAAGTCGCGTTCAACTCCACCTGGATGGACCAGCTGAGCCCCGCCGATTTCATTCGCCTGTCGTCGCAGTACACCGTGGCGCGGATGCTCGAGCGTGACGACTTCGACAAGCGTTACACCAGCAACCAGCCGATCGCGATCCACGAATTCCTCTACCCGCTGGTGCAGGGCTACGACTCGGTAGCGCTGAAATCCGACGTCGAGCTGGGCGGTACCGATCAGAAATTCAACCTGCTGATGGGGCGTGAGCTGCAGCGTGCCTACGGCCAGGAAGCACAGAGCATCGTTACCATGCCGCTGCTCGAGGGCTTGGACGGCGTCAAGAAGATGTCCAAGTCGCTGGGTAACTATGTCGGTATCCAGGAAGCGCCGGGAGTGATGTACAGCAAGCTGGTGTCAATCCCGGATTCGCTGATGTGGCGTTACTTCGAGCTGCTGAGCTTCCGCTCCATGGAAGAGATCGAGCAGTTCCGCGCCGATGTCGAGCAGGGCGCCAACCCGCGCGACATCAAGATCAAACTGGCGGAAGAAATCGTCGCTCGCTTCCATGGTGAGGAGGCTGCGGCCAATGCGCACCGCGCTGCCGGTAACCGGATGAAGGATGGCGAGCTGCCGGAGGACATCCCTGAGGTGACGGTCGCCGCTGTCGAGTCGATGCCGATTGCTGCAATCCTGAACAAGGCTGGCCTGGTCAAGAACTCGGCTGCAGCGCGGGACTTGCTGGCTGCGGGTAGCGTGAAGGTTGATGGCGAAGTGGTTGATCGCAGCTTTGTGTTTGCCTTGGGTGCGACCCATGTGTGTCAGGCAGGCAAGAAAGCCTTTGCGCGGGTTTCGCTGAAGGCAGAGTGATGTTTGCTTCTATATAGAGTGCTTGGCTGTATAGAGAGAGCGGGGAGGCCGAAAGGCCTCCCCGCTTTTGTTTGTGCGGGCCAAATGCAAAAAGCTGAAATTAACGGTTGACGGGGTTTCATATGCGCTTATAATGCGCCCCACTTCCAGCGTAGTTGT
>NZ_VXCX01000019.1:0-50599 GCF_052850745.1 Pseudomonas sp. 1121_17
GGGACCGCGTACAACTGGTTGGCACGGATTTTTGTAGGAGCGGCCTCGTGTCGCGAAAGGGCTGCAAAGCAGCCCCAATGCACCCACCTACTCCTCTGCGCGCAGCTCAAGTTCGACCATCAAATCATCGGCCAGCGCTTCCAGGCTCTGCTGCAGATCCTCCAACGAAAGCGCCATCGGCAACGCCAGCAGCGCGTTGGCGTGGAACAGTGGCTCGCTGCTCATCGGCGCCGGGCGCACTTCAGTGGTGAAGCGCTCCAGATTTACCCCCTTGTCTGCCAGCAATCGGGTAATGTCGCGAACGATACCTGGGCGGTCATTGCCCACCAGTTCCATACTGATTGGCTTCCAGTTAGCCGCAGGCTCGGCGCCGCTCTCGGCGATCAGCACGCGGATGTTGTGGCTGATCAGTTGCTCCAGCGCTTTGACCAATTCAGCGTGGGACTCAGTCGGCACCGCCACCCGCAGGATCCCGGCAAACTGCCCGGCCATGCGCGACATGCGGCTTTCCAGCCAATTGCCGTTGTGGCTGGCGATGCATTGGGCAATGCGTTCTACCTGCCCGGCCTGGTCGGGGGCGATCACGGTCAATACTAGGTGGTCCACTGCGTACTCCTCTGCCCTGCCAAGGTTTCAGCCAGGCCGAACACGGCGCAAAGGCTGGCAATCGAGTGAGTATAGGCAAGCTGTGGCAACCTGCCGCAGGGCAGTCCGAATGACTAATCGTGTACTGTTTCAAGATTTATCTGGAACAATCTACCTGTTTTTTGCGAACATGCGGCTTCCCAGCGTGACCCTATGCGACCAAATGGTCGCACAGCGACGCTTTTAGTCTGATGTTCACCCGCCTGCTGCTTCATGTAGTATGCCCCGACGCGGACTACAAAACGTCGACTGGATGTCTGCCGATGGCGCCTGTGAAAATACGCAAACCGCCCGCCAGCGCGTCTGGCAGGCCGCACCCAGCCGCCTGCGGGCATGAACTGGTGCGTGTTTGAAGAAGCGCTACAGGCTTAATACGATGAGCGAAATAGCTGAGCAGAGTGAGGCAAGCAATGACTGAACACGTTCAAGTCGGTGGCCTTCAGGTCGCCAAGGTGCTGTACGACTTCGTTAACAACGAAGCCATCCCAGGCACCGGCATCGTCGCCAAGGATTTCTGGCTCGGTGCGGAAAAGATCATCAACGACCTCGCTCCGAAGAATAAAGACCTGCTCGCCAAACGCGACCAGCTGCAAGCCCAGATCGACGCCTGGCACCAGGCGCGTCAAGGCCAGGCTCACGACGCCGCAGCCTACAAGGCATTCCTCCAGGAAATCGGTTACCTGCTGCCAGCAGCAGAAGACTTCCAGGCAACCACGCAAAACGTCGACGAAGAAATCGCCCGCATGGCCGGCCCACAGCTGGTAGTACCGGTGATGAACGCGCGTTTCGCCCTCAACGCCGCCAACGCGCGCTGGGGTTCGCTGTATGACGCGCTGTATGGCACCGACGCTATCAGCGAAGAAGGTGGCGCCGAAAAAGGTCAGAGCTACAACAAGGTCCGTGGTGACAAGGTCATCGCCTTCGGCCGCGCCTTCCTCGATCAGGCCGCGCCTCTGGCTGCCGGCTCGCACGTTGACTCCACCGGCTACCGCATCGATGCCGGCAAGCTCGTGGTTGCGCTCAAGGGCGGCAGCAACAGCGGCCTGCGCGACGATGCACAGTTGATCGGCTACCGTGGCGAGGCCTGCGCGCCAACCGCAGTCCTGCTCAAGCACAACGGCCTGCACTTCGAAATCCAGGTCGACGCCAGCACCCCGGTCGGCAGCACTGATGCCGCCGCAGTCAAAGACATCCTGATGGAATCGGCCCTGACCACCATCATGGACTGCGAAGACTCGGTTGCCGCAGTCGATGCCGACGACAAGGTAGTGGTTTACCGCAACTGGCTGGGCCTGATGAAAGGCGACCTGTCGGAAAGCGTCAGCAAGGGCGGCAAGACCTTCACCCGGACCATGAACCCGGACCGCGAGTACACCGCACCGAACGGCGGCAGCGTCAGCCTGCACGGTCGCTCGCTGCTGTTCGTGCGCAACGTTGGTCACCTGATGACCAACCCGGCGATCCTCGACGCGCAGGGCAATGAGATCCCGGAAGGCATCCAGGATGGCCTGTTCACCGGCCTGATCGCCTTGCACAACCTCAAGGGCACCACCACCCGCAAGAACAGCCGCACCGGCAGCGTCTATATCGTCAAACCTAAAATGCACGGCCCGGAAGAAGTGGCGTTTGCCGCAGAAATCTTCAGCCGCGTCGAAGACGTGCTGCAGATGCCGCGCAACACCATGAAGGTCGGCATCATGGACGAGGAGCGCCGCACCACGGTCAACCTCAAGTCGTGCATCAAGGCTGCGGCCGAGCGCGTGGTGTTCATCAACACCGGCTTCCTTGACCGTACCGGTGACGAAATCCATACCTCGATGGAAGCCGGCGCCGTTGTGCGCAAGGGCGCCATGAAGAACGAGAAGTGGATCGGCGCCTACGAGAACAACAACGTCGATGTCGGCCTCGCCACTGGCCTGCAAGGCCGTGCCCAGATCGGCAAGGGCATGTGGGCCATGCCTGACCTGATGGCGGCCATGCTCGAACAGAAGATCGCTCACCCATTGGCCGGTGCCAACACCGCCTGGGTGCCGTCACCGACCGCCGCGGTACTGCACGCCCTGCACTACCACCAGGTTGATGTGCAGGCGCGTCAGGCGGAACTGGCCAAGCGCGCGCCGGCCTCGGTCGATGACATTCTGACCATCCCGCTGGCAGCCGACACCAACTGGTCCGACGAAGAAATTCGCAACGAGCTGGACAACAACGCCCAGGGCATCCTCGGCTATGTCGTGCGCTGGATTGACCACGGTGTGGGCTGTTCGAAGGTGCCGGACATCAACAACGTCGGCCTGATGGAAGACCGCGCCACTCTGCGTATCTCCGCACAACTGCTCGCCAACTGGCTGCGCCACGGCATCGTGCGCGAAGAGCAGGTGCTGGAAAGCCTCAAGCGCATGGCGGCAGTGGTCGATCAGCAGAACGCTGCCGACAGCTCGTACCGGCCAATGGCGCCGAACTTCGACGACAACGTTGCCTTCCAGGCAGCGCTGGAGTTGGTGCTCGAAGGTGCCAAGCAGCCGAACGGCTATACCGAGCCGGTGCTGCACCGTCGCCGCCGCGAGTTCAAGGCGCGCAACGGGTTGTAAGTGGAGATGCTGGGGCCGCTTTGCGGTCCTTCGCGGCGGTCCGGCGTCCCGGCAAGCCCGCTCCCACTGAGACCTGTGGGAGCGGGTTCACCGGGACGCCGGACCGCCGCGAAGGGCCGCACAGCGGCCCCCAGCTTCACTCGATCCGCAATTCCTTCCTCACCAGCCGCAACAGCTTGTCCAGATCCGGCGGCTTGACCATGAAGTCCAGCACCCCAAGGTGCATCGCCTTGACGGCCTCTGGCACCTGCGACTCCCCAGACACCACCACAATGGGCAGATCTGCCCGCACCGAACTGCGAATCTGCTTGATCAGTTCAAGCCCATCCACTGGCCCCATGCGCAGATCGGTGATCATCATGCCAATACGCGGTTCACGCCTGAGTGCCCGCAACGCAGCCAATGCGCTCGACGCACTGATGCAGCGGATACCTTTGCGATTCAGATACCAGGCCAGGGCCCTACGGCTGAGGATGTCGTCGTCCACCACCAGCACCACCGGCAGTTGCGGCGGTGGCGCGCTGACCAAGGCCAACGCCTCGCGCTCGGCGTCACTCAGAATGTCGTCATGCTCAGCCATGGTCTTCCCGTTGAAATATCGTCTGCACAGCGTATGACCACAAATTCGCCGAATGTGCTATCCGCCCGTGCAGCCTACGTCGCCGAACGGGCGTTATGCCCTCATAGACTTACGTCCAATGGGCACGAACCGGCCGCCAGCCGACCATGGGGACCGAGAACAACAAGGCCGACTTCACTATATATAGTCAGATATATATAGATCGGCACAGCGATACGGTCAGCTCATGAGTAAAAAGGACGCCTACAGCCAAGCCGGCAGAACCGCGGTGTTGCAGAACATCCAGGGCACATTGCAGTTCCTGCAGCGCTTCCCGCCGTTCAAGCAGATGGAACACAGCCATCTGGCCTTTCTGGTGGAGCAGTGCCAACTGCGCTTCCACGCCAGCGGCGAAAGCATCATCAAGCCCGCCGATGGCCCGGTCGAGCACTTCTACATCGTCAAGCAAGGGCGCGTGGTCGGTGAGCGCCAGCACGTCAGCCAGGCCGGGGTGGAAACCACCTTCGAGATCACCAGCGGCGAATGCTTCCCGCTGGCGGCCTTGCTTGGCGAGCGTGCGACCCGCACCGAGCACGTTGCCGGCGAGGACACCTTCTGCCTGCAGCTGAACAAAGCCGCGTTCATTCGCCTGTTCTCGATGTCGGATGTGTTTCGTGATTTTGCGCTGCGCGGCGTCAGCAGTCTCCTCGATCAGGTCAATCAGCAGGTGCGCCACCGTGCGGTAGAAGCCCTCGGCAGCCAATATTCCCTGAATACACCGCTGGGCGAGCTGGCCATGCGTCACCCGGTGGTGTGCACTCCGGATATGCCCTTGCGCGAAGCGGTGCGCCTGATGCACGAACAGCAGGTCGGCAGCATCGTGATCATCGACCCGCAGCGCTTTCCGATCGGGATCTTTACCCTGCGCGACCTGCGTCAGGTAGTGGCCGATGCCAGCGCCGAACTGAGCGCGCCGATTGCCCTGCACATGACCGCCGCGCCGTTTTACCTGGCGCCGGATGCGACTGCGTTCGATGCGGCCATGGCGATGACCGAGCGGCATATTGCCCACGTCTGCCTGGTGCATGAGCGGCGCCTGTGCGGGGTGGTGTCGGAGCGTGATCTGTTCTCCTTGCAGCGGGTCGACCTGGTCCATCTGGCGCGCACCATCCGCCATGCGCCACGGCTGGACACATTGGTGTCGCTGCGCGGCGAGATCAGCCAACTGGTCGAGCGCATGCTCGCCCACGGTGCTTCGTCGACGCAGATCACCCAGATCATCACCCTGCTCAACGACCACACCGTGTGCCGGGTGATCGAGCTGGCCCTGGCCGAGCGTGGCGATCCCGGCGTAGCGTTCAGCTGGTTGTGTTTTGGCAGTGAAGGCCGCGGTGAACAAACCCTGTTCACCGATCAGGACAACGGCATCCTGTTCGAGGCCGACGATACTGCCCAGGCCGACGCCCATCGGCGCGCCCTGCTGCCGTTGGCGCAGTACATCAACCAGTGCCTGGCGCAGTGTGGTTTCAGCTTGTGCCAAGGCAATATCATGGCCGGCAACCCCGACCTGTGCCTGTCGCGCAGCGAGTGGGCGCGGCGCTTTGCCGGGTTCGTCCGCGAGGCCAGCCCGGAAAACCTGCTCGGTTCTTCCATCTACTTTGACCTGCGCGCGGTCTGGGGCGATGAGCAGGCGGTCGAACAATTGCGCCAGGGCATGCTTGCCCAGGTTCGCGACAACCGCATTTTCCAGCGCATGATGGCCGACAATGCCTTGCGCCAGCGGCCACCAGTGGGGCGTCTACGCGACTTCGTACTGACCCGCCAAGGCACCGACAAGGCCGCCACCCTCGACCTCAAGGTGCAGGGCCTGACGCCGTTTGTCGACGGCGCCCGTCTGCTCGCCCTGGCCAACGGCATTGGCGCCTGCAACACCCTCGAACGCCTGCGTCAGCTGGTCGCCAGAGAAGTCATCGATGCCCTGGACGGCGCCGCCTTCGAAGAGGCATACCACTTCATCCAGCAGACTCGCATGCAGCAGCATCAACGCCAGAGCCGCGCCAACCAGGCCTACTCCAACCGGCTCGACCCGGACAGCCTCAACCAGCTCGATCGACGGATCCTGCGTGAGTCGCTGCGCCAGGCTCAACGCCTGCAAAGCAGCCTGGCCCTGCGGTACCAGCTATGAGTCTGTTTACCTGGCTACGCCCTTCCCTGCCTGCCGCCGTCGACCCGGCGATGCGCCAGCGCCTGGCGCAATTGCCCAAGCCAGCGCCGCCAGGCGTGCATTCGCTGCGCGAGCAGCGCTGGGTGGTCATCGACCTGGAAACCAGCGGGCTCAACCTAAACCGTGATCAGGTGCTGTCGATCGGTGCGGTGGCGATCGAAGACGGCGCCATCGATTTCAGCCAGCAGTTCGAACGCACCTTGCACCGACCGGCGCAGAAGACCAACCCCAGCGTGTTGATCCACGGCCTCGGTCCGGATGCCCTGGCCGCCGGCTCAGCACCGGCAACGGCGCTGCTGGAGTTGCTCGAGTTCATCGGCGACAGCCCACTGCTGGCGTTCCACGCGCCGTTCGATCAGCACATGCTCGGCCGCGCCTTGAAAGACAGCCTCGGCCATCGCTTGCAGCACAGCTTTTACGACGTGGCCGAAATCGCGCCGATGCTCAACCCCGACACGGTAATGCGCGAGGCCGGCCTGGACGACTGGATCGGCCACTTCGGCCTGCAGGTGGATGAGCGCCATCATGCCAGTGCCGACGCTCAGGTCACCGCCGAGTTGGCCCTGATCCTGTTCAGCCAGGCCCGCCGGCAGCAGCTCGACAGCCCCCTGCAACTGAGCACGCGCCTGCAGCAATGGCGCCGGCGCAAGGCTCAGAGTCACAGTTGGTAATAGCTATCCGATAGACGTCGATTGCGTGCGGCCACCCGCCTCTGTAACAATCGCGAATAATTATCGTTAGTTAACGCATTCTTTCCGGGGAACGCTCTTGCCGTCTGCGCACAGTCCACATGCTGATCTGATCGGTGCGCTTTATCGCGACCACCGCAGCTGGCTGCTGGCCTGGCTGCAACGCAGCACGCGCTGCCAGCAACGCGCCGAAGACCTGAGTCAGGACACCTTCGTGCGCTTGCTCGGGCGTGACCAGTTGCCGGTGCCGCGTGAGCCAAGGGCGTTTCTTGCTGCAGTGGCCAAGGGTTTGCTGTTCGATCATTTCCGCCGGGCTGCGCTGGAGCAGGCTTACCTGGCTGAACTGGCGCAGATGCCCGAAACCGAACAGCCCTCGCCGGAACTGCAACTGCTGATTCTCGAAGACCTCAAGGCCATCGACCGCTTGCTTGGCAAACTGTCGAGCAAAGCCCGCGCTGCGTTCCTGCACAACCGCCTGGATGGCATGGGCCATGCCGAAATCGCCGAGCGTCTGGGCGTTTCCGTCTCCCGTGTGCGTCAGTATCTGGCCCAGGGGATGCGCCAATGCTACATCGCTCTGTATGGCGAGCCGACGTGAGCACCAGCCCGGTCTCGAACAAGGTACTGGACGCTGCAATCGCCTGGAAGCTGTGCCTGGACGACAGCCCCGGCGTGCCAGAGCAGCGTAGTGAGTTTCTGCGTTGGCACGCTGCCAGCGAAGAGCACGCTCGCGCCTGGCGCCAACTGGGCATGCTCGACCAGCGTTTCAGCGCCGCAGTCGGCCCAGCGCGCAAGGCACTGCTGCAGTCGCGGGTCAGCTTGCGCCGGCGGGTTGGTACCCTCGGCGGCGGGCTCGCCAGCGTGCTACTGGTCGCCGCGCTGGTCCTGCAACTCGATGCACCGTCGCTGTCGCCGGGTTACTGGCTGGCCGATCAGCGCACCGCCACCGGCGAATTGCGCACCCTGCGCCTGGAAGACGGCACGTTGCTCAGCCTCAATACCCATAGCGCCGTGGATATCGACTTCGAAGGCAGCCAGCGCGTGATCGTTCTGCATCAGGGCGAAATCTCGGTTGAAACCGGCCATGACGACCTGCGGCCGCTGCTGGTGCGTACCGATGACGGTCGCCTGCGCCCACTGGGCACACGCTTCCTGGTCAAGCGCGAAGCGCAAGGCACGCGTCTTGAAGTGCTCCAGTCGCAGGTCGCGGCAATGCCGTCCAACCGAGTAGATGAGCAGGTTCTGGCAGCAGGCCAGCAAGTCATGATGACAGCCAATGGCCTCAGCCAGATCAGCCCGGTTGCGCCCGGTGCCGATGCCTGGACCCGCGGCATGCTGGTGGTGGACAACGTGCGCCTGGCCGACCTGGTCGCTGAGCTGGGCCGCTACCGCAGCGGTCATCTGGGCGTCGCGCCCGAGGTAGCCGACCTGCGCGTGACCGGCAGCTTTCCGCTGACCGATATCGACCTGGCGCTGGCCTCGCTGACCCCTGCATTGCCGGTCAAGGTCGAGCAGCGCACGCCATGGTGGGTCAAGGTCGTCGCGCAATGAGCCGCTAGCGGCAGCGCCGATAAATTTATTTCGACAGGCCCCTGTCACTTTTCAATTCTCGCTCGGCAAGGAAGCACAAAGCACTTATCCGTCGAGGAGCCGCTGCATGTCCCGTGCCGTTGATCGTATCCTGCGCCCCAGCCTGATGGCTCTGGCGATTGCCCTGTCTATCCCACTGGCCAGCCCTGCTCTGCATGCTGCCGAGCAATCGCAACTCGCCTATGACTTGCCCAGCGCGCCACTGGCCACGACCCTGAATCAGATCGCTAGCCAGGCGGGTATCGCCCTGGCGATCGACCCAGCCCTGGTCAGCGGGCGCACCGCGGCGCCGGTCAAAGGCCAGTACGATGCCCTCGGCGCACTGCAGGCGGCCCTGCGCGGCAGCGGCCTGCAACTGCAGCAGAGCAGCGTCGGCAGTTACAGCCTGGTGGCCACGCCGGAAGGCAGCCTGGCGTTGCCGGAGACAAGTATCAATGCGGCCGGCGAGTATGAGAGCGCATGGGGTGCCAGCACCGGCTACGTCGCTACGCGCACCGCTGCGGGCACCAAGACCGATACGCCGATTGTCGAGACTGCCCGCTCGCTGTCGGTGATTACCCGCCAGCAGCTGGACGACCGCCAGGTTCTCAACCTGAATGACGCCCTGCGCTACACCGCTGGCGTGCAGAGCAGCGGCTATGGCTCCGACTCGCGCGCCGATTGGCTGCGTGTACGCGGCTTCGACCCGACTCAGTTCCTTGATGGCCTGGCGCTGCCCAAAGGCTCGTTCGCCAACCCCAAGGTCGAGCCATGGAACCTTGAGCGCATTACCGTACTGCGTGGCCCTGCCTCATCGGTTTATGGCCAGACCCCGCCGGGCGGTATGCTCGACATGGTCAGCCGCCGCCCGCAGGCAGAGAGCGCTCATCAGATCGAAGCCCAGGCCGGCAGCAACGAACACAAGCAGATCAACTTCGACAGCACCGGCAAGATCGACGACGAAGGCCGCTTTCTGTACCGCGTCAGCGGCGTGGTGCGTGACAGCAATTCACCCATCGATCACATCCCGGACAAACGCTACAACATCGCTCCGAGCCTGACCTGGAACGTTGACGAAGACACCAAGCTGACCTTCATCAGCCAGTACACCCGCGACGATACCGGCATTACCGGGCAGTTCCTGCCGCTGCAAGGCACCAAGTTGCCATCTGCGGCAGGCAAGATCTCTCACCACAAGAATCTTGGCGAGCCCGACTGGGACTTCTACGACCGCACCTACTACGCCCTTGGCTACGCCTTCGAACATCGACTGAACGATACCTGGCAGTTCCGCCAGAATCTGCGCTACACCAAAAACGATCTGTCGTTCCAGGCCGTCAACGTTGGTACCGTTAACACCGTTGACGCCGACGGCAACGTCAACCGCGAGTCAGGCATCATCAACGAAGACATCAGCCAGTTTGCGGTGGACAACAACTTCCAGGCTGACTTCGACACCGGTGCCGTCAGCCACACGCTTCTGCTGGGCCTCGACCACCAACGCGCCAATACCAACTACCAATGGTTGTATGGCCTGGGTGTGCCGCCGATCAACGTCAATCGGCCGGTGTATGGCGCTGACATGTCCGGGGTTAGCTACATTACCCTGCAAGATTTCAACCAGAAGACTCAGCAGACGGGTGTGTATGTGCAAGATCAAATGTCACTGGATAACTGGCGCCTGACCCTCGGCGGGCGCGAGGACTGGGTGCACACCGGGACTCGATTCAACGTCAACGATGCCACCAGCACTCAGCGTGACAAGGCCTTCAGCGGCAACGTAGGCTTGAGCTATGTGTTCGATAATGGCGTCACGCCGTATATCTCCTATACCGAGTCGTTCCAGCCCACCATGGGTGCCGATGCCCGAGCAGCGCAGTCGTTCGCACCGACCGAGGGCCGTCAGTACGAGGTCGGCGTGAAATACCAGCCGGTTGGCAGCCAGACCTTGCTGACCGCCGCCGTGTATGACCTGACCCAGCAAAACGTGCGTGTAACCGAAGGCAGCATCACCCGCCAGGTGGGCGAATTGCAGGTTCGTGGCCTGGAGCTGGAAGCGTCCACGCAGTTGACCGACAACTTCAAGGCGATAGCCTCCTACACCTACACCGATACCGAGATCACCAAGGGTCTTGCCACCGATGTCGGCAACCGCATGGCATTGATTCCGCGCAACCAGGCAACCCTTTGGGCTGACTACACCTGGCACAACGGCCTGCTTGACGGTTTCGGTGTCGGTGGTGGCGTGCGCTATGTAGGCGATACCTACGGCAACACCGCCAACACCAGCGTGGCGCATGTCAGTTCCTATACGGTCTATGACGCCTCGGCGCACTATGACCTCGGCCGGCTGGACAACAGCATGAAAGGCCTGAGCGTAGCGGTCGAAGCGAAGAACCTGTTCAACAAGGACTACTTGGCGAACTGCGACGGTTTCTGGTGCTATTACGGCGACGAACGCAACGTCGTAGCCAGCGTCAATTACAAGTTCTGAGTCGCGCCCGGGGCCGCTTTGCGGCCCGTTCGCGGGCAAGCCCGCTCCTGCAGGTATTGCGCCCCCCCACCTCTGGCGCCGCTCCCGACGCCCCCCTGGCAACCCGGAAACGCGATGAAAAGCCTAACCCTGCGCCGCTGGTCCACGGTCCATACCTGGAGCAGCCTGATCTGCACACTGTTCCTGCTCCTGCTGGCAATCACCGGCCTGCCGCTGATCTTCCATCACGAACTGGAACATCTGCTCGGCGACGCCCCCGAACTACGGCAGATGCCTGCCGGCACCCCGCACCTGGATCTGCAGCAACTGGTGCTTAAGGCCGAGCAGCATCGCCCCGGCGAGGTCATGCAGTATTTTGGCTACGATGAGGACCAACCCAACGGCGTCGTCGCCATCACGGCCGCCACTGCCGACAGCGACCCCAACGACTCGCACACCTTCATGCTCGATGCGCGCACCGGCGAAGCCGTGCCCATGCCGGCTGCCAACGGCGGCTTGATGATGACCATCCTGCGCCTGCACGTGGACATGTTCGCAGGGCTTGCCGGCAAACTATGGCTGGCGTTCATGGGCCTGTTGTTCGTCGTCGCGATCATCTCCGGCACTGTGCTGTATGCGCCGTTCATGCGCCGCTTGCCGTTCGCCACCGTGCGCCAGGACAGATCGCCGCGCCTGCGCTGGCTCGACCTGCACAACCTGATCGGGATCGTGACCCTGACCTGGGCGCTGGTGGTTGGCGTCACCGGGGTGATCAGTGCCTGTGCTGACCTGGTCATCGCCGCCTGGCGCAACGACAGCCTGGCAGCAATGGTTGCACCCTACCGCGACGCGCCGCCGCTGACCGAGCGTGCGTCGGCCAGCCAGCTGCTGCCGATCGCAACTGCCGCTGCACCGGGGATGCGTGCAGACTTCATCGCATTCCCCGGCACACGCTTCTCCAGTGAGCACCACTATGCCGTGTTCATGAACGGCGCCACGCATCTGACCTCGCACCTGTTCACCCCAGTCCTGATCGACGCCACCACCCTCGCCGTCACAGCAGTCGGCGAGCGGCCCTGGTACATGGACGCGATGGGCCTGTCGCAACCGCTGCACTTTGGCGACTACGGCGGGCGGCCGATGCAGATCCTCTGGGCACTGCTCGACGTGCTGACAATCGTCGTGCTCGCCAGTGGCGTTTATCTCTGGTGGGGCAAGCGCCGTACCGGCGCGAAGGCCAAGCCATGAGCCATCGCTCGCAATCCACCTGGCGGATCTTTACCTGGCCTGTGCTGATCGCGCTACTGGGTGCAGGGGGGCTGTTCGCCGCGCTGCTTGGTGACGATGGCTGGGATATTCTGGCCTGGGTCGGCCTGGGCATTCCTGGCGTGCTCGGCGTGCGGGCACTGATCAGGCGCAGTTGAGTTATCTGGCTACAACCACAGCAGGTTTGCCGTACCTAGGATGCAGGGTCCCCCATGACAAGGAGCGGGCCATGCAACCTCTCAAACTTATCCAAACACTCACCAGCCAGATCAATGCGCTGCTCGAACCCCTGCCGGTCATCGAGCAGCCGCTGCACAATGATCTGCAGACGCGACGCAAGCTCCACAGCGACCTGGCCAGCTACTGGTCAGAACTCAATACTCAAGGCTTGAACCGCAAGCAATCGCTGATCGCCCTGCGCCAGATTTACCTGCTGGCCGAAATCGACCTACGCATCACTGACGACACGCTGAGCGCCGATCAGGCCGCACCGCTGCGCACCTGCATCGAGCAACCGCGCGCCTGGCAACGCCAGCAGATAGCGGCAGCACACCGACCTCAGGTCTACCGGCCCCTGCTGGTGAACCTGCAGCCCAACTGGCGCAGCTACCTGCCGGGGGTGATGGTGATCGTCGCGGGCACCCCTGAGGGCGCGCTGCTCGACGCCGACAGCGAAACCGGCGAGGCACTGCTGTGCTGCCTGTCACAAGGCATCGAGGTGTTTCCCTCGCTCAAGGCCTTGCATGACGAACTGTGCGAACGGCTGGACGACCCTCTACTCAGCAGCACGTTGCTGCACCTGTACGCCGACCCGCAATCCGCCGAGCAGGCGCGTCTGGCTGAGCGTCTGCGTTATGAGTGGTATGCCGATGATCCGATCGAAGCGCAGGTACAGCAACTGATCGACACCCAGCGCCAGCGCCTGAACCTGCCGTCGCTATGGGGCGACGACCAGTCGTCATCGACCACCACGCGACACGCGCAGGTCATGGCGGCACTCAGGCTCGAGGATGATCTTGGTAGCAAGGCAACGCTGAACACGCGCTATTCGCGGTTACTGGAAAAACACATGCCGGCATGGCTGCGCGAAGCTGACACGCAAAGCCTCAGTCACATCATGCAGACCATGCAGGAACTGGTGGTGGCCAGTGAAAGAGCCGCGGCTCCAGGCATCCCCACCCAAGCGCAGTTTATTCAGCAGAACGATCTCAGGACATGGACGCGAGCCCGCCTGCAAGAGCGCCTGCTCAATGATTTCGGCCTGCAACTGCTACCACAGGACATAACGGTGAGCATCACGCGCGCCCGCCAGGTCGGGCCGCAGCCCTACCCGTTCAACCCATCCCTGTTCGTTACCTGGCAAGGCCTCAAACAGGTCGGCAATGAAACCATTGAGATGGTCACCGAGCGCTTGCCACTGGACGATCTGGCCTTGGTCAACCTCGCCTGGTTCAATTACGACTACTGGTTGACCGCCCGTGTCAGCCATACCGAGGCACGCACGCTGCCCCCGGAGCTGACGCCGGCCTACGTGAAGACACTGGTGCGCAGCCTCAATGCCGGCGGGCGCTATGCAGATTTTCTCTACACCCAACTGGTCGACTCGCGCACGGGCCGCTGGCGCCTGCTGGCCCATACTCGAATCAACCGCGCCCGAATGCGTGCCGAAGCGGTCAAGGCCCGGTATGCCGGGCACTTCGCCGAACATCGCGCCGAGCGTGGTTACCGCTGGGCAACGGCGGTACTGGACCAACCCCACAACGCGCTCCGCCCGCCGGTAGATGGCCATACGGTCGTGGTGCGGCAGCTACTGATCCAGGGCCATACGGTGCAGGGGGTGCTACTGATAAACACTGAACAAGGCAGTGTGCCGTCGTTTCTCATGTACACCCCAGACGCGCCAGACCGACGCAACTGGCGCGAGTTTTCCAGCACCCGGCAATTGCTGCGCACCCTGCGTGACAAACCGGCGCTGCGCCAGTACCTGGCCGCTCGGCTACCACAGGTCGAGGAGAGCGAGCTGCAACGGCTGTTGCTCAAAGGGGGCCTGGGCAGTTCTCTACGCCTGCCAGCCATTAACGACGATCTGTTCTTCGCATTGTATATGGCAGAGGTCCGCGCCCAACTTGCAGCAGTCGACACCAGCAGCCGGACGACCCGCGAGGTCAATGTTCAGTCAGTCATCGACCTGTCCTGGCGGTTGCTGGACCTGATAAGCCTGGTACTGCCTGCCAAGGCCCTGATGGCGTTATCGATCGGGCGAATGATCCTAGACATCTGCGATGGCATCCAGGCACACCAGCGAGGCGATATGGAAGGCGTGTTGCGCCATCTCTACAACACCATCAGCCATGCCACGGATGCGGGCGGCAGCTTCTTCGCTACCAGCGTCCTGCGCCGAGCGCTGCGCGGCTTGCCCAAGCAACCGCCACTGCCATTGCCGGCCCGCTACCAAGTCAATGTCGACACCAGCTCGTTGCGCTATCGCGTCGATGGTGTGCATGACATCGGCGTCTACGAGCAGGTTTCGGCGTTTGGAGGCTTGTCGTTGTACTTCGTCAGGGACAACCACGGCAGTCATTACAAAGTCAGCTTCGATGGCGAACGCTGGCGGGTTATCGACCCTGAGCAACCGGATGCCTATCTACAGCAGCCGATCAAACGCCTGCGCAGCGGCGAGTGGGTGATCGACTCACCTGTGCTCTGGTATGACGGCCTGCCAGATCTGGCAGCGTTGTGTCATGACTGCCTGCTCACGCCAGCCCGCGCCGGCACCCCTTTGAGCAGCGCAGCGGGCTTGCACGCTGATGGCCCGCAGCTGTACCTGCAGACCCGTAGCGGGCAACTGGGCCTGCGCAAGCATTTGCTGGCAGACCAGTACCACCTGCTGATTCCCCCGGCTGAGCAGACAGGCGTCAAGCCTTGGGCGGTGCTGCGCTGGCAGGCGGACGAATGGCGCATCCGGGTGCGCCAGTCGGGCCGCAGCAGCGACTGGCTGGCGCTGCCCGAAGCCTATTCGGCGAGCCGCGGCAACAGCTGATCAATCCGCTTGTGCAAGGCGCTGTCACTCGGCCAGTTTCGCAGCATGCGCGCGCGGTCACGGGCATAGGCAGCCGCGAAGCTGAGTTGAGTGGCGTGCTGGCACATGGCGTCGAGGTCGATCAACGACCATTGGCCGTCCTGCCAGAACAAATTATGGCCTTTCATATCGCCATGGCTGATGCGCTCGCGGATCAACTGCTGCATCAACCTCAGCAAGGCCTGCAGCTGCTCGTCGGGCGCATCGCCACTGGCGACGAAGGGCGCAAAACACTCGAGCAGATCCGGTCCATCGGCGTATTCGGTGACCAGATAGGCACGGCTGCGCAGGCCCATGACCCGCTGTTCAAGCACCGCCAACGGCTTTGGCGTGGCGATGTCGAGAAAGCGCAGGCGCTGCCCTTCGATCCACGAATGCCAGGCCCGGCTCGGCCGCCAGAAGCGCTTGAGCCAATGCGCGGTGTTTTTGATGTTGTAGCGCTTGAGCACCAACTGACGGCCACCAACTTCGACGCGGGCGACGCTGGCGGCGCCGCCGGTCTTGTACAGGTGCCCTTGGTCGATCAGGCTATCGGCTTGTTCCAGCACCGGCTGCATGGCGACGACTTCTTTTCGATCGATTGCACGCAGGCCAGACAGGCTGCGCTCGACGCTGAACAGGCTGCACTCGCGACCGGCTTTGTCGAGGTAATCCTTGAGGCGCCAGGCGCGCACCTTGTCGACCTGCTTCTGCAAGGCTTCGAGCGGCAGCGCATGCTCGCCGTTGGCCAGCAGGTAATGCACCAGCAACTCCTCGGTGAACGGCTCCAGGCGCTTGGGCAACTGGGCGAAGAACACGCCGAGATTTTCCAGCACACGCGGGCGTGACAGGCATTGGCCAGGTGTCTCGGCTTTGATGCCGGCGCCATCGATCAGGTACAACTGGCCGTTGTGGCGGAGCAGGTTGTCCAGGTGCAGATCGGCCTGCCACAGCCCCTTGGCATGCATCTGCGCAACCGCGCCGAGCGCCTCGCCGAGCACCTGTTGCTGCTGTTCGGCCAGCGGCGCCAGCGCCTCGACCTGAGCCCAGGCAGCGCCAAGGCTCTGGGCGTTTTCGAGGTACTCGAACAGCAGCCAGCCGCCCTCGCCCTCTTGCAGACCGTCAGCCAGCAGTTGCGGAGTGGTCAAGCCTTGCGCGGCAATCAGCTTGACGCCATCCAGCTCGCGCTGAAAATGCCGTGCAGCATTGCTGCCAACCAGCAGCTTGGCCAGCACCGGCTTGCCGCGCCAGATCCCGGCGCCGACATAGCGTTGGCCAGGCAGCACCCGCAGCAGGCTGAGCAGCTGCAGCTCAGCGCTGCCAGCAGCATCGGCCAAGGTAATGTTCAGCGGCAAGCTCGGCGTGCGCCCAGCCGCCTTGAGTTCAGACAAACGCATCAACGGGCCTCTTTTTCATGCTGGCGGCGCACCAGCCGCTGCAGCCAGGTAGTCACCAGCGGGCTGTCGGCCGGTTGCTGCAGATAGGCCGCCAGCAAGCTGCGCACATCGCCTTCGCTCCAGGCGCGGGCACGGCGCAGCAAAGGTTCCAGGTCTTTCAGCCGGTCGCGCATGCCAAGCAGCAGCGGCCGGGTCTTTTCCAGGTCGATCAGTTGCGCCTGCCAGCCTTCGCGGCGCTCGCGCAGGAAGATGTGCTTGGGATAGAAGCAACCGTGCACCTGGCCGGCGGCGTGCAAGGTACGCCCCAGTTGGCCGCAGGCCTGGAGGATGCCCAGGCGTTTTTCGGCGGCCAGCTGCGGCCACTGCGCCAGCAGGCTGTCGAGGTCGTTCCACTCATCCAGGGCGCGGGTCATGAGCATCGCGCGGTGCTCGCCGTTGCTCTTGCGCTCACCGTAAAACACCGCCTGCAAGGCCGGGATCTTCAGCTTCTGGTAGCGCGTGATATTGCGAAACTCGCGGGCAAATGTCGGCTCACCGAAGGGCCGATGCAGGGTGCGAGTGAGGTAGTTGAGCTGGCGCTTGAGGTAATAGCCCTTGCCCTCGAGCTCCAGGCGAAACACGCTGCTCCAGCCGCCACGGCCGGTGTTGGGTTCGTCCACTGCATCGAGTTGCAGCGCCCACAGCGCTTCGAAATCGTTCAAGCCGTGGCGTTGCAGCAGGGCAAGCTCGCTGCTGGCCAGATAGTCGGTCATTCCCTTCCCTCGAAAAAGCGCACCACTTCGCGTACCCGCTGTTTATCGCTGGCATTCAACCGCTGGTGCCCGCGGTACTGCAGATAGAAGCGCAGGCGCTGAGTCGCCGACAGGTGATACTTGGCGACCTTGTCCAGGCAGGCCAGGTCCTTGATGACGCGGTGGCGGAGCATGAATCCGCGCCAGAAATCGCCGGTCGGGCAATCGATGAAGAATAGTGTGCCCTGATCGTCCACCAGCAGGTTGCGCCACTTCAGATCGTTATGGGTGAAGTGGTTGTCGTGCATGACCCGCGTATGCCGGGCCAACTGGCGGCTGACGTGGTCGACCCAGGCGCGGTCGGCCAGGCGCGGATCATTGCGCTTGGCCAGTTCGGACAGATCTTCGGTCCGCGGCAGCTCGCGGGTGATCATCGCCCCACGGCCAAAGGCCAGGCCATTGCGCTCCAGGCCCCAGCCGATCACTTCGGCGGTGGGAATGCCCCACTTGGCGAACTGCTTGAGGTTCTGCCACTCGGCCTTGATCCGCGGCCGGCCCAGGTAGCGGCGCAGGTGCTTGCCGGCGCCGGTATAGCGTTTGACGTAGTAGTACACGCCATCGCGCTGGATCCGCACCACTTCGCTGAGCGGGTCGCGGGTCAGGCGCTCGCCGTCGATGGCGAACACTGCCTCGAGGCTGCCGAAATCTGCTGCCAGGTGTTGATACTCCGGCAGCAGCGTCCAACCCGCCATCAGAGTGCATCCCCGTAGCGTTGTTTGCGCGCGTACAGTTTCTGCGCCTTGCCTTCGAGCCAGGCCAGCAGGCGCGCCTCCTCGGTGAGGATCTGACGCAGCGGCTGCTGGAAGTAACCGCGCAGGAAGCGCAGCTTGTCGCGCCGGGTCAGGCCGATATCCAGCGCCGAGAAGTACAGCGCGGCCAGGTCCTTGTCGCGCCAGCGGCGGCTGATGCTGCTGCGGGTCTGGGCGCGGTGCAGGTCGATTACCGACAGTTTGAAGTCATCGGCACTCACCGGGCGATCAGTATGCAGAAGGAAATGGCAGATGTAGCAGTCGCGGTGGTTGACCCCGGCGCGGTGCATGCCGCCGGTCATCTTCGCCACTTCGGCGATCAGCGCGTGCTTGAGGCGCGGCAGCGGCGGCTGCTTGACCCAGTCGATGCTGAAGTCTTCCAGGCTGATGGTCGGCGCCAGCTCTTCGGTGATTATGAACGAGTGCTGTTGCGCCGGATTGCTGCCGCGCTCGCCGTAGGCGACTGCGGTCATGGTCGGCACGCCGACTTCATGCAGGCGCTGGATGGCGCGCCATTCCTGGCCGGCACCGAGTACCGGCAGCTTGGCGCTGAACAGGTTCTTGAAGATCTCGCCCCAGCCGATGCCACGGTGAATCTTGACGAAGTAACCTGCGCCCTCGACCTCGGTGCGCAGCGTGCGCCGGCCTTCCAGTTCGCGGAACACTTCGCCCTGCAGTTGCTCGGCGGCCTCGAAGGCATCGCGCCCGGCCCACAGCCGTTTGAACGGCTGCGCCAATATCAGCTTCATGCGCGCTCCTGGTTGAGGATCACATCGGCGGCATGCTGCGGCATGCTGTAGAGGTCGGCGCTGTCGGCGAACGCCAGGCCATTGCGCGACCAGGCCGCACGGGCCTCGCCGTCTTCGAGCATGCGTTGCAGGTAGCGGTCGAGCTGCTCCTGCGCGAACGGCTCATCGAGCACCAGGCCGCTGTCGGCCTCGGCGATGTAATGGGCATAACCGCATACTTTCGTGACCAGCACCGGCAAGCCGGCGACCAGCGCTTCGAGCAGCACGGTGCCGGTGTTTTCGTTGTAGGCCGGGTGGATCAGCAGGTCAGCACCCAACAGGAAACGCGGGATATCGCTGCGCCCCTTGAGAAACTGCACCTGCTCGCCCAGGCCCAGCGCGGCACTTTGCAACTGGAACACCTTGGGGTCGTCCTGGCCGATGACCATCAGCCGGGTGCGCTTGCGCAACGCCGTCGGCAGCGCAGCCAGCGCCTTGAGGCTGCGGTCGACGCCCTTGGTCTTGAAGCCGGAGCCGATCTGCACCAGCAGCAGGTCATCGTCAGCAAGCTTGAACTCCTGACGGAACTGCGCACGGATTTCAGCGGCGTTGGCCGGTGCCCGACGGTCCTGGGAAATCCCTGGTGGCAGCAGATGAAAACGCTCCACCGGTGTGCCGTAGTGCTTGATGAACAACGGCTGCTGCACTTCGGAAATCATCAGGATCTCGGTGCGGGCATCCCTGGCGAACACCGCACGCTCGTATTCGGCGAAGTGGCGGTAACGGCCCCAGCGCCGGTACAGGCTGCCGCGCAGGGTCTGCGCCTTGTCTTCGAAGCAGCCGTCGGCAGCGTAGTAGACATCCAGTCCGGGCATCTTGTTGAAGCCGATCAGGCGGTCGACCGGGCGTTTGGCCAGGTCAGCCGCCATCCAGGCGCTGAGCTTCTCGTTGCGGCGATGGTTGAAGATCGCCTTGACCGGCGCCACCAGCACTTCGAAGCCAGGCGGAACCTCGCCCTCCCAGATCAGCGTATAGACGCGGATCTGATGACCACGCTGCTGGCACTCCAAGGCAATGCGCATGAAGTCACGCTGCAGCCCGCCAAACGGGAAGTATTTGTACAGTACGAAAGCCAGTTGCATTAACGAACATCCTCAGCCAGCAGCAACGCGCTCAAGCGGCTCGCCACATGCTCGGGATTCAGGCGAGTGAAGCACAATGGCCACTCGCGTTTGATATCGAACCGGCGCAGATCCTCGGCGCTCGGTTTATAGGTGCACTTCTTTTGCAGGCAAGGCGCGCAAGGGAAGTCGCTGGCCTGGTGGACCTGGACACGTCCGTAGGCGCCGGTCAAACCAGGGTTGGTGGGGCCAAACAGGGAAATGGTCGGTACATCCAGTGCTGCGGCCAGATGACCCAGGCCGGTATCCACCGCCACGCAGGCCTTGGCTGCGGCCAACACACGAGCCACCCCTACCAGATTCAATTTGGGCAGTACCTGGCAATTACTCAAGCCCTGGGCGATGCGCTCGGCACGGTCTTTTTCGGCCTGATTGCCCCACGGCAGGCAGACCTGCAGGTTGCGCCGGCCCATGCGTTCGGCCAACTCGCGCCAGTAGGCCTCAGGCCAATGCTTGGTTGCCCAGGTCGTGCCATGCAGGAACACCACGAACGGCGCCGTGGGTGGCAATTGCAGACGGTCGAGGTCCAGGCCGTAGTTGCCGATGCCTTCAGGCAGGTCGTAAGCCAGCGCCAGGGCAAACAGCTGGCGCAGGCGCTCCACCGCATGCTGGCCGACCGCAACCGACAACGGCCGGTCATAGAAGCGGCTGGACAGGCCTTCGCGCGCCGAGAAGCGATCTAGCCCAGCCACCGGCGCCTTGACATAACGGGTCAGCCAGGCCGATTTGACCAGGCCCTGGGCGTCGATCACCAGGTCATACTGGCGCTCGCGCAGGCGCTGTTTGAAGGCTTTCCATTCACCGCTCTTGAGGGTCTGCCAGATGTTCTTGCGCCAGCGCCGGATTGCCACCGGGATCACCCGGTCTACCGCTGGGTGCCAGCTCGGGATCTCGGCAAAGCCCTCTTCCACCACCCAGTCGAAACGGATGCCGGGGATGGCGTGAGCGGCATCGGTCAGCGCCGGCAAGGTATGAATCACGTCTCCCAACGAAGACGTCTTGATGATCAGAACCCGCACTCAGTCGACCTCAGCCAGAACAGCGATACGGTTCGGCCCGGCAAGATTGTGCAGCGCGGCGATGACCTTGCCCGGCTCGAGCAGACGCAGGCAGTTGTAATGACCAAAGCGGCAGGTGCGGTCGAAGCACGGGCTGCATTCCAGGCCCAGGCGAACCACTTCGACCTGTTCGGCCAAGGGCGGGGTGAAGCCCGGCGAGGTCGAGCCGTACACGGCCACCAGCGGGCGGTTAAGCGCCGCAGCGACGTGCATCAACCCAGAGTCGTTGGAAACCACCGCATCGGCGCAGGACATCAGGTCGATGGCTTCGGCCAGCGAGGTTTCGCCGGAAAGGTTGTAAGACTCTTCGCGCAGGCCGGGGATCAACCGCTCGCGGATGGCTTCGCCAACCGGGTGGTCTTTCTTCGAGCCAAACAGCCAGACCTGCCAGCCCTGGCGGATCATGGCATCGGCGACTTCGGCGTAGTGCTCGGCCGGCCAGCGCTTGGACTCGCCAAACTCGGCGCCCGGGCACAAGGCCAGGACCGGCCGGTCCAGCGCCAGGCCGAACTTGGCCAGCGCGGCGTCGCGGCTCGGTGCCTCGATCTGCAGGCTTGGCCGCGGATACGGCTGCGGCAGCTCGGCGCCGGGCGCATAGGCCAGGGCCATGAAGCGCTCGATCATCAGCGGGTAACGCGCCTTGTCCAGCTTGCGCACGTCGTTGAGCAGCAGGTAGCGCATCTCGCCGCGCCAACCGGTGCGTTTGGGGATGCCGGCAAAGTACGGCACCAGCGCCGACTTCAACGAATTGGGCAACAGGATCGCCTGGTCATACTGGCCCGCCAGCGACTTGCCGATCCGCCGGCGCGTGGCCAGCTCAAGCGCGCCGTGGCCGAGCGGGAAGCTCAAGGCCTGGCGCACTTCGGGCATGCGTTCGAGCAGCGGCCGGCTCCATTCGGGCGCCAGCACGTCGATCTCACACTCAGGGTGCTGCTGCTTCAGGCACTGGAACAAGGTCTGCGCCATTACCATGTCGCCGACCCAGCTGGGGCCAATGATCAGTATTCTCATGCTTTGTCCAGGAACGCTGGGGGAAAGTGCAGCACGGTCTCCCCTCTTTATATTCAGGCTAGGTGGGGTACAGTGTACCACTGGTGATTGACCAAGGCTTTTAGCGCCTAATTACGCAAAGAGCACGACCTCAGCAGCTCATAACCCTGTGGGAGCAGGCTTGCCCGCGAAGGGCCACGATGGCAGTGCCGGCAGTTCAGCTAAGGCCCAGCTGCGCCCAGATCCGCCGCACTTCGGCGCGCTCATTGGCGAACTGCGCGGCGTCGATTACCCCGGCCTGCTTCTGCAGGGCCTGGCGGTGCGAGGCCGAGCGAAACGCCTTGTACACTTCTCGCAGCAATATTGCATCGCTGGCCGGCACCAGCCCGGCCTGTTCCAGTTCTTCGAGGATGCGGATGTTGTCGGTCCAGCGCAGCAATGCCGGGTGCGCGTGCGACCAGGCCAGCGCCGCGTACTGGACCATGAACTCGATATCGACGATGCCGCCGGCGTCCTGTTTGATATCGAACGGCACGCCAGCCTCGAAGGCATTGCTGGCGGTGCCTGCCGCAGTCTGCTTGGTGCCCAGGCTGCCGCGCATCTTGGCACGCATCTCGCTGACCTCGGCGCGCAGCTTGTCCAGATCACGTGGCTGGCCGAGCACCTTCGCCCGCACCGCTTCAAACGCGCTCGCCACGTCCTTGCAGCCAACCAGCACCCGCGCCCGTACCAGCGCCTGATGCTCCCAGGTCCAGGCTTCCCCTTGCTGGTAACGCTCGAACGCACCGAGCGAGCTGACCAGCAAGCCGGCAGCGCCCGAGGGACGCAGGCGCATGTCGACGTCATACAGCTGGCCGGAGTTGGTCTGGGTGGTCAGCAGGTGAATGATGCGCTGGCCCAGACGGGTGTAGAACTGCGCGCTGTCGATCGGCTTGGCGCCGTCGGTTTCAGCCTGCGGGTCGCCGTCGTGGATGAACACCAGGTCGAGATCAGAGCCGTGGCCCAGCTCGATGCCGCCGACCTTGCCGTAACCGACGATGATGAAACCTGGATCACACAGGCTGCCATCGCTGCGTTTGGGCTGCCCGTGACGGGCCACGGTCTGGCGCCAGGCCAGGGCCAGCACCTGATCAAGAATCGCCTCGGCCAGCCAGGTCAGGTAGTCACTGACCTTCATCAATGGCAGGTTGCCGCTGATTTCCGAGGCAGCCACGCGCAGGCTGTGCGCCAGCTTGAAGTGGCGCAGGGCTTCCATCTGCTGCTCAAGGTCGTCTTCGGGTATGCGGGTCAGCCGCTCGCGTAGCTCGCTGGCCAATTCCGGCGCCAACGGCGGGCTGAACAGCCGGCCCTCATTGAGCAGCTCATCGAGCAGCAGCGGATAGCGGGCAATCTGTTCGGCGATCCACGGGCTGGCTGCGCACAGCGTCAGCAGGCGGCGCAGGGCACTTGGGTTCTCAGTCAGCAACACCAGATACGCCGAGCGCCGCGCCACCGCCTCGACCAGCGGCAGTACCCGCTCCAATACCAAGTCGGGATTGTCGTGTTCAACGGCCTGAGCTAGCAGGCGCGGGATAAACGCATCCAGACGTTCGCGGCCCAGGCGCTGCATCGAGCGCAGCTGCGGGCTGGCGCGCAGCCCGGTCAGGCGGCGCAAGGCATCGGCTGGCTGGCCGAAGCCGGCTTCTTCAAGCTGGCGGCAGGCGGCCTCTTCATCCTGGGCCTGCTCCCACAGCGGCGACCATTCGCCACCCACCACCAGTTCGCCCTCGGCCTCGTCTTCATCCGGGTCAGCGATGACCTGGCGGAAGTGCCAGTCGATGCGCCCGCGCCAGTACATCAATTGGGCATGGAAGCTGTCCCAGTCGGCAAAGCCGAGGATGAATGCCACCCGCGCCCGATCGATGTCGCTGTCGGGCAACATCTGCGTCTGCCGGTCGGCAATGGCCTGGATGGCGTGTTCGGTATAGCGCAGGAATTCATAGCCTTCGCGCAGCTCGGTAATCACTGCAGGCGGTAAATAGCCCTGCCCTTCAAGGGTGGCCAGCACCTTCAGCAGTGGCCGCTGCTGCAGGCTCAGGTCGCGCCCGCCATGGATCAGCTGGAAAGCCTGGGCGATGAACTCGACCTCGCGAATGCCACCGGCGCCCAGCTTGATGTTGTCGGCCATGCCCTTGCGCCGCACTTCCTGCTGAATCAGCTGCTTCATGGTGCGCAGCGCTTCGATTGCCGAGAAGTCCAGGTAGCGCCGGTAGACGAACGGCCGCAGCATCTCCTGCAACTGGGCGCCGGCAGCCTGATCTCCGGCGACTACCCGCGCCTTGATCATGGCGTAGCGTTCCCAGTCGCGGCCCTGGTCCTGGTAATACTGCTCCAGTGCATTGAACGACAGCACCAGCGCGCCGGCCGAGCCGTAGGGACGCAGGCGCATGTCGACGCGGAACACAAAGCCATCGACGGTGACCGGATCGAGTGCCTTGATCAGGCGCTGGCCGAGACGGGTGAAAAACTCCTGGTTGTCCAGCGAGCGCTTGACCCCCTCGGTCTCGCCGCCCTCGGCAAAGGCGAAGATCAGGTCGATGTCCGAAGACAGGTTCAGCTCGACCGCACCCAGCTTGCCCATGCCCAGCACGACCATGTGCTGCGCCTCGCCACTGCGGTTGCCGATCGGCGTGCCGAACTGCTGGCAATGCCGCGGGTACAGCCACTGGTAAGCCTGATCGATGCAGGCGTCGGCCATATCTGACAGGTCGCGGCAGGTTTCTCCCAGCGCGGCCTGGCGGGTAATGTCGCGCCAGATGATGCGCATCTGCTGACGGTTGCGGGCCCGGCGCAGGTTGCGCGCCAGCTCTTCTTCGCTCTGCGCCGCCTGGGCCACTGCGGCAATCCGCGCGGTCATCTCGCCCGGCGCATAGGCCTGCTCCAGATCACCGCTGGCCAGCAGCTCGAGCAACACACCTGGCTCGCGCTGAGCCTGATCGAAGATGAACTCGCTGGCTGCGGCCACCTGCTCGAACTGATGCCGGTGCTCGGCGCTCAACGTAGTCAGGCCTGGATCGACCTGATTGCTCAGCGCCTCGCTCAGCAGCTGTTGATTACGGGCGACCAGTGGTTGCAAGCCAGCGGGCAGATCGAGAGGCAAAGGCAGACGCATGGGCTATCCTTGATCGGCAACAAAGAGAGGGGTGTAATTGGCTACGGGGAAGCGGGACCACGGTTGAAGTGTCATACAAAAGTTGTAAATAGCTGAAATTAACGAATCATTGGCATTAAACATCAAGATCCACCCGCCTCAGCTACATCGCCAACCAACATGAACGTTTTTCCCCACAAGCCAGGGTGCGACCAAACGTCGCATTTCTGTAGTATTACTACTACCCCGACCGTGTAAAAGCATGAAATGCGAAAGCTTTTGTAGTAAAACTACACGGCGCCGGGTCACACTCCGGTAATCCAAGAATTCACGACGTCTGCCCATAAGGCCAGTCGCAAACTCAGGCAGCCGATTCTGGTTGCCTTTCCGCCCTGGAGCAAGCCATGCAAGACCTCGATCCAATCGAAACCCAGGAATGGCTGGATGCCCTGGAGTCGGTCCTCGACAAAGAAGGCGAAGACCGCGCTCATTACCTGATGACCCGTATGGGCGAGCTGGCCACCCGCAGTGGTTCCCAGCTGCCGTATGCCATCACCACGCCATACCGCAATACCATCCCTGTCACCCACGAAGCACGCATGCCTGGCGACCTGTTCATGGAACGCCGCATTCGCTCGTTGGTACGTTGGAACGCACTGGCCATGGTCATGCGCACCAACCTGAAGGATTCGGACCTGGGCGGACACATCTCGAGCTTTGCCTCCAGTGCCACCCTGTATGACATCGGCTTCAACTACTTCTTCCAGGCCCCGACCGACGAACACGGCGGCGACTTGATCTTCTTCCAGGGCCACGCCTCGCCTGGCGTCTACGCCCGTGCCTTCATGGAAGGCCGGATCAGCGAAGAGCAGATGAACAACTTCCGTCAGGAAGTCGATGGCAAAGGCCTGTCGTCCTACCCGCACCCATGGCTGATGCCTGATTTCTGGCAGTTCCCGACCGTTTCGATGGGTCTGGGCCCGATCCAGGCGATCTACCAGGCGCGCTTCATGAAGTACCTCGAAGCCCGCGGCTACATCCCGGCCGGCAAGCAAAAGGTCTGGTGCTTCATGGGCGACGGCGAGTGCGACGAGCCGGAATCCCTGGGCGCGATCTCCCTGGCTGGCCGCGAGAAGCTGGACAACCTGATCTTCGTCATCAACTGCAACCTGCAGCGCCTCGACGGCCCAGTGCGCGGTAACGGCAAGATCATCCAGGAACTCGAAGGCGTGTTCCGTGGCGGTGGCTGGAACGTCAACAAAGTGGTCTGGGGCCGTTTCTGGGACCCACTGCTGGCCAAGGACGTCGACGGTATCCTGCAACGTCGCATGGACGAAGTCATCGACGGCGAGTACCAGAACTACAAGGCCAAGGACGGCGCGTACGTCCGTCAGCACTTCTTCAACACTCCAGAGCTCAAGGCCATGGTCGAAGACCTGTCCGATGACGAGATCTGGAAGCTCAACCGTGGCGGCCACGACCCGTACAAGGTCTACGCGGCGTACCACCAGGCTGTGAACCACAAGGATCAGCCGACCGTCATCCTGGCCAAGACCATCAAGGGTTACGGTACCGGTGCTGGCGAAGCCAAGAACACCGCGCACAACACCAAGAAGGTCGACGTCGACAGCCTGCGTCACTTCCGTGATCGTTTCGACATCCCGGTCAAGGACGACGAGCTGGAGAACCTGCCGTTCTTCAAACCAGAAGAAGGCAGCGCCGAGGCCCGTTACCTGGCCGAGCGTCGCTCCGCCCTGGGTGGCTTCGTGCCACAGCGCCGCGCCAAGAGCATGAGCATCCCGACCCCGCCCCTGGAAACCCTCAAGGCTATCCTGGACGGTTCGGGCGACCGTGAAATCTCCACCACCATGGCCTTCGTGCGGATCCTCGCGCAGCTGGTCAAGGACAAAGAGATTGGCCAGCGCATCGTTCCGATCATCCCGGACGAAGCCCGTACCTTCGGTATGGAAGGCATGTTCCGCCAGCTGGGCATCTACTCGTCGGTCGGCCAGCTCTACGAGCCAGTCGACAAAGATCAGGTGATGTTCTACCGCGAAGACAAGAAAGGTCAGATTCTCGAAGAAGGCATCAACGAAGCCGGCGCCATGTCGTCGTTCATCGCTGCCGGTACTTCGTACTCGAACCACAACCAGCCGATGCTGCCGTTCTACATCTTCTACTCGATGTTCGGCTTCCAGCGTATCGGTGACCTGGCCTGGGCCGCCGGCGACAGCCGCACCCGTGGCTTCCTGATCGGCGGTACCGCCGGCCGTACCACCCTCAACGGTGAAGGCCTGCAGCACGAAGACGGTCATAGCCACCTGCTGGCCGGGACCATCCCGAACTGCCGCACCTACGATCCAACCTACGGCTATGAGCTGGCGGTGATCATTCAGGACGGCATGAAGAAGATGACCGAAGAGCAACAGGACATCTTCTACTACATCACCGTGATGAACGAATCCTACCAGCAGCCGGCAATCCCGGCCGGTGTCGAGGAAGGTATCGTCAAGGGCATGTACCTGCTCGAAGAAGACACCCGCGACGCGGCACACCACGTTCAGCTGATGGGCTCCGGCACCATCCTGCGTGAAGTCCGTGAAGCTGCGAAGATCCTGCGCGAAGAGTTCAACGTCGGTGCCGACGTGTGGAGCGTTACCAGCTTCAACGAACTGCGTCGCGACGGCCTCGCCGTAGAACGCGCCAACCGCCTCAAGCCTGGCCAGAAGCCACAGCAGACTTACGTCGAGCAGTGCCTGACCGGTCGCAAAGGCCCGGTTATCGCATCGACCGACTACATGAAGATTTTTGCCGAGCAGATCCGTCAGTGGGTGCCGAGCAAAGAGTTCAAAGTCCTGGGTACCGATGGTTTCGGTCGCAGCGACAGCCGCAAGAAGCTGCGTCACTTCTTCGAAGTTGACCGTCACTTCGTGGTGCTGGCTGCCCTGGAAGCCTTGGCTGACCGTGGCGAGATCGAACCGAAGGTGGTAGCTGATGCCATCGTCAAGTTCGGCATCGACCCGGACAAGCGCAACCCACTGGACTGCTGAGGAGTATTTTTAAGTGAGCGAACTCATTCGCGTACCTGACATCGGCAGCGGTGAAGGTGAAATCATCGAGCTGTTCGTCAAGGTTGGCGACCGCATCGAGGCTGACCAGAGCCTGCTGACCCTGGAGTCCGACAAGGCCTCCATGGAGATTCCGGCGCCTAAAGCCGGCATCGTCAAAGAGCTCAAGGTCAAGCTGGGCGATCGCCTGAAAGAAGGCGACGAACTGCTGGTTCTGGAAGCCGAGGGCGCTGCGGCGTCCGAGGCTCCGGCCGCTGCTGCGCCTGCCGCCGAACAACCGGCTGCCGCGCCTGCGCCAGCCGCCGAGGCTGCTCCTGCGCCGGCCGCAGCTCCTGCTGCTGCCACCGTGCAGGACATCCACGTGCCGGACATCGGCTCGTCGGGCAAGGCCAAGATCATCGAAGTACTGGTCAAGGCCGGCGACACCGTCGAAGCTGACCAGTCGCTGATCACCCTGGAGTCCGACAAGGCCTCCATGGAGATCCCTTCGCCTGCCGCTGGCGTGGTTGAAGAAGTGATCGCCAAGCTGGACGACGAAGTCGGCACCGGTGACCTGATCCTCAAGTTGAAGATCGCTGGCGCCGCACCTGCTGCGGCCCCTGCCCAGGCTGCTGCCGCACCGGCCAAGGCTGAGGCTGCTCCGGCTGCCGCACCTGCCGCCGCACCGGCTCCAGCTGCTGCACCGGCCCAGGCTGCTGCCCCGGCTGCTGCCAGCAACGCCAAGGTCCATGCCGGCCCTGCGGTACGTCAGCTGGCCCGTGAATTCGGTGTTGAGCTGGGCGCTGTTTCGGCTACTGGTCCGCACGGTCGCATCCTCAAGGAAGACGTGCAGGTCTACGTCAAGGCGATGATGCAGAAGGCCAAGGAAGCTCCGGCCGCCGCCGGTGCAACCGGTGGTGCTGGTATCCCGCCGATCCCGGTGGTCGACTTCAGCAAGTTCGGTGAAGTCGAAGAAGTGGCCATGACCCGCCTGATGCAGGTCGGCGCTGCCAACCTGCACCGCAGCTGGCTCAACGTGCCGCACGTGACTCAGTTCGATTCGGCTGACATCACCGAGCTGGAAGCCTTCCGTGTCGCGCAAAAAGCCGTAGCGGAAAAGGCCGGCGTCAAGCTGACCGTACTGCCGCTGCTGCTCAAGGCCTGCGCCCACCTGCTCAAGGAGCTGCCGGACTTCAACAGTTCGCTGGCACCAAGCGGCAAGGCAATCATCCGCAAGAAGTACGTCAACGTCGGTTTCGCCGTCGACACCCCGGATGGTCTGCTGGTCCCGGTCATCAAGAACGTTGACCAGAAGAGCCTGCTGCAACTGGCTGGCGAAGCTGCGGCACTGGCTGAAAAAGCCCGTACCAAAAAGCTTTCGGCCGACGAGATGCAGGGCGCCTGCTTCACCATCTCCAGCCTCGGTCACATTGGCGGCACTGGCTTCACGCCGATCGTCAACGCGCCGGAAGTGGCGATCTTGGGTGTATCCAAGGCAACTATCCAGCCAGTCTGGGATGGCAAGGCCTTCCAGCCCAAGCTGATGCTGCCGCTGTCGCTGTCGTACGATCACCGTGTGATCAACGGCGCCGCTGCTGCGCGTTTCACCAAGCGCCTGAGCGACTTGCTGGGTGATATCCGCACCATCCTGCTGTAATGCTGCAACTGCTGCCCCGGTACATGCCGGGGCAGCAGGCACCACTTTCGAGCTGCCACGCTCGTACCTCAACCCCGCCCCTGGCGGGGCTTTTTTTTGCCCGCAAAACTGCAACCGGCTGCAGAAACTCACGCCCCTGCCGATAAACTGCCAATAGCCCGGCATGGCCGCTTGCCAGCCTTCGGGACATGATGCAACCTTGCCAGATGCGCTGCCTGCCAGGCCCTGTCACCCTCTTCAAGCGAGTCTTCGATGAAAAGCCAACCCGATGCCGCGACCCGAGTGGCGGCCGAGGTCGTGACCCAGCTACCCGTGCCCTCGCGGCTGGGCATGCTGCGTTTCGAAAGGCTCAACGAAGCCAACTGGGCCATGCTCTACCTGGACCCCAACTGCGACCGCCAATTCGGCCTGCCTGCTGCTGAGCTGTGCGCGTTGGTCAGCTCGCCATATGCCAGCCTGATGGAGCCCGAAGCACGCTATCGCCTGCATGACGAGATCCAGCTGCAGCTGTCGCGCCGTGGTCATTACCGGGTGCGCTACACCCTGCACGTTGGCCCGGCGCCATTGCGTTTGCTCGAATGCGGCGAAGTCTACAAGCAGCATGGCCGGCAGCTGCTGCGCGGGTACCTGACAGTGCTGGATGATCACGCCGAAGACAGCATCAACATGACCGCCAGCGACCTGGAAACCCGCAACAACCGCCTGCAGATCGCCCTACAGCTGAACCAGCGTGCACAGCAGGAACAGCTCGAGCATCTGGAGCGGGTACGGGCCCAGCAAGACTTGATTCTGCGCCTGGCGCGGCAGCGCTACAGCGCCGACAACTCGCTGCTCGAAGCCGCCGAGCTGATCACCCGCAGCGCCTGTGAAATCTACAACGTCGACTGCTCGAGCATTTGGTACCTGCATGACCAGCAGCTGGAGCCGATTACCGCTTGGTACCGGCTTGACCAGGAGCATCGCCTACCGGTCCCGATCGACGCCAGCCAGTTCCCCGACTACATCGAAGCGCTGCATGCCAGCCGCGCCATCGACGCGCACAACGCCAGCCACGACCCGCGCACCCGCGACATGGCGCAGAGCCTGTTCCCGGCCTCCGACAACGCCATGCTCGACGCCAGTATCCGCGTCGACGGCCAGGTAGTCGGCGTGCTGTGCCTGGAGCAGACCGGCATGCCGCGGGCCTGGCAGTCGGATGAAATCGCTTTTGCCGGCGAGCTCGCCGACCAGTTCGCCCAGGTCATCACCAACCACAACCGGCGTACCGCTGCCAGCGCGTTGCACCTGTTCCAGCGGGCGGTCGAGCAGAGCGCCAGCGCCTTTTTGCTGGTCAACCGCGACGGCGTGGTCGAGTACGTCAACCCAAGTTTCACCGCGATCACCCAGTACAGCACCGATGAGGTCCAGGGCCATCGCCTGTCCGAACTGCCGGCCCTGGAAAACCTCAGCGAGCTGCTGTTCGATTCGCCGTCGAGCCTGGATATGGGCAACAGCTGGCAGGGCGAATTCAAGAGCCGGCGCAAGAACCTCGAACCTTACTGGGGTCAGCTGTCGATTTCCAAGGTGTACGGGGACAACCGCGAGTTGACCCACTACATCGGCATCTACGAAGACGTCACCCAGAGCAAGCTGGCTCAGCAGCGCATCGAGCGCCTGGCCTACACCGACAACCTGACCAACCTGGGCAACCGCCCGGCGTTCATTCGCAACCTCGATGAGCGCTTCAGCCGCGACAGCGCCAGTTCGCTGTGCCTGCTGCTGGTCGACATCGACAACTTCAAGCGGATCAACGACAGCCTTGGCCACCAGACCGGCGACAAGCTGCTGGTGAGCCTGGCCCGACGCCTGCGCAACAGTCTGACCGTCGGCGGCATCCTTGCGCGCTTTGCCAGTAACGAATTTGCCGTGCTGCTCGACCACACCAGCCTGGAGGGCGGCCAGAGCATTGCCCTGCAACTGCTGCGCACCCTCGACAAGCCGATGTTCGTCGACAACCAGCTGATCAACGTCACCGCCTCGGTCGGCCTGGCCTGCGCGCCGCTGCACGGCAGCGACCCGCAGACCCTGATGAAAAACGCCGGCCTCGCCCTGCACAAGGCCAAGGCCAACGGCAAGCATCAGGTGCAGGTGTTCACCGAAGTGCTCAACGCCGAAGCCAGCTACAAGCTGTTCGTCGAGAACAACCTGCGCCGCGCCCTGACCCAGAACGAGCTGGAGGTGTTCTACCAGCCCAAGCTGTGCCTGCGCAGCGGGCGCCTGCTCGGGCTGGAGGCGCTGCTGCGCTGGAACCACCCGGAGCGCGGCATGATCCGCCCGGATCAGTTCATCAGTGTGGCCGAAGAAACCGGCCTGATCATCCCTATCGGCAAGTGGGTGGTGCGCCAGTCGTGCCGCATGAGCCTTGAACTGAGCGCCGCTGGCCTGGGTGACCTGCACGTCGCCATCAACCTTTCGCCCAAGCAGTTTTCCGACCCGGAGCTGGTCAGCTCGATCGGCTCGATCATCAGGGAAGAAGGCCTGCCTTCGCACTTGCTGGAACTGGAGCTGACCGAAGGCTTGCTGCTTGAGGCGACCGAAGACACCCACCGCCAGCTGATCGAACTGAAGGCGTTGGGGCTGACCCTGGCGATGGATGACTTTGGTACCGGCTATTCGTCGCTGAGCTACCTGAAGAAATTCCCGATCGACATCATCAAGATCGACCGCAGCTTCATCAACGAAATCCCGGACAACCAGGACGACATGGAAATCACCTCGGCGGTGGTGGCCATGGCTCACAACCTCAAGCTCAAGGTAGTTGCCGAGGGTATCGAGACCCCTGCGCAGCTGGCTTTCCTGCGCCGCCATCGTTGTGACGTCGGCCAGGGCTACCTGTTCGATCGACCAATCCCCGGCCGCGAACTGGTTGAGCGCCTCAAGCGCTACCCGCGCGGACCAGTGGCCTGACAGCGCGCTCAGTCTCGGGCACTATACAAGTCATTCGGGCTGCAGCAGCGCGCTGACGGCCCCTGCCTACATCTACTGAATATACAGAGGAGCGGCCATGGTCCTGCGTTCGGAAATCCTGGTGAACAAAAACGTCCTGCCTACTGCGGAACAGGCCCTGCCTGGCCGCGAGACGCCGATGAGCCTGCCCGAGATGCATTACGTCTTCAACGAGACGCCGCTGCTTGGGCCGTTCTTTCAGAACGTCGATTTCGCCATCTTTGGCCTGGGTTGCTTCTGGGGCGCCGAGCGCCGCTTCTGGCAGCGCGAAGGCGTGGTCAGCACGGTGGTCGGCTATGCCGGCGGCTTCACCCCGAACCCAACCTACGAAGAAGTCTGCTCGGGCCTGACCGGCCACACCGAAGTGGTGCTGGTCGTGTTCGACAAGGACAAGGTCAGCTATCAGGAGCTGCTGGCGATGTTCTGGGAGCTGCACAATCCGACCCAGGGCATGCGTCAGGGCAACGACGTCGGCACCCAGTACCGTTCGGCGATCTTCTGCACCAGTCCCGAGCAGCTCGAGCAAGCCAACGCGAGCAAAGCGGCCTACCAGGCTGAGCTGGACAAGGCCGGCTTTGGCCCGATCACCACCGAGATCGAGCAGGCGCCAACGGTGTACTTCGCCGAGGCCTACCACCAGCAATATCTGGCCAAGAACCCCAACGGCTATTGCGGCATCGCTGGCACCGGCGTGTGCCTGCCGCCCAGCCTGCAAGGCAACTGAGGCCCGGCCATGAGCACGATGACCCTGTTCCACTCGCCGCTGTCGCCGTTCGTGCGCAAGGTCATGGTGGTGCTGCACGAAACCGGGCAACTGCCGCGGGTACAGTTGCAGGCAGTGAATATCAGCCCGGTGGCTGGCGACGAGCAACTCAACCAGGACAACCCGATCGGCAAGATTCCGGCCCTGCGCCTGGAAGACGGCACTGTGCTGCATGACAGCCGGGTGATCTGCGAGTACCTCGACAGCCAGCACGTCGGCACCCCGCTGATCCCGCGTGAGGGCTCGGCCCGCTGGCGCCGGCTGACCCTGGCGGCGCAGGCCGACGCGATCATGGATGCGGCGGTATCGAGCCGCTACGAGAGCTTCCTGCGCCCGCAGGACAAGCGCTGGGATGGCTGGCTCGAAGCGCAGAGCGAGAAGATCCGCCGCAGCCTGGCCAACCTGGAGCAGGAGCATCTGGCCGAGCTGATCTCCGGGTTCGACATGGTCGCCATCGGCGTCGCCTGCGCGCTGGGTTATCTGGACCTGCGCCAGCCTGAGTTCGGCTGGCGTGAGTGCCAGCCCGGCCTGGCGGCCTGGTACGCCGAAGTGTCGCAGCGGCCTTCGCTGCGCGCCACTGCGCCAGCTGCCTGACTGACGGCAAAAGGGGCCGCAATGCGGCCCCTCTTTCAGCGCTGGCCTGGCGCAAACAGCAGGCCGATCTGCAGCGCCAGCCGGCGCCCCAGCTCACGTTCCTCCCTCATGCCGACCTCCCCACCCGCGACCAGTCCAGGCGTCGGGTCAGGACCATGAATACGCCGAGCAAGCCAAAGCACAGCAGCGAGCCCATCAACAGCGCGTAGTCCTCGGCGCTGAGCAGCGCGAACAACATCGCGTAGAGCACCGCCAACCCGCCAGCGAAGCCCAACCCGCGCCAGACACTGCGCAGCACGTGGCTGAGGTAGAAGCCGATCAGCAGCACACAAGCCGACGCCGACAAACCATAGGCAGCGCCAAAGCCCAGGTGCTCGGACAGTGACAGCAACAGCAGGTAGAAGAACGCCAACGCCACGCCTACCAGCACGTACTGCACCGGGTGCACGCTGAGGTTTTTCAGCACCTCGAAGAGGAAGAATCCGGCAAAGGTCAGAGCAATGAACAGCAGCGCATATTTGATCGCCCGCTCGCTCTTGAGGTACTGGTCGACCGGGTCGACAAAGCTCACGCCAAAGGTGCGCTGCTTGTACTCGCTACAGTCGGCGACCGTCGCACACTGGCGCAGGGCATCTTCCAGGTTGGTGGCAAAGAACGAGGTCTGCCAGTGGGCCTTGAAGCCCTCACCGCTGATCTCGCGCCGGCTTGGCAAGTAACTGCCGACAAAGCTTGGGTGCGGCCAGTTGGCCTGCATGTCGACACTGCTGCTGCGCCCGATCGGCAGCACGTACAGCTGCCCGGTGCCTTGCAGGGCAAGCTCGAAGCCATAGGTGAACTCACGCGCCTGCTGGCCATCGAACTGCGGCAACGGCACGTGCACACCGCCACGCATCCAGTCCAGACCAGTACCTGCAGCGAAAGGCAGGCGTTGATCATCCAGCTGCAGTTCCAGGTTGCTCTCGATGCCGCGGATGTCGCTGATGCCGACCACCAGGAACGGCTTGTCGAAACGGTAGTCCTCATAGTCCTTGTCGATGCCCCAACGCTGGGGCAGCTTGAACCGCCCGGCTATCTGGCTCTTGGCGTGGAACAGCCGCGCCTGATAGATGCCGCGGGCGCGCAGTTCGGTATCGATGTTGATGTCAGCGTCGAACGTCTCCGGCAGGAAGTACAGCTGGCCGTTAACGGTGACCGTCTCCTGTACGCTCTGGCCGTCCTTGTCGATCCAGCGCCGCTCGTACTTGCGGTACGGCACCACCAGCAGTGGGCCGGAGATCAGCTGATCGAAGCTGGAGCTCTGAGCGATGTCGGCCAGCACATTGTCGCGCAGGTTCTGCCGGTCCTCGATCAGGCCACCGATCATCAGCAGCGGTATCAACAGCAGCAACATCAGCAAGGCGATCATGCCGAGCTTGAAACTCAGGGTCTTGTTCATGGGTGGGGGCTCCGTTGGCGATGGGCACAGTCTGTGCCGCACCTGTGGAGCCAGCAGGGAGCCAATGTGGAGATTGCGTGGAGATACTGTGGTGAGCGCCTCGGTAATTCAACAGATGCGCCGCAGCGGCAGCAACAACCTCACCCGCACGCCGCCCTCGACGTTATCCACCGCCAACTCGCCACCATGCAGCTGCATCACCTCTGCGACAAAATTCAGCCCCAGACCGCTGCTCTTGCGCCCACTGCCGGGTCGCGGCAGCGAATAGAAGCGCTCGCTGACGCGCCCTATCGCGTATTGCGGAATTGCCTCACCCTGGTTGAACAGGCTCAACGCGACGCGTTCGCCGCCCTGCTCCAGCTCGAACAGCAACGCCCCACCCGCCGGGGTGAAGTCCAGTGCATTCTCGAGCAGGTTGGCCAACGCCTGGCGCATCAGGTACGGATCACAACGCAACCGCACCGCCGCCGGCACGCGCTGGCGCACCTGCAAGCCAGCGCTGTCGATACGCGCTGCGTGGGCCAGCAGCAACTCGTCGACCAGCGCCGCCAGCGCCACCTCCTGCTCATCCTCCAGAGCCTGCATCTGCTCGACCTGGGCGAGATTCAGCAAGCGTTCGATCATCTGCTGCAAGCGCCCGCTCTCACGTTCGATATTGCTGGCAAAACGCAGCCGCTGCTCGGCGGGCATGTCGCCCTGCAGCAGCTCGGAGGCGCCACGAATCGCCGCCAGCGGGCTTTTCAGCTCGTGGGTCAGGGTATGCACATAGCGCTCGACATAGGCCTTGCCGGCAAGCTCGGTGCGCATCCGCTCGACTGCGGTGGCGAGTTGCTCGAGCTCGCCGCCCTTGTAATGCGGCAACGCCGCGCGCTGACCCTCGCTGACCGCCTGGGCGTAGTGGGTGAGCCTGCGCAGCGAGCGCGCCAGCCACCACGACAACAGCGCACCGACCAGCAGGCCGAGGATGATCAAGCCCAGGCCAAGATTGAGCAGGCGCCGCTCGGCGCGGTCGATGTACGGCTGCAGCGAGCTGTTGGGCTTGGCCACGGTGACCACGCCGATGATCTTGCCGGCATCCATGATCGGCGCCGCGACGTGCATCACCGAGGTGCTTTCGTCATCCGGATCGCTGCGTGAAGAGCGCGCACCGTATTGCCCGTGCAAAGTCAGGTAGACGTCGTTCCAGCGTGAGTAATCCTTGCCCAGATCGACCCCGGCCGAGTCGAGCAGGACGATGCCATTGGCGTCGGTCACGTAGATGCGGTGGCTGACCTGATTCTTCGCCAGCCCCCAGATCTGCGCACCGGGGCGGCGTTGGCCGTATGATTCAAGCAACTGCGGCAAGCGGCTCTGGCCAAGGGTCCCGGCCTTGACGTCGTCGTGGAGGATCTCCGCCAGCAGGTTGGCAGTGTCGACCAGAGTTTCTTCGGAAGCCTGGCGCACCACCGGGCGGATCTGCTCACGCACGGTATTGAGCAGAAAATAGCCAGCCAGCCCGACAAACAGGAAGTACACCAGAAAGATCCGAATACCCAGGCGCATCAGGCGTGTTCCGGGCTGTAGCTGTAGCCCAGGCCGCGGTGGGTCTGGATCGGCTCGGCGTCAGCGGCGACCTGGCGCAGCTTGGCGCGCAGGCTCTTGATATGACTGTCGATGGTGCGCTCGTAGCCAGCGTCCCCCGCTACCCCCAGCGCGTCGAGCAACTGCTCGCGGCTGAACACCCGCTGCGGCTGCTCAAGCAAGCACTGCAGCAGGCGAAACTCGTGACGGGTCAGGGCCAGGCTGAAACCACGGTAAACGATCTGCATGCGCAGCGTGTCGACCTGAAACAGCGTCGCCACAGCGGGCGTTTCGCTGCGCGGCGCCATGCGCTTGAGGATCGCCCGCACCCGCGCCGCCACTTCCCGCGGGCTGAACGGCTTGACCACGTAGTCGTCGGCACCGATTTCCAGGCCCAGCACGCGGTCTATTTCAGCGTCACGGGCACTCAGGAACATCACCGGCACTTCGCTGAAACGGCGTAACTGGCGACAGGTTTCAAAGCCACTGATATCGGGCAGGCCGATGTCCAGAATTACCAGGTCTGCTGGCAGCAGGCGCTGGCGCTCGACCGCAGCGCTGCCGAGCGAAACCCACTCGGTGCTGTGGCCATCGGCCTGCAGGGCATAGATCAGGGTATCGGCAATCGCCGATTCGTCTTCAACAATAAGAATGTGGGCCACGGTCTGGCTGCAAGCCTCAAGCGGTGAGCTTCAAGACGAAGCGGATGGCGTGAACTTACACCGATCCGCTCGCACTTGCAGCTTGCCTTTGCCTGGCCGTGGGCGGCGCCTCAGCAGCCAGGCTTGCCTGCGGTGTATCTACGCGCCGGGTTGACCGCCGCCTTGAACTCACGCAACGCCTTGGCACCGATCAACAGCGGATAGTTGAAGCTGCTGCGGTCGGTCAGGTTGACCTCGACGGTGCGCTTCTCGCCGCCCAGGCACAGCTCCAGATCGACTACCGGGCGCTTGGCGGCCTCAGCAGTTTCGCCCTCTTCTTCGTCTTCATCGGCACGCGCCTTGATCTTGCTGATGCGCGCGACCTTGTGCTCGTAGACCTTGCCATCGGCATCCTTGGTCGCCAGGCGGAAGCGCACCCAGTCTTCGCCGTCGCGGGTAAACCGCTCGATATCCTTGGCCGACAGCGACGCGGTCAGGGCTCCGGTGTCCATCTTCGCCTTCAACGTCTGGCCGCCGATTTCCGGCAGCGAGATGTACTCGTAACGGCCATAAAGGGTCGGCTCGGCGGCCATGACCGGCAGGGCGAGCAACGACAACAGGGCAAGCATCGATTTCACAGGGCAGGCATCCTAAATACAAGACAGTGCTTAGACTGCAACAACGGGATAGGTTCGTTGCCCGAGCTTACTCAACATAATGTGAAACATTTGTCTGGCCCTGCTGATCTAGGAAGTTTGGCGTAGGCGTTTAGCGCATTTATCATTGCAGCCTGCCAATTTCATACAACAAGAGTGTTTTTATGCGTCGCCTGCTGACCGGGATCGTTACCGGCCTTTTGCTCCTGCTCAACACGGTGGTGATGATCTGCCCATTGATGGTGTTTGCCCTGCTCAAGCTGGTACTGCCCGGGCGCGGCCGCGACTACGCCTCGGCCGCCGTGATGTGGTTCGCCGAGAGCTGGTCGGCCATCGACAAGGCAATCTTTGCCCTGTGCGTGCCGACCCAGTGGGACGTGCGTGGAGTCGATACCCTGCGCACCGACACCTCCTACCTGTGCGTCAGCAACCACCAGAGCTGGGTGGACATCCCGGCGTTGATCGAAAGCCTTAACCGGCGCGTGCCGTTCTTCAAGTTCTTCCTGAAAAAGGAGCTGATCTGGGTGCCACTGCTGGGCCTGGCCTGGTGGGGTCTGGACTACCCGTTCATGAAGCGTTACAGCAAGGCGTTTCTGGAGAAGCACCCGGAGCTCAAAGGCAAGGATCTGGAAATTACCAAGGCCGCCTGCGAACTGTTCAAGCGTCAGCCGGTGACCGTGGTCAACTACCTCGAAGGCACCCGTTTCACCGAAGCCAAGCGCCGCGAACAGCAATCGCCGTTCAAGCACCTGCTCAAGCCCAAAGCCGGCGGCGTGGCGTTTGTGCTGGCAGCGCTGGGTGAGCAGCTCGATGCGCTGCTGGACGTGACCATCGTCTACCCCGGCAACAAGGCACCGGGCTTCTGGGACTTGCTCAACGGCAGCGTCAGCCGGGTGATCATCCACATTCAGGTGCACGAGCTGGACCCGAGCCTGTGGGATGGCGACTACGAGAACGACCCGCTGTTCCGCCAGCGCGTGCAGGCTTGGGTCAATCAGCTGTGGCTGGACAAGGACCAGCGCATCGAGCAACTGCGCGCCGAGCTGGCCTGACCCCGGCGCACTTGCCGGGGCCGATTGCGGTTCAGATCGACGGTGGGGTGGCCACCGCAGGCGAGCCCCACAGGCTGCCCAGGTTCTGCAGCAGCGAGCCGGCCAGGCCTTGCTGGCCGAGGTACTGCAGGATCAGCGGGGCAAACTGGCCGATCATGCCGGTATCCATACCCAGCGCCTTGAAGGCGTCATTGAGGTCGTTGCGGTTCTCGACGTTGCCGCCCAGAGCGTTGTTCAGGCCGGATTGATTGTCGCCACCGTTGCCCAGCAGGCCGCCCAAACCACCCAGACCGCCAAGTGCGTTAGCCCCGGCGAGCAGATCCAATCCGGGTACAGCCTGAGTCAACTGGCCGTAGTCGGCAGTGCTGAGGTTGTTGCGGGCCAGGCCCAGCATTGCTCCTGCGCCGCCGATGGCTTGTTCGGGGGTGATGTTCAGTTGGATGCCGAGGGTGTTGAGCAGGTTGGCCGATTCGGCGGGGGCCTGCACCTTGCCCTGTTGAGTGGGGGTCTGCATGGCCGACACGGCGTTGGCGGCGTCATTGAGGTTGAAGGCGAACGCCGGGCTTGCAGCCAGGGTCATCAGGGTTGCCAGGGTGAGCGCTTTCATCGGGGGGACCTCGTCGGCCGGGATGGCCTGGGAAACGAGGCATTGGACTGGGGTTTTTGGGGTTTGTTCCGGGGTGGAAATCGGGGCCGCAGAGCGGCCCCAAAGAATCACGCAGCGCTGAAGGTCTTGTGCGGATCGATGACGAATTTCTTCGGCACGCCAGCATCGAACTCGCCGTATCCTTCCGGCGCCTGGTCGAGGCTGATCACCTGCACCCCCACCACCTCGGCGATGTTGATCCGGTCCCACATGATCGCCTGCATCAACTGGCGGTTGTACTTCATGGTAGGGGTCTGGCCGGTGTGGAAGCTGTGCGACTTGGCCCAGCCCAGGCCAAAGCGGATGCTCAGTGCGCCGATCTTGGCCGCTGCGTCCACTGCACCCGGATCTTCGGTGACATACAGGCCGGGGATACCGATGTTGCCGGCGACACGGGTAACCTGCATCAGCGAGTTGAGGACTGTCGCCGGTGCTTCGTGCTTGGCCCCTTCGTGGCCGTGACCGCGCGCCTCGAAACCTACCGCATCGACGGCACAGTCCACTTCCGGCTCGCCAAGGATGTCGATGATCTGTTCATGCAGCGGGGTGTCCTTGGACAGATCGACCACCTCGAAGCCCTGTGACTTGGCATGAGCCAGGCGCAGCGGGTTCAAGTCGCCGACGATTACGCAGGCGGCGCCCAGCAGGCGTGCCGACGCTGCAGCGGCCAGACCGACCGGGCCGGCGCCTGCCACGTAGACAGTACTGCCCGGGCCGACGCCGGCGGTGACTGCACCGTGGTAGCCGGTGGGCAGAATGTCCGACAGGCAGGTCAGGTCACGGATCTTCTCCATGGCCTTGTCGCGATCGGGCAGTTTCAGCAGGTTGAAGTCGGCGTAGGGCACCAGCACGTACTCCGCCTGGCCGCCGGTCCAGTCACCCATGTCGACATAACCGTAGGCGCCGCCGGCACGTGCCGGGTTGACGGTCAGGCATACACCGGTGTGCATTTCCTTGCAGGAACGGCAGCGTCCGCACGCGACGTTGAACGGAACCGAGACCAGGTCGCCGATCTTCATGCGCTCGACATCACTACCCATCTCGATGATTTCGCCGGTGATTTCATGGCCGAGTACCAGGCCCACCTGGGCGGTGGTGCGGCCACGAACCATGTGCTGGTCTGAGCCGCAGATGTTGGTGGAGACCACCTTGAGGATCACGCCGTGCTCGATTTTCTTGCCGCGCGGGTCCTGCATTTTTGGGTAGTCAATGTTCCGCACCTCGACTTTGCCGCCACCGAGATACACCACTCCACGGTTACCAGACATGCTCTTACCTCGCTTGATTTGTACTTATGCAGCGTTGGTTGAAGCGCCGCCATCCATGGGCGGCATGTACTACTGGAATGAGGGAATTGTGGGCTTGTGGGCGCCGGCGGTTGTGACTGGAAACGACAGTGGCTTGTCAGCGGGCGCCAGGTAGGGGTTGAGATAGCTGGGGGCGCTTTGCGCCCCTTTCGCGACACGAGGCCGCTCCTAAAGGGGACCGCGTCGGCCCAGGCTATGCGGTCCTTTGTAGGAGCGGCCCTGTGTCGCGAAAGGGCTGCGCAGCAGCCCCAGCAATCTCAGAGCACTACCGTCCGATTGGCGTTGAGAAACACCCGCCGCTCGATGTGATAACCCACCGCCCGGGCCAAGGTCAGCCCTTCGATATCGCGGCCTTTGGCAATCAGGTCTTCAGGGTAGTGGCTGTGGTCCACCACCTCGACGCCCTGGGCAATGATCGGCCCTTCATCAAGGTCGTTGTTGATGTAGTGCGCGGTGGCACCGACCATCTTCACGCCCTTGTTGTACGCCTGGTGATAAGGCTTGGCGCCCTTGAAACCTGGCAGCAGCGAGTGATGAATATTGATCGCCCAGCCATCCAGACGCCGGCACAGCTCAGGCGACAGCACCTGCATGTAGCGCGCCAGGATCACCAGCTCGGCACCACTGTCTTCGATCACCTTGAGCACCTTGCGCTCTTGCGCCGGTTTGTCGTTGGGGTCGAGGGCGAAGTGGTAGTAAGGGATCTTGTGCCACTGCGCCAGCGGTTCGAGATCGGGGTGGTTGGAGATCACCGCGACCACCTCCATGCCCAGCTGGCCGATGCGCTGGCGATACAGCAAGTCGTTGAGGCAGTGATCGGCCTTGGACACCATGATCACCACCTTGGGCCGGTGATTGGGTGCGGTCAGCTCGAAGGTCATACCAAACGCATCGCTGCGCTCGGCCAGGCCATCACGAAAACCCGACTCATCGAAATCATCTGGCTGGCGGAACTCGACGCGAATGAAGAAGCGCCCCGACAGCCGATCATCGAAGGAGTGGTGCTCGGTGACATAGCAACGCTGCTCGTAGAGAAACCGCGTCACCACATCGACAGTGCCGAGCATGCTCGGGCAGTCGGCGGTGAGAATCCAGGTATCCGGTGCCCGACTCATGTAACTCTCCTTAGGCTTCGATGCTCAGGCCGTATTCAGCCGAGGCGTCCTGCAGCCACATCCACCAGTAATCGGCGAAGCTGCGGCGAATCACCAGTTCCCAGGTGTCTTCACCGGTGCGGCGGATCACCAACTGCGACTTGGCGAACACCGTGCCGACCGCCTTGCCCACCGGGAAGTTGTTTGGATGTACATCATAGCTGGTGGATTTCATCAGCACGTCGCGCACGTTGGCGCCCTGCAGCTCGAGCAGGGTCTGCCCGCCGCTGACGTTGACCACCTGAATGTGCAAGCCCGCGAGGGCGTTGCGCAGTTGCTGCTCGACCGCAAACTCCTGCCCGCCCGGGACGATCAGCAGCCACTCATCCGGGCCAACCCATTGCAGCGAGGTCTCGCCCTTGGCGACCACGGTCAGGGCTACCGGCAGCTCCAGGCCGAGTGCCTTGTGTACACCGCTGGCAAAGGCCGGATCATGGCCGTCGCCACGCAAGGTCAGATGACCGAGCAGTTTTTTCTCGCGCAGGGTCACGCCTGCGTTGTTGCGGCCCTTGCCCACCAAGCTGGCGAGGTCTGCATGGTGCAGCGGCGTCTGGGCCTTGGCCTCGGCGCCGGGGTTTTGCTGGAAGACGTTGATAGCGCTCATTGTTACCTGCCTTGAATTCTTGTGTTCAGGCGTGGCAGCGGCGCTCGGCCGCGGCCACGAGAGTTGAGCATCGGTCTGGTGTCAGACGTTCTGCCGCTCACCCTTCGGATCGAAGAACACCGAAGACACAATCTCTGCTTCGATCACGCTGCCATCGGCCTGCGGCGAATACACCCGCTCACCCATGCGCTTGAGACCACCCTTGACCACACCCATGGCGAACGAATAGCCGAGGGAGTTGGAGGCATAGCTGGAGGTGACGTGACCGACCATGTCCATCGGGATCGGCTGCTTCGGATCGAACACCAGCTGAGCGCCTTCCGGCAGCCACTGTTTAGGGTTGATCGGCTTGAGCCCGACCAGTTGCTTGCGGTCTTCGCGCAGGCAGTCTTCGCGGTTCATGCCACGCAGGCCGATCCACGAGTACGGCTTGTTGCGTCCGACACACCAGCTCATGTTGAGGTCGTCGGCGTTCATCGAGCCATCGGTATCCTGGCCAACGATGATGAAGCCCTTCTCGGCACGCAGCACGTGCATGGTCTCGGTGCCATACGGGGTCAAGTTGTACTGTTTGCCAGCAGCAACGATCTTCTCCAGCACACCCATGGCGTAGTTGGCCTGGACGTTGACTTCGTACGACAGCTCACCGGTGAACGAGATGCGGAACACCCGCGCCGGCACGCCGCCAACGGTGCCTTCCTTCCAGGTCATGAACGGGAAGGCATCCTTGTCCAGGTCGATGTCGCTGATCTCGGCCAGCAGCTTGCGGCTGTTGGGGCCAGACAAGGTCATGGTTGCCCAGTGGTCGGTGACCGAGGTGAAGTACACCTTCAGTTCCGGCCATTCGGTCTGCAGGTACAGCTCCATCCAGCCCAGCACGCGCGCTGCGCCACCGGTCGTGGTGGTCATGATGAAGTGGTTGTCGCCGACGCAGGCGGTCACGCCGTCGTCGAAGACCATGCCGTCTTCCTTGCACATCAGGCCATAACGGGCCTTGCCCACATCGAGCTTGGTCCAGGCGTTGGTGTAGATACGGTTGAGGAACTCACGCGCATCCGGGCCTTGAATGTCGATCTTGCCGAGGGTCGAGGCGTCCAGCAGGCCGACGCTGTCGCGCACTGCCTTGCACTCACGCTCAACAGCAGCGTGGATGTCTTCACCGGGTTTTGGGAAATACCACGGACGTTTCCACTGGCCGACATCCTCGAACTCGGCGCCGTTTTTAACGTGCCAGGAATGCAGCGCGGTGAAGCGTACCGGCTCGAACAGGTGACCACAGTGACGGCCCGCTACCGCACCGAAGGTAACCGGCGTGTAGTTGGGGCGGAACATGGTGGTGCCCATCTGCGCAATGCTGATACCCAGCGAACGGGCGGCGATGGCCAGGCCGTTGATGTTGCCCAGCTTGCCCTGGTCGGTACCAAAGCCCAGCGCGGTGTAGCGCTTGACGTGTTCGACCGACTCGAAGCCTTCACGGGTCGCCAGCTCGATGCCGGCAGCGGTGACGTCGTTCTGCTGATCAACGAACTGCTTCGGCCCACGAGTGCCTTTGTCATGCGGCACCTGGAACAAGGCCAGGGTAGGCTCCTCGGTACGCTGGACGGCTTTGGGCAGGGTACCGACCACGGCCTTGAAGCCGGCTTCGGTAGCGGCGCGCACGCCACCTTCAAAACCATCGGCCAGGACATCACCGAGCGGGTAGACGCCATTCATGCCGCCAACACAGACGCGCTTTTGCGGCGCATCACCCGGGACGAAACCGAGGATGTCTTCACGCCATACCGGACGCCCGCCAAGGTGCGAGGCCAGGTGAACGATCGGGCTGTAGCCGCCGGAGGTCGCGATCAGGTCGCAGGCCAGGGTTTCGCCAGGGCTGGTCACGGTGAACGCCTGGGCGTCGATGGCGGCAACCCGCGCACCGGTCACATGCTTGCTGCCAGCCGCTTCAACCACAGCGCTGGAGGTGAGGATGCGAATGCCCTTGGCGCGTGCTTCTTCCACCAGCGAACCGCGTGGATTGTGCCGTGCATCGGCGATCGCGACCACTTGCAGGCCGGCATCGTGCCAGTCCAGCGCCACGCGATAGGCGTGGTCGTTGTTGGTCGACAGCACCAGCTTGCGCCCAGGCGCCACGCCGTAGCGACGCACGTAGGTGGAGACAGCGCCGGCGAGCATGTTGCCCGGCACATCGTTGTTGCCGTACACCAGCGGACGCTCGTGGGCGCCAGCCGCCAGCACAACTTGCTTGGCACGCACGCGGTGGACGCGATGACGCACCTGGCCAATCGGCGCGCGGTCACCGAGGTGGTCGGTCAGGCGCTCGTGGATGGTCAGGAAGTTATGGTCGTGGTAACCGTTGACGGTAGCGCGTGGCAGTACCAGCACTTCGGCCATGCCTTGCAGCTCGGCCACGGTAGCCGCGACCCAGTCGGTGGCAGGCTTGCCATCGAGAGTCTCACGGCTGTCGAGCAGGCTGCCGCCGAACTCTTCCTGCTCATCGGCGATGATCACCCGCGCACCGCTGCGGCCAGCGGCCAGCGCTGCGGCCAGGCCGGCAGGGCCAGCACCGACGATCAGCACGTCGCAGTGGTGGTTCATGTAGTCGTAGCTGTCCGGATCGTTCTGCAGCGGCGCGCGGCCAAGACCGGCGGCTTTGCGGATGTACTTCTCGTAAGTCATCCAGAACGATTTCGGGTACATGAAGGTTTTGTAGTAGAAGCCCGGCGGCATCATGCTGCCACCGACCTTGCCGAGGATGCCCATCACGTCGTTGTTGACGTTCGGCCAGCCGTTGGTGCTGGTCGCGACCAGGCCGGCATACAGCGGCTGCTGAGTGGCGCGCACGTTGGGGATCTGGGTGGCTTCGCTGGAACCGATCTGCAGGATCGCATTCGGCTCTTCGGTGCCGGCTGCAATGATCCCGCGAGGCCGCGAATACTTGAAGCTGCGGCCGACGACGTCGACGCCGTTGGCGAGCAACGCGGCAGCCAGGCTGTCACCTTCGTAACCCTGATAGGTCTTGCCGTTGAAGCTGAAATTGAGGACTTTGCCGCGGTTGACACGGCCGCCGCTGGCAAGGCGATAACTCTGGCTCATACTTTTTCCCCCAGGCCTTTGACGGTCGACGGCGCGGCGTTAGCCTTGCTGGCGGCAGTGATCTGCGGCTTCTCGCCGATCTTGTAGGTTTCCAGAATTTCGTAGGTCACGGTGTCGCGGGTGACGTTGAAATACTGGCGGCAACCGGCGACGTGATCCCACAGTTCGTGGTGAATGCCACGCGGGTTGTCGCGGAAAAACATGTAGGTACCCCACTCCTCGTCGGAGCAGGCCGCCGGATCGAGCGGGCGGGCAATATGGGCCTGGCCTGAGGCGTGAAACTCTTCTTCGGAGCGCAGCTCGCCGCAGTGGGGACAGAAAATATGCAACATGACGATTGTCTCCGATTAGTGGGCGACGGCCGCAGCGCCGTGTTCATCGATCAGCGCACCGTTGTAGAAGCGGTCGATGGAGAATGGCGCAGCCAGTGGGTGCATTTCGCCTTTGGCCAGGCTTGCGGCAAACACGTTGCCTGAGCCTGGGGTGGCCTTGAAGCCGCCGGTGCCCCAACCGCAGTTGAAGAACAGGTTCTTCACCGGGGTCTTGGAGATGATCGGGCAGGCGTCCGGGCAGGTGTCGACGATGCCGCCCCATTGGCGGTTCATGCGTACCCGCGAGAGAATCGGGAACATCTCGACGATCGCCTGCAGGGTGTGCTCGATCACCGGGTAAGAACCGCGCTGGCCGTAGCCGACCCAGCTATCGATACCGGCACCGATGACCAGGTCGCCTTTGTCCGACTGGCTGATGTAGCCGTGTACCGCGTTGGACATGATCACGCTGTCGATGATTGGCTTGATCGGCTCGGAAACCAGCGCCTGCAGCGGGTGCGACTCGAGCGGCAGGCGGAAGCCAGCCAGGCGCGCCATGTGCCCGGAGTTACCGGCAGTGACCACGCCGACGCGCTTGGCGCCGATGAAGCCCTTGTTGGTCTCGACACCGATCACCGCGCCGTTTTCCTTGCGGAAACCGGTCACTTCGGTCTGTTGAATCAGGTCGACGCCGAGCGCGTCGGCAGCGCGGGCAAAGCCCCATGCCACTGCATCGTGACGGGCCACACCACCACGGCGCTGAACGGTTGCACCGAGGATCGGGTAGCGGGTGTTCTTCGAGCAGTCCAGGTACGGGATCTCGGCCGCGACCTGGTCGGTATTGAGCAGCTCGCCGTCGACGCCGTTGAGGCGGTTGGCGCTGACTCGACGCTCCGAATCACGGATGTCCTGCAGGGTGTGGCAGAGGTTGTAGACACCGCGCTGGGAGAACATCACGTTGTAGTTGATGTCCTGCGACAGGCCTTCCCACAGTTTCATGGCGTGCTCGTAGAGCTTGGCCGACTCGTCCCACAGGTAGTTGGAGCGCACGATGGTGGTGTTGCGCGCGGTGTTGCCGCCGCCCAGCCAGCCTTTTTCAACCACGGCAACGTTGGTGATGCCGTGCACCTTGGCCAGGTAGTAGGCGGTCGCCAGGCCATGCCCGCCGCCGCCTACAATCACCACGTCATAGACCTTTTTCGGGGTCGGCGTGCGCCACATGCGCTGCCAGTTTTCGTGGTGGCTGAGGGAGTGTTTGAAAAGGCCGAAGCCCGAATAGCGTTCCATTGTCTGTTACTCCACTCAGCGGTAAACCGGGAAGTCGGCGCACAGTGCGGCGACCTGCTTGGCAACGTCGGCTTCGACGTCGGCGTCGCCCAGGTTGTCGAGGACATCGCAGATCCAGCCGGCCAGTGCCACGCACTGAGCCACCTTGAAACCGCGGGTTGTGACCGCCGGGGTGCCGATGCGCAGGCCCGAGGTAACGAAAGGCGACTGCGGGTCGTTGGGCACGGCGTTCTTGTTGACGGTGATGTGCGCGCGGCCCAGGGCTGCGTCAGCGTCCTTGCCAGTCAGGCCCTGACGGATCAGGCTGACCAGGAACAGGTGGTTGTCGGTACCGCCGGACACCACGTCATAACCGCGCTTGATGAACACTTCGGCCATGGCCTGGGCGTTGTCGATGACCTGCTGCTGGTACTGCTTGAAGCCAGGCTCCTGAGCTTCCTTGAAGCACACTGCCTTGCCGGCGATGACGTGCATCAGCGGGCCGCCCTGGGCGCCGGGGAATACCGCCGCGTTGAGCTTTTTCTCGATGTCCGGGTTGGCCTTGGCCAGGATCAGGCCGCCACGTGGACCGCGCAGGGTCTTGTGAGTAGTGGTGGTGACCACGTCGGCATACGGCAGCGGGTTCGGGTACAGGCCAGCGGCAACCAGGCCGGCAACGTGGGCCATGTCGACGAACAGCAGTGCACCTACCTTGTCGGCAATGGCGCGGAAGCGCGGGAAGTCGAGGGTCTTGGAGTATGCGGAGAAACCAGCAACGATCATCTTCGGCTGATGCTCGACCGCCAGGCGCTCGACTTCGTCGTAGTCGATCAGGCCGGTGTCGGTGTTGATGCCGTATTGCACCGCGTTGTACAGCTTGCCCGAGGACGACACCTTGGCACCATGAGTGAGGTGACCGCCGTGGGCCAGGCTCATCCCCAGAATGGTGTCACCGGCCTGCAGCAGGGCCAGGTAAACGGCGCTGTTGGCCGACGAACCGGAGTGCGGCTGGACGTTGGCGTAGTCGGCACCGAACAGCTGCTTGGCGCGCTCGATGGCCAGCGCCTCGACTTTGTCGACGTGCTCGCAACCGCCGTAGTAACGCTTGCCCGGATAACCTTCGGCGTATTTGTTGGTGAGGCCGCTGCCCTGGGCCTGCATCACGCGCTTGCTGGTGTAGTTTTCCGAAGCGATCAGCTCGATATGATCTTCCTGACGTTGTTCTTCGGCATTCATCGCCGCCAGCAGCGCGTCGTCGTAACCCTGGATCTGGTCTTGCTTGCTGAACATCATGTGTCTCCCGGCAGCGATCATTTTTTGTCAGTAGGGTTCAGTGCCCCTTTGTGCCGATGGTATGACTGCGGCGGGTGGGTCAGATGCCTGCGCACGCCTTGCAATGGCGCGTTTACGACATTCGCCGGTGGGCTGTCGCGCGCGGGCATGCTTGCCAAAATCAGCCATCGGCCTGCGCCCGCGTGCTTGAGCCGCCGGCGGGCCGGGCAATTGCGCCCTGCACGGTTGTATAGGCAACCGGGTAAATGATCGTTTAGAGTGCATCTCTGCGTCGTTCACAGGACCGTGTCATGACAGATAACAGCCAGCAATTCGCCAGCGACAACTATTCCGGCATCTGCCCCGAAGCCTGGGCGGCGATGGCCAAGGCCAATCAGGGCCACGAGCGCGCCTACGGCGACGATCAGTGGACCGAGCGTGCGGCGGCGTACTTTCGCAAGATCTTCGAAACCGACTGCGAAGTGTTCTTCGCCTTCAACGGCACCGCAGCTAACTCGTTGGCCCTGGCCTCCTTGTGCCAGAGCTACCACAGCGTGATCTGCTCGGAGACCGCCCACGTCGAGACCGACGAATGCGGCGCTCCGGAGTTTTTCTCGAACGGCTCCAAGCTGCTCACCGCGCCCAGCGTCAACGGCAAGCTGACGCCTGAGTCGATCCGCGAAGTGGCGCTCAAACGCCAGGACATCCACTATCCGAAACCACGCGTGGTGACCCTCACCCAGGCCACCGAAGTCGGCACCGTGTACCGCCCCGACGAGCTCAAGGCGATCAGCGCCACCTGCAAGGAGCTGGGCCTCAACCTGCATATGGATGGCGCGCGCTTCACCAATGCCTGCTCGTTCCTCGGCTGCTCGCCGGCCGAGCTGACCTGGAAGGCCGGCGTCGATGTGCTGTGCTTTGGCGGCACCAAGAACGGCATGGCCGTGGGCGAGGCGATCCTGTTCTTCAACCGCGAGCTGGCCGAAGACTTCGACTACCGTTGCAAGCAGGCTGGCCAGCTGGCATCGAAGATGCGTTTCCTCTCCGCGCCTTGGGTGGGCCTGCTGGAGGACGGCGCCTGGCTGCGCCACGGCAACCACGCCAACCACTGCGCGCAGTTGCTGGCCTCGCTGGTCAGCGACCTGCCGCAGGTGAAGCTGATGTTCCCGGTGGAGGCCAACGGGGTGTTCCTGCAAATGCCGGAGCCGGCGCTCGAGGCGCTGCGCAACAAGGGCTGGCGTTTCTACACCTTCATTGGCAGCGGCGGCGCACGCTTCATGTGCTCGTGGGACACCGAACTCACGCGCGTGCGTGAGCTGGCGGCGGATATCCGCGCCGTCGTGGCAGTCACCCCCCTCTAAAGCAATCCCCTGTAGAGCGGCCTTGTGTCGCGAAAGGGGTGCGTAGCGGCCCCACGGTTTCAGCTTCGCCGCTGACATCGCCGGGCCCGCGTTGCGG